>CAZABN010000039.1:0-16974 GCA_964483345.1 uncultured Solirubrobacteraceae bacterium
GCCCCAGAACATCGTCGTCGGCACCGACGCGATGGCGGTCGCGCGCTTCCTCGCCGAGTACGCCGGCCGCGAGGCGCCGCACACGCCGACGATCGGTTCGAGCAACTCCTGTTCCGGTTAGTGCCGTTGCGACGCCATCTCAACGCGGCAATCGCAGCTGGCGTGGCCGCGGCCCGCGCCCCCGCAGCTCGCGCAGCCGCGACCGGCGCCCCCGCAGCACGTGTGGCCGCGGCGAACGCTTGGGAGCCACTGTTCTCGACCTCAGGCTGATCCGCGAGCAGACCGATGACGTCCACGCCGCCCTCGCGCGCCGCGGCGAGGCGCTCGCCGCCGGCGTCGACGCGGTCGTGGATCTGGATGCCCGCCGGCGCACGCTGCTGCCTGAGCTGGAGACGCTGCGCGCCGCCAAGAACCAGGCCTCCGAGGAGATCGCGCGGGCCAAGCGCGATGGTGCCGACACGGCGGAGGCGATCGCGCGCATGCGCGAAGTCGGTGAGCGTGAGAAGCAGCTCGAGCAGGAGCTGGCGGCCGCGGACGCCCAGCTGCACGCGGCGCTGATCGCGCTGCCCAACCTGCCGGCGCCGGACGCCGCCGACGAGGACACGGTGATCCGCACCGTCGGCGAGCCGCGCGACGCCGGGCCGGCGTGCGATCACCTCGAGCTGGCCGGGGCGCTGATCGACATGGAGGCGGGTGCCCGGCTGTCCGGTTCGCGCTTCGCCTACCTCAAGGGCGACCTCGTGCTGCTCGAGCTGGCGCTCGTGCGCTGGGCGCTCGAACGGCTGCGCGCGCAGGGCTTCGAGCCGGTGCTGCCGCCGGTGCTGGTCCGCGAGCAGGCGCTCTACGGCACGGGCTTCCTGCCGGACACCGAGCAGCAGATCTACAGCCTGCCGCAGGACGACCTCTTCCTCGTCGGCACCTCCGAGGTCGCGCTCGCCTCGCTGCACGCCGGCGAGATCCTGGACGCCGCCTCGCTGCCGCTCCGTTACGCCGGCTTCTCGTCGTGCTTTCGCCGGGAGGCTGGTGCGGCCGGCAAGGACACGCGCGGCATCTTCCGGGTGCACCAGTTCGACAAGGTCGAGATGTTCGTCTTCACGACCGCCGAGGAGGCCGCGGCGGAGCACGAGCGGATCCTGGCGATCGAGGAGGCGCTGCTGCGCGAGCTGGAGATCCCGTACCGCGTCGTCAACATCGCGGTCGGCGACCTCGGCGCGTCCGCCGCGAAGAAGTACGACTGCGAGGCCTGGCTGCCTGGCCAGCAGCGCTACCGCGAGCTGACCTCCTGCTCGAACACGACCGACTTCCAGGCACGGCGGCTCGAGATCCGCGTGCGTGGCGCGAGCGGCCGGCCGGTCACCGCCGCCACGCTCAACGGCACCGCGGTCGCCGTCGGGCGCACGATCATCGCGCTGCTCGAGAACCACCAGCGCGAGGACCGCTCGGTCGCGCTCCCGGCCTGCCTGGTCGAGTTCGGCGCCCCCGCCGTGATCCCGCCCCAGTCCTGAGCCCGCCGGCCGCGGACGCAAGCGGCTCGCGGTGGCGTCAGGCCTCGCGCGCGAGCGCGAGCACGCGTCGCACCGCTTCCAGCAGGGGCGCCGGAATCTGCTCGGGTCGCAGCGAGCGCAGGCGTCGCCACGCCTGCTCGGGCTTGTGGTGGTGGCCGCTCAGTCCGGCCGCGGCTTCGAAGTCGGGCGCGAAGATCACGGTCCGTTCGGGGCCGGCGAGCTGGGTGATCATCGCGTTGAGCCGCGCGACCGAGTACGGCGGGCGTCTCCCCGCTGGCGCGTCGCGGTCGTAGACGGCGACGAACGGCACGCCCGCCGCCTGGCAGACGCGCGCGAACAGCGGGATGTTCGACTTGCCGCCACAGGCGATAATCGAGATCCCCTCGTGGTCGAGGTCGTGACCGAGTGCGGCGAACACGAACGGGAAGGCGAGCTTCTCCGTCGCTCCCTCGACCAGCAGCGCGGCGTGGGCCAGGAACAACTCGCTGCGTTCGGCGTCGAACTCGGTGAGCACTCGGAAGTCATCGTCCGGGGTGATCGGTTGCGGCTGGCGCACACTCGTGCCGCTGTGCGGATGTCGCTGCACGAGTGCGAGCTCCTCGAGGCGCGCGACGTTGAGGAAGTTCGGCGAGTGCGTCGAGTAGAGCACCTGGTTGCCGATCTCGGCGAACCGCCGCAGCAGCCTGTAGAGGTAGCGCTGTGCCTGCGGTCGCAGGTAGAGCTCGGGCTCCTCGATCAGCAGGACCAGGCCCCGGATGCCCGTCTCACAGCACGCTTCCAGTGCGCCGACGAATGACACGGCGGGGCCCGTGGCCGAACCGTCGCCGCCCGCGCCGAGTTGCTCGGCAAGCACGTCGGCAAAGCGGGCGTAGGGCCGTGCGAACTCGCCGCCCTCGCTGTGGCCGCCGGGCGCGAGCAGCAGGCCGGTGCGCAGCTCGCCCGGGAGGAAGGCCACCGCGGGTGCGGGAGCGCCGGTGCGCTGTGGCGACCCGGGCGGCCCGGCGGTGAGCGTGATCTCGCCGCCGTCAACCAGCGTTCCAACGATCGCGATCTGACCGTCGCCCCCCGGCGCGGCGTCGGCAGCCTCGAAGTGGGCGGCGGTGGGATCGAGCAGCGCACGAATCGCCAGCAGCAGATTCGACTTGCCCGCGTTGGCCTCGCCGACGAGCGCGCACAACGCGCCGGGTGCGAGCGAGACATCGAGCGCCGAGCGAAACCCGCGCACCCGCAGCCGCTCGAGGCCGAAGTCAGTTCGCCCGGAGTGGGGCCGGGAGGCTCCGCCTGCGCGAGCGCCGGGCCCGGCATTTCGGTCTGGGAGCGCTGTCACGTCCGCCAAGCCTTTCACGCCGGCGTGCCTCGTCGCGGGTCCGTGCTAAGGCGCCGCCGGCGCCGCGAGCACGATCTTGAAGAGCGCCCCGCCGCCGGGCGCGTTCTGCGCGCTGATCGTGCCGTCGTGGGCCTCGACGATCGCCGCGACGATCGCGAGCCCGAGCCCGGCGCCCGCCTTGCCGCGCTCGCGACCGCCTTCGGAGCGCCAGAAGCGCTCGAACACGTTTTCGTGCGAGCCCGCCGGCAGGCCCGGGCCGTGGTCGCGCACCTCGATCGTGACGCTCCCGTCCTCGCCGCTGGCCGACAGCTCGATCGGCGAGCCGGCGGGGGTGTGTGTGAGCGCGTTGCGCATCAGGTTGGCGAGGACCTGGCGAAGCTGCGACGGATCGCCGCTGACGACGTGCTTCCCGGAGAGCGTCACCGTCACCTCGCGGTCGCGCGCGGCGGCGCGGGCGTCCGCGGCGGCGTCCTGCAGCAGCGGTTCGAGGTCGACGGGCTCGCGACGGCTGCGCGGCATCTCGTCCAGGCGTGCCAGGGCGAGCAGGTCCTCCACCAGGATCCCCATTCTTGTCGCCTCCTCCTCGATCCGCGCCATCGCCTTCGCGTTGTCCTCGCCGCCCGCGGTCGCACCCATCCGGAACAGCTCGGCGTAGCCGCGGATCGAGGTCAGCGGTGTGCGCAGCTCGTGCGAGGCGTCGGAGAGGAAGCGCCTCAGGCGATCCTCGCTGGCCTGGCGCTCGCCAAACGCCTGCTCGATCTGTCCGAGCATCGCGTTCAGCGCGAGGCCGAGCCGCCCGACCTCGGTGCGCGGGTCGGCGGGGCTGACGCGGCGCGAGAGATCACCGGCGGCGATCGCACCGGCGGTCGCACCCATCCGGTCGAGCGGCCGCAGCCCGATCCGGATCAGAAGGAAGGCGAGCGCGGTGAGCGCCGCCAGTACGGCGGCGATCACGATCAACTCGACGTTGCGAAGCCGGGTGAGCGTCTGGCCGACGTCGTTGAGCGGGATCGCGATGATCAGCGTGCCGGAGCCGGTGTCGCTGGCTTTCGCTAGCACCCGGTACTGCAGCCCTGAGCCGGCGACCGAGTTGACGGTGCGCAGGCGCAGGTGACCCGGGGTGCTCAACGGGATACCGGCCGCCAGGGTCGGCTTGGACAGGTTGGGCGGGACCTCGTAGAGGCGCGTACTGCCGCTCGCCGGCCGGTAGATGCCGTAGGTGCCGGGTGGCAGCAGCACCTGCGTGCCCGGCCCGCCCGGGGCGGGAGCGCCGCCGCTGCCGGGAAACAGCGGTGCGCCGCCGAAGCCCCCGCCGCCTCCGCCGGGAGCGGCGGCCTTGACGAGGCCGAGGTCGCCGTCGAGCACATCCTCGAAGCTGTTCACGTTGCCGGTCAGCTGCTGGTCGACGCGCGAGACCAGGAACGAGCGCTCGGCCGCGTAGGTGACGACGCCGGCGATCACCAGCCCCGCGGCGGTGAGCACGACGAGGCCGACCAGCAGTCGCGCCCGCAGCGACATGCCCGGCTCAGCTCCTGGGAAGCCGCAGCGCGTAGCCGACGCCCCGCACCGTGTGGATCAGCGGCGGTCCGCCGGCGTCGATCTTCTTGCGCAGGTAGCTGATGTAGGTCTCCAGCACCCTCGCGTCGCCGCCGAAGTCGTAGTTCCAGACGTGGTCGAGCAGCTGCGGACGCGTGAGCACCCGGCGCGGGTTCAGCATGAGGTAGCGCAGCAGGCGAAACTCGGTTGCGGTCAGCTCGATCGGGCGCCCCGCGCGCGACACCTCGTGGGTGTCCTCGTCCAGCTCGAGGTCGGCGAAGGTGAGCGTCGAGCCGTTCTGGTCGGAAAGGCCGGAGCGGCGCAGGATGGTACGGATCCGCGCGACCAGCTCCTCGAGGCTGAACGGCTTCGTGACGTAGTCGTCGCCGCCGAGCGTCAGGCCGTGGACGACGTCCTCGGTCGAGTCGCGTGCGGTCAGGAAGATGATCGGCACCTCGGCGCGCGCGCCTGCGAGACGCCGGGCCACCTCGAAGCCGTCGATGTCGGGCAGCATCACGTCCAGCACCAGCAGCTGGGGTCGGCGCGCGGCGACGGCGGCGATCGCGTCGGCGCCGGTCGCGGCCGACTCGACCTCGAAACCCTCGAACCGGAGCGCCATCGAAATCACGTCGACGATGTTGGGCTCGTCGTCGACGACGAGGACGCGCACCCGTTGGTCATCCGCGTTCATGCACGGATTGTCGCGCCGTTGGCTGTGAGTTTCCTGAGTCTCGCGGCGGGGCGCGCGGCGTCACGCGCCGGCGCGACCGAGGGCGCGCGGCGTCACGCCCCGGTGCGACCCAGGGGCGCTGCGATCAGGCGGCCGGGCGGTCCGCTACGCGCTCGCCGGCCGTCTCGGTCGGTTCGGGACGCTCGATCCATTCAACGCGGGCGGGTGGCTGGATCCGCTCGACTCGCCGCACGCTGCGCTCGGGCTCGGCGCGCCGCGCGTACAGCTGCTCGCGAACCTCGGCCTCCTGGTCCTCGCTGCGCCGCACTTCGAGCTTGGCGCGGGAGAACCAGCTGGTGCGTCGCGCGCCAGCCGCCCGCGCTCGCGTGCCGTCGGTGCCATCGCTCCGAGACAGCCCGGTCATCGTCGGCACGATAGAGCCCGCACCGGACTCGATCACGGCGCGGTTCCGCACCTTGCGGTTTTTTGCAGGCGCGGCCTCGCAGCGCCTGGGACGCTACGGTGTCGCGGCATGTCGGAGCGCGCCCGGATCGCCACCTCGCTGCTCGCCGCGGCGGCGATCGCGGCGATCGTGGCGCTGCTCGTGATCGGCGCGATCGGGCCTGGCACCGCGGCGGGCTGCGGCTCGGCCACCGACGGCGCCTACCTCGGCACGGCGTTCACGGCGGCGCATCTGATCAACCTCGGGGAGAGCGACGGCAACGCCGTCAAGAACGCCGTGCGCACGATCGAGGGCGACCGGACGCTCATCGACGCGGTCGCCGCCGACGACGTCGCGAGCGTGCGCGCCGAGGTGCTCGCGCTGGTTTACAACCACGAGCACATCGTTCGCCTGCGGGTGCTCCGCGACGGAGCGCTGCTCGACGATTTCGGCGGGCCGCTGGTCCTCGCGCCGGTCCGCGGATCGCTGCGTCTCGGCGGGCGCGTGGTCGGCAGCTTCGTGATGTCGATCCAGGACGACGCCGGCTATCGCAAGCTCGCGCAGCGGCTGGTTGGGGCCGACGTCGTGATGCGCTACCGCGGCCGCACGGTGATGAGCGACATCGCCGCCGGCAGCGTGTCGTTGCCGGCCCGCGGCGCGGTCGTGATCCACGGCGTCCGCTACCTCGTCGCGAGCTTCAGCGACGGTCGTTTCCCCTCCGGCACGCTGCGCATCTCGCTGCTCTTCCACCGCCCGCCGGCGGCGCTTGTACACAGCAGCTGCGCGCAGGTGCGCGTCGATGTGCTCGCCGACGTCGCGAGGCGCGCCTACGACGAGTTGCGGAGCGGCCCTCCCGTCGTCCCCGCCGAGACCACGCTCGCGCTCGATCAGGCGCTGCCGCAGGAGCTCGAGGCTGCGGACTACCCGGGTGCCGCCAGGATCGTCAGCGGCATGGTCGCCGGCGGCGGCTTCGCGCGGCTGCGCGTGCTCGTGGGCGGCCGCGTGATCGCCGACGCCGGCACGTCGGGGCCCGCACTCGCGCCGCTGCACCGCGTGATCCGCGACGCTGCCGGCGGGGTGCTCGCGCTCGCCGAGTTCTCGGTTCAGAGCGCACAGAGCTTCACGGTCCTGGTCAGGGCTCTGACGCGCGTCCCGGTGCTCGTTCGCACCGGTCACCGCCAGCTCGCCGGCAGCTTCGCCGGGCCGGTCGATGTGCCCGCCAGCGGGCCGGTCAGCTACCGCGGCATCCGCTACGAAGTCGCCTCCTTCGCGGGCACCGCCTTCCCGAGCGGCACCGTGAGGATCTACGTGCTCGCCCCGGCCGCGTAGCCGGCGCCTCGCGCGAGCGTGATCGCGTCCACGGAGTTCGGCGGCAGCTCGACCGTCAGGCGCATGGCGTCGGGCATCACGGTGGCGCTCCGGATGGCCGGCGCCCGGGCCTCGATCGTCAGCACGCGCGCGGGCGCCGCCGTCTCGAGCGCCACCCGTGCGACCGTCGCGCCGTAGTTGCTCAGGACGATATTCCTCGCGCCGTCCGCTGCGGTGATCGCGACGGCGTCGAAGCTCGTGGCGTTGGGGATCGCGCGCAGCACGGCGCCCGGCGTCAGCAGACCGGCGGCAGCTCGCATCGCCGCATAGAGGGGCCGCACCAGCACCCTGCCGCCGCTCACCACGAACGGGTCGTAGGGCCCCCCGCTCGAATGCAGGCGCACGGAAGCGAAGCCGTCGCGCAGCGCCTGCAGGACCAGCCGCACCCCCCAGACCGCTGCGACCGGCTTGTCCGAGACGCCCGCGAGCCCGCCGCAGCTGATCGTGTTGGCCTCCGAGATGACGGCCTGGAGCCCGGCGGCGTGCGCGTCGCGAGCCAGCCTCACACGCTCGTCGAGCTTGGTCTGGATCTGGCGGCTGAGCAGCGTGGCCGCGCCGCCGCTCTTGTCGTGGCAGCCGTCCAGGGGGTAGAAGTGGGCGTCGAGCGTGCGGTAGTGCAGCGTCGCGATCAGCGTGGGCACCCTCGCCTCCCAGCGCCCGGAGGCGAGGTCGGGCCCTTCGAGCGCGCTCCCCGGTTCGAGCGCCGCCGCGAGCGCCTTGACGCGCGCGAGGTAGGTCCGCCACGGCATCCGGCTTCGCACCAGCGCCCGCCCGTTCCACCACGGCACCGGGTCGCCGTAGATGTCCGGCTCGTTGCCGAGCTCGAAGCTCAGCCGCGAGCGCGGCACCGCGGCACGCGCTGCTGACGCAATCTCGGCGGCCCACGCCGGGTTGCCCCAGGCGACGTTCAGCCCGACGACGACGGGGATTCGCGTCTCGCGTTCCAGGCACCCCAGCTGCTCCCAGAAGTCCGCCGGCAGGTCGCTGAGGCCCGCGTGCGCCGCGACGCCGGCGGGCGCCACCTCATCCTGGGAGTCGCCGCCGATGCGCAGCGTCGGCAGGCCGAGCGCCGTGATCGCGTGCACGAACGCCGGCGGCGGGCAGCGGCCGCGGCCGAGGTCGCGCACGAGCAGCGGGTACTCGACGCTCAGGCCGATCGGGTCGCGTGCGATCGCGATCGCCGGCCCGGCGGGCGCCGCGAGCATCAGCGCCGCCGGCACCTGCCGCGGCGGCGCCGGCGACCGCGAGCCGCCGAGCGCTTCGCGGAGCGCGAGTGCCGCGAGGGCGAGCAGGATCACCGCCCCCGCCACGGCCACGAGTCTGTGCCGGGCCACTACACGGGCACTACGTGATGTACGAGGGGCCGGGCGGCGGATAGGTGCGGATCGCGGCGATTTCGGCGAGCAGCGACTGCGGGCTGGTCCCGGCGAGCACCTCGAGCCGCGGGAGCGTGTACGGGTTCTCCCTCGGGCTGGCCCAGCCCTTCACCACCGTCGTCGAGCCGCGGAAGCCGGCTGCCTTGACCGCCGCGATCACCGCCGCGTCGTATTGCCCCGAGGGGTAGCAGAACCACTCGGCCTTGACGTGGTAGAGGGCGCGGATGCGCTGGCGGGCGACCGCGACCTGGAAGTGCAGCTCGCTCGGTGTGAGCGCGACCAGGTCGGCGTGGCTGTAGCCCTGTGTGTCGAGCTCCCAGCCGGCGTGGTCGAGCAGTCGCACCTGATGGCGGGAGAGGCCACCCTCGGATGGGCCGAGCCCGCTCAGCTGCAGGTTCTCGACGCCGCGCCAGCCGAGCGAGCGCAGCACGGGAAAGGCCGAGGTGTACTGGCTCGCGTAGCCGTTGTCGAAGCTGATCACGATCGGCTTGCCCCGCGGTAGCGGGCGCCCGTAGTGCCAGTTGTCGTACATCTCGTTCATCGTCACGGCGTGGTAGCCGGCGGCGGCCAGGGCTTGCATCTGCGCCGCGAACAGGCTGGGCAGGACATACAACCCGGGGAAAGGCGCGTCGGCCGGCGCGGCCGCGATCACGTGGTACATGAGGATCGGCACCGCCTCGGTCCCGTGCGGGCCGTCGTGGACGACCCGCCGGGCCGCGGCGACGTGCTTGGCGGCGGGGGCGCGCGCCGCCGGGCTTCCCTGGGTGCCCAGCACGACGGTCACCACCACGGCCGCCGCCACGACCGCCACGACCGCGGCGGCGACCCGGCGTCGTCGAACGTACTTCGCCCTGCGCCGGCGCTCCAGCCGGTGGTCGGGGCCGGACGACACCTAGGACTCCTGGAGCGGCTCGAACAGCGTGCTGCCGCCCATCGCCCGTGAGACGATGTTCGCGGTCCGTGTCAGGTGGTTGTACAGCGAGCGCGCGGCCAGATCGGCGTCGTGGTCGATGCAGGCCCGCAGGATCGCGTCGTGCTCGTCGCTTCGCGCACGCAGCCGCGGCGCGACGTTCGCCGCGAGGCGGTAGCGCTGGCTTGTCTCCCACAGCGGCTCGATCAGTCGCAGCAGCCAGCGCGAATCGGCGGCGTCGTAGAGCGCGAAGTGAAACGCCGTGTGTGCGGCCCAGGTCTCGGGCGAGCTGTCGTCGGGAAGCTCGTTGAGCGCCGCCAGCCGCTCGGTCGCCAGCGCCGACTCGGCCTCGCCGAAGCGCTCCGCCGCCCGTCGCACGGCGAGCGGCTCGAGCGCCAGCCGCGCCTCGTAGACCTCGGCGAGATCGGGGATCGACAGCTCCGTCACGCGGCCGCCGCGATGAGGGATGTTCTCGACCAGGCCGGCGGCGTCGAGACGGCGCAGGGCCTCCCGGATCGGCATCGCGCTCATCCCGAGCGCGACCCCCAGCTCCTCGATCGGCAGGCGCTCGCCGGGCGCGAGGTGCCCCGCGACGATCGCGTCGTGCAGCGCCACGAACGCGCGGTCGGCGAGCGTCCGGTGACCTTCAGCGACCCCGGTCCCGGCAAGTCTGGTCAGCCCGCTCGTCACCTCAGCTGCGACCCGCCCCGCTGAGCAGCGCGCCCGCCGCGAGCACCGCGTCGACCTGCTCGCGCAGCAGCTCGCCCAGTCCGCGCTGCAGCAGCGAGGCCAGCACGCCGCGAGCGAAGAGCTCCGCCTGCCAGCTCGCCTTCGTGCCCTCGCCCTCGGAGGCCAGCGTCAGCGCGATCGAGAGCGCGATCAGGTTCTCGCCGGAGCTGCCCGACCCGGCGATCCGCACGAACTCGCCCGGGCGCGCTTCGCTGATCTCGAACTCCATCGCCACGCGGGTCTCGCCGAGGGCCGTGATCGGGTGCGCGACCGCGCTGAAATGTGTCTCGTCCTCGACCGTCACGTCGCCGGCGCGGGGCAGCGCCTGCGCGAGACGCTCCGGGTCGCTGAGCACCGCCCACAGATCCTCGCGCGCCGCCGCCACCGTCATCTCGCCGCTGACGATCATCTCGAGATCACCTCCACGCCGCGCGGCCCGGCCTGCGCAGCGCTGCGCAGCAGCTCGTGGACGCGCTCCGAGTTGTTGTGGGTGTCGAAGACGATGTGGGCGCCGGGCGGCAGGGCGTCCTCGATCGCGGACGCGATCGTCGACAGTGGCGCGCCGCCGCCCTCGCCCATGCCCTTCGCGCCGTTGGGGGTGAACGGGGAGGGACACTCGATCTCGCCGGTGCGGATGTGCGGGACGTCGAGCGAGGTCGCCGCGTGGTAGTCCCCGAACGTCGAGTTCAGGAGCTGGCCGTCGCCGTCGTACTCGAAGGTCTCATACAGCGCCGCCCCGACGCCGTGCCCGGTCGCGCCGTGCACCTGTCCCTCGACGATCTTCGGGTTCACCTTGCGACCGCACTCGTCGACGGCCGCGTAGTCGAGGATCGTGACCTGACCGGTCTCGTCGTCAACCTCCACGACCGCCGCGTGCACCTGGCTGGCATAGGTGAGCGTGAGCTTGCCGCGTTTGGTCTCGTGGTCGGGAACGGTGAACGGCGGCCGGTATACGTAGCGGCAGTTGAGCGTGACCGAGTCGGCCAGCTCGCCGGGCAGCTCGGCCACGTTCGCGAAGACGGTCGCCGCGATGCCGATGAACGGGATCGCCGCGTCGGGGTTCGCGGCGAGGCGGACGAAGCCGTCGGCCAGCTCGATGTCGGACTCCTCGGCGCCGAGCATGCACGCGCCGACCTTGATGATCTCGCCTCGCAGCCGCTCCGCCGCGCCCATCACGGCGCCCAGGCCGGTGACCGCGAACTGGCTGGCGTAGGTGCCGGAGAAGCCGACGTAGGTGTTCGCCGCCTTGTTGTAACCGGCCACGACATGGACCTGGTCGGGGCTGCAGCCGAGGATGTCGGCGGTCACCTGCGCCGCCGTCGTCTCGTGCCCCTGTCCCTGCGGGCTCGTCCCGATCGTCACGGTCACCTCGCCGTAGAGGTCGAGCCGCACGACCGCGGCCTCGCCGTTGCCGGAGAACGGCAATGCCGAGTTGATGATGCGCGACTGGCCGAAGTTGTTGGTGCCGGAGTCGAGCGTCGAGCCGATCCCGATGCCGATCCGCTTGCCGGTGCCGGCGCTCGCCAGCTGGCGCTCCAACCATGCGTCGTGGTCGATCAGCTCCAGCGCGCGATCCAGCATCGCCGGATAGTCGCCGGAGTCGTAGATGCAGCCGTTCGGCGTCTCGTAGGGGAACTCCTCGGGCTGCACGTAGTTGAGCTTGCGCAGCGCCACGCGATCGAAGTTCAGCTCCTTCGCGACGATGTCCACGATCCGCTCGATCAGCCAGAGGTGCTGCAGCCGCGAATAGCCGCGGTTCGGCCCGACTGGGCACTTGTTCGTCAGCGTCTCCGTGTAGTCGACGCGAACGTGCTTGAAGCGGTAGTTGCCCGGGACGACCTGCGACCAGATCACCGCGCCGAGCGGCTCGTAGCGCAGGTACGCGCCGGCGTCGTCGAATGCCCGCACCTTGAAGCCGAGAATCGTGCCGTCGCTCATCACCGGAACCTCGATGTCGAGGAAGGTCCGCTCGTTGCCGTGAGCCGAGGCCGCGAGGTGCTCCCAGCGCGACTCGCTCCACTTCACCGGGCGGCCGGCCTTGCGCGAGAGCAGCGCGAGCGCGGTCAGGTAGGTGTAGCTGGTGATCTTGATCCCGAAGCCGCCGCCGATGTCCTGGCTCGAGAACTGCATGTGGTCGATGCCCAGGCCGATCGCCGGGCCGATGAACATCGCCGCGAACATCGGCATCTGGTTGTTGGAGCGGAACTCGACGACGCCGGTGCCCGGGTCCCAGTTGACCAGCGCCCCGGTCGTCTCCAGCGGCGTCGAGGAGAAGCGGTGGAAGTGCAGGCGGTCGATCCGCACGACGTGGTCGGCGTTCTCCAGCGCCCAGTCGACGTCGCCGTAGTCGTAGACGCCGTGCCAGGCCACGTTGGAGCCGATCTCCTCGTGCAGCACCGGCGCCTGGGGCTCGATCGTCGCGATCCCGTCGACCACGACCTCGAGCGGCTCGTAGACCACCTCGACCAGCTCAGCGGCGTCGCGCGCCAGCTCCGCCGACTCGGCCAGCACACAGGCGACCGGTTCGCCTATGTAGCGCGCCTTGCCGACAGCCATGCAGTAGTCCTTCATCAGGCCGGCGGGCTCCGGGGCCATCTGGAAGAACGGCTGCTGCAGCGCGCCGACCTCCTCGCCGGTGAGCGTCGCGTAGACGCCCGGCACGGCCTCGGCGCGCGAAACGTCGATCGAGACGATCCGCGCGTGTGCGTAGGGCGAGCGCAGGAAGTGGACGTGACCCTGGCGGTGCATCCAGAGGTCGTCCACGAACGCCCCCTGGCCCTTCAGCAGGCGCTTGTCCTCCTTGCGCGGCACGCTCTTGCCGGACCATGCGCCGAGGCGCTCGCTCTGCTCGACCTCGGGGTAGTAGGTCGTCTCGCCCGTTGGGGTGCTCATCGCGTCACCTCTCCCTGCGCGCCCGCGGCGGCAACGATTGACCGGATGATGTTCACGTAGCCGGTGCAGCGGCAGATGTTGCCCTTCAGCGCGCGGCGGATCTCCGCCTCGGTGGGGTGCGGGTTCTCGGCCAGCAGGGTCTTCGCGTTCAGCACGATCCCGGGTGTGCAGTACCCGCACTGCAGGCCGTGGTGCTCCTTGAACGCCTCCTGGATCGGATCGAGGCCGTCAACGCCCTCGCCGAGGCTCTCGATCGTCTCGATCTCGCAGCCGTCGGCCTGTACCGCGAGCATCATGCAGCTCTTGATCAGCTGGCCGTCGCAGATCACCGAGCAGGCGCCGCAGTTGCCGGTGTCGCAGCCGATGTGCGTGCCGCGCAGCCCGAGCGTCTCGCGAATGAAGTGCACGAGCAGCCGCCGGGCCGGCACCGCCACGGTGTGGGAGGTGCCGTTGACCGTCACGTCGATCGCGTGCACCGCGCCTTCACCCGCCATCAGCCACCTCCGCCTGTCGTCGTCTGTGAATGTGTCGCGCTCGGCCTCATGCCGCGTGTCGCGCCCGCCTTGATCCCGCGGCTCGCGCCCGGCCTGATCCCGCGCATCGCGCCCGGCCTCATCCCGCGCCGCCGATCGCGTCGAGCAGCGCGCGCTTCGCCATCACGGCGGCCATCTCGCGCCGGTAACCCGCGCTCGCGTGTACGTCGGACGGCGGCTCGAGCCCCTCGCCGGCCACTGCGGCCGCCGCGGTGACCGCCTCCGCGCTCGCGGGGCCCCCGACCAGCAGCGCCTCGGTGGCCGAAGCGCGCACCGGCGTTCCCGCCACGCAGCCAAGCACGACGCGCGCCTCCTCGATCGCGGCCGAGCCGCGCACCCACGCGACCGCGCGCGCGAGCGCCCACGAGTCGGCTGCGATCTGCAGCGAGCGGTAGCCGACGCCGGCGCCGTTCAGCGGCGGCAGCGTGATCGCGGTCAGCAGCTCGCCGGGCTCCACCGCGGTGCGGTAGAGGCCGAGGAAGAACTCCGCGGCCGGCACGCTGCGGCGCCCGTCAGGCCCGGCGATCTCCATCGACGCGTTCAGCGCGACGAGCAACGGCGGGTAGTTTGATGCGGCGTCGGCGAAGCAAGCGTTGCCGCCGATCGTGCCCCGCGCGCGAACCTGGCGATCGACTGTCCCGGCCGCGACCGCGCCGATCACCGGCTGCGCGTCCCGCAGCTCCGCCGAGCGTTCGAGCTCCGCGTACGTCGTTGCGGCGCCGATCGTGGCCGAGCCGTCCGCTCTGACGTCGATGAAGCGCAGCTCCGCCAGGCGGCTCACGTCGACCAGCAGCGCGACCGAGGCCGCGCGGTGCTTGAGCACGTTGATCAGCGTCTGGCCCCCGGCGAGCACGCGCGCGCCGTCATTCGCGCCGAGCGCGTCGAGCGCCTCTTCCACGCTCGCCGGGCGCACGTATTCGGTGGCGGCTAGCAGCATCGCTCAGGTTCCTCCTGTGATGTGGTCGAGTGGCGGCGGTGGCTCGTGACCGTCGAAGATCGCCAGCGGCACGCTCGCGAGCGGCTCGCCGGCGTCTGCGCCGATGCACCAGGTGTCCTGCATGTACAGGCACGCGCTGCCGGCGCCGGCGATCGCATGGGGGTGCATCGAGAAGATCATGCCCTCGCGCAGCTCGATCTCGACGCCCTCGCCGATCTTGGGGTGCTCGATCATCGTCATCCCGATCGAATGGCCGGTGACGTGGCCAAGCGGGTAGCCGCGCTGCGCGAACGGCGCCGAGACCGCACGGTGGACGTCGTGCGCGCTGGCGCCGGCACGCATGCTCGCGCGGGCGGCGGCATGGTACTCCTGGTAGGCCTCGAGCATGCGCAGCGTGTCCGCGGCGAGCGCGCCGCGGGTCAGCGGGCGCGAGAACTCGACCCAGTGGCCGCCCGGGCCGGCGACCTCGAGCGAATAGAGGAGCAGGTCGTCGGCGGCGATCGGCGTCTGCTGGTCCGGGATCCGGAATTCGGGTGTCGCCGCGCCCGCGTGTCCCCACACCACCATGTCCATCGTCTGGCGACCGGTGCCGAGCCGTGCGAACACCTCTTCCGCGGCGGCCATCAGCTCCGCCTGCGTGCGGCCCGGCTCATATGCCTGCTGCACGGCCCAGAAGCCGGCGACGTTGATCGCCATGCTCTCACGCACCAGCGCAAGCTCCTCGTCGCTCTTGACCGCGCGCGAGAGATCGAAGGCGACGTCGAAGTCGACCAGCTCGAACGGCCCCTCGCAGAGCGCCCGGTAGTCGCGCACCGGCATGACGTAGTCGAGCCCGTAAACCGCGAGGCGCTTGACCTTGGCCGCGCGCAGGTGGTCGCGGATGAAGGCGCCGGGGTGCTCGGCGAAGACCGGCTCGCCGATCCAGCCGTCGGCGTGATCGCCGACCCAGCGCGCCTCGCTGGGGAAGATCGTGGTCGGCTCGCCCTGCGCCGGCAACAGGACATAGGCGTAGCGGTGCACGATCCGAAAGCCCGAGAGGTAGCGCACCGCGCCCTCGAAGCCGCTGTACTCGCTGCCGCTGACGAGCAGCGCGTCGACGCCGTGCTCGGCCATCGCGGCGCGTGCATTGGCGTAGCGGCGCGCCACCTCGCCGGCGCTCGGCGTGCGCGCCGGGTCGCTCGTCAGCGCCCCGCTCGCCCCGCGCGCCGGGTCGCTCGTGCTCGCCCCGCGCGCCCGGTCGCTCGTGCTCGCCCCGCGCGCCGGGTCGCTCGTCAGCGCCCCGCTCGCCGCGCGCGCCCGGTCGCTCGTCAACGCCCCACTCGCGCTCACCGCGCTCATCCCCCGCCACCGTCCTCCGACGACGCCGCCGCCGGCTGCGAGCTCCAGGCGTGCTCCATGCCGGCGATCAGCGCGACGATCGCCTCGTTGAGCGGCGTCGGCACGCCGGTCTGTGCGCCGAAGCGCACGATGCCGCCGTTGAGCGCGTCGATCTCGGTGCGCCGGTGCGCGAGCGCGTCCTGCAGCATCGACGCGCGGTGGTCGTAGGCGACCTCGGCCGCATGGTCGATCAGCGCGTCGGGATCGGAGTCGAGCGTGATCCCGAGCGAGTCGGCGACCGCGACGCCCTCGCTCACAAGGGCGCTGATCAGCGCGCGCGTGGCGGGCAGCTCGCAGAGCCGTCCGTGCGTGAGCCCGGTCAGCGCGCCGAGCGGGTTGCTCGCGGCGTTGAAGATCAGCTTGGTCCACTGCGCGCCGCGCGCGTCGGCGAGCGCGACGGTCGGCATGCCACCGCGGGTCAGCACGTCGGCGAGCCGCTCGATCTCCGCCGCGCTCGCCGCTCGCTCTTCGAACGGTCCGATCCAGGTGTCGCCGGCGGTGTCCATCTGGACGACCCCGGGGGCCACGACACGACCGGCCGGGAACGTGGTGCCGCGGATCACCCGCGGCACGTGCTCGGCGATCAGCTCCTCGTTGCCCACTCCGTTCTGCACACTACAGACCGCACCATCGACGAATACGCCGGCCGTGGCCGTGATCGCCTCGGCGGTGAACATCGCCTTGGTGGCGACGATCCCGAACTGGCATGGCGGGATCTCGCCCGGATCGGTGCGTGCATTCACGGCCGCAACGATCTCCGCGCGGCCGGTCAGCCGCAGCCCGCCAAAGTTGATCGCCGCGACGTGCTCCGCGACGACGTCGTAGGCCCACACCTCGACCTCGTCGAGCGTCGCGAGGTGAGCGGCGAACAGGCTGCCGACCGCGCCGCAGCCGACGATGCAGACTCGCATGCTCAGGCCACCGCCTGTGCGGGGCTGGCCTGCCACGATGCTTCGCGGGCCCGGATCAGCCGGTACATCGCGGTGCTCAGGGGGACCTTCACCCCGACGCGCGCAGCTTCACGCACGAGCGCGCCGGTGATGAACTCCACCTCGGTGGGGCGCCGCGCGAGCACGTCCTCGAGCATCGACGGCCGGTGGGCATAGTCGCTGTGCGCAGTCTCGCCGCGAGCGACGGCCAGCACGTTCATCTCCCACGGGTCGTCGTGCAGCGCCACGCCGGCGGCGGCGGCAACCGCGACGCCCTCGTCGATCAGCCCGTGCACCAGCCAGCCGAGATCGCCGAACCCGCGTTCCTGTGCGAACGCCCCGACGTGCGGCAGCTCGGTCAGCGCGGCGACGGTGTTGATCGCCGAGTTGAAGATCAGCTTCGACCACTGCGCCGGCAGCAGGTCCTCCATCGCCTCGGCCTC
>CAZABN010000040.1:0-10738 GCA_964483345.1 uncultured Solirubrobacteraceae bacterium
TCTTCGTCTTCCCGTGGACCTTGACCTTCCTGTAGATCACACGGTCGGAATGGTCGATCGTCACCAGCACGCTCAACCCGTCCCGGTGCGCAGCATCCATCCAGTTCGTGACCTCCTGGCGCTGGTAGGTCACCGACAGCGCATCCCAGGACATGTCGTAGCGCACGGTCTTGATCCGCAGCGCGCGAAACCGCGGGTCGGTGAACATGTCCGCCTTGTCGTCGCCGATCCCGATCACCGGATGCAGCGTCACCCTGGCCGCATGCGAGGGGACCGCCGCGGAGCGTGCCGGAGCCGTCGCCGCCAGCGCCAGCGGCACCACCAGCCCGAAAGCGAGCACGCACAGCAGGGGTCGCGTGATCCGCGGCATCAATCCTCAGAGCGCCGCCGCGCCCGAAAGTTGCGCTGGCCAACCAGATCCGCGTCAGTCCCGCCCCGCCACTCCGACTCCAAGCTGGGCTACGCTTAGCCGGTCATGGCAACAGCGTGCCCTCCGGCGGTGCCGCGGTGAGCTCGAGCGACGTCCGGGACCCGCCGCGGGCCCACGGCGACGTGCTGACCGCGATCTCGGACGGCATGGTCGCGCTGCTGAAGGAGTTCTACGGGCACGGCCCGACGCGGACGAAGTCCTACTACGCCGACGACCTCGTCGTTTGCGTGCTGCGGGGCGGCTTCTCGCGGGTCGAGCAGACGCTGCTCGAGGGCGGCCGCGGCGCCGCGGTGATCGACCAGCGGATCGCGTTCCAGGATTTGATGCGCCAGCGCTTCGAGGCGGTCATCGAGGACGCCACCGGCCGGCGCGTGATCGGCTTCATGAGCGGCAACCAGCAGCACCCGGACATGATGTGCGAGGTCTTCATCCTCGCCCCCACCGATCTCGTCGATCACCACGAGATCGCGGCTGCGGGCCCGCCACCGGCCGCCGGCTGACGGCGCCGACACCCCCACGCGCCGGGTCGCCGGGCGTCTTGCCGCGGTTGTGCAGCGTCCGGCAGCGGAGTAGAGTGGTCCGCGAAGGGCATCGCGTGAGGTCGGCCCATGGCCTGTGGGCGGGCAACACCAGCTGACTTTCTGAGCATTCGTCCCAGACGAACCAGGAGGTCCCGCATGCCCCGAGTTCATCCACTTCGCCGCTGTGACAGCGGCCCGCCGCGCAGGCGGTTCTCTCACGCCAACGTCGCCGCGACGCTCGCGCCGGCGTACGGCACCTCGGCCGTGACGGGTTGACGACCATGCCCGGGGCAGCCTCCCCCAAGGTGACGCGTGGTGAGGACACGGTACGGGTGCCCTCACCACGCTCCCGGGCGCGCGGCCCGATCGCGCGCGGCGCCCGCCGGCGGGGACACCCCGCGCCCGCGGTCGTGACCTCGGCGGCCACGCGTGCGACCCTTTCCGACGAGCACCTCGTCGCGCAGCTGCGGCGGGGCGAGCGGGACGCCTTCGACGTCCTCGCGACGCGCTACCACACGCCGCTGCTGTGGTTCTGCTGGCAGATCCTGCGATCCAAGGAGGACGCCGAGGACGCCCTGCAGGACGTCTACGCGGCGGCGTTCAACGCGCTCCTGGCCGACGAGCGCGAGATCCACGTGCGGCCGTGGCTCTACCGGATCGCGCGCAACCGCTGCATCAACCAGCTGCGCCGCGCCGCGCCGCTCGGCTGTGACTCGATGGACGACCAGCCCGCCGAGGGTGGCGGCACCGTCGTCGAGCAGCTGGTCAGCCGCCAGCAGTTCCGCGAACTGGTCGCCGACGTGCAGGAGCTGCCCGACACGCAGCGGACCGCGCTGCTCTTGCGCGAGATCGACGGCTTCAGCTACCAGCAGATCGCCGGCGCCATGGAGACCAGCGTGCCGGCGGTGAAATCGCTGCTCGTGCGCGCGCGGGCGGGGCTGCTCG
Source organism: uncultured Solirubrobacteraceae bacterium (assembly GCA_964483345.1). Classification (GTDB taxonomy): domain Bacteria; phylum Actinomycetota; class Thermoleophilia; order Solirubrobacterales; family Solirubrobacteraceae; genus Palsa-513. The sequence continues at coordinate 1,897 of CAZABN010000040.1, forward strand.
GCCTGGCCGACGCGCGCGAGCGCACGCCCGCCGCGAGCGACGCCCAGACCTCGCAGCAACGCAAGCGCGAGCGGCCCCACCACGCCGCGCGCGCAGTCAGCTATCAGGCCGCATGGGCCGCGGCGAGCGCCGCAGCATGAGGCGCTCGCACGCCGGCGGCCCCAAAGGAGGCAGTCAACATGTCTGAAACCACGATCCACGCGCCGGCGGCGACGCCCGGCGACGCCACGCCCGAGCACGCGCCGGCCACACCGCAGCCGCCGCCCGCGCCGCGCAGCGCGGACGGCGCCCCGGAGACCCGTAACGCGCGCTTCTTCCGGATGGCGCACCGCACGCGGCTGCATCTGTACGCGCTGGCGACGGTCCTCCTGGTCGTCTACGTGGTCGCGCTCGCCACCTCCAACACACGCCGTGTGAAGGTCGACTGGGTGTTCTCGAGCTCCGCCGTGCCGCTCGTGTGGCTGATGCTGTTCGCGGCGATCCTCGGCTGGCTGATCGGCATCCTGATCACCGTCCTCTTCCGCCTGCGGACCCGCGCCCCGCACCAGCCGGCCACCGAGCCGGCGTCCGCGGCGCCGGTCTCCCCCACCGCTTGACAGCGAGAGTAGGGTTGGTCTTCGAGGGCAAACACCGTGACGTCGGCAGCGAGCCGGCAGCGCGACCTGACTTCCGAGGATCCACAAACCCCCCGGAGGTCGCTGTGCCCGATGCAGTCAGTTTCGCCGCTTCGTTCACAGGCGGCACACGCAGCGCCGCGGCGCCGATGGCCGCTGCCGTCCGCCGGTGCAACGCGGCGGCAGCCTCGCCCGTCGGCGTCACGAGCGTTGGGTGCCGAGCGCGGTCTGCCGCACCGCACGCCCGCGCTGCCGCCGGGGGAGGATCCGCATCCACTCTCGCCATCGCCCAGACCTGACCACCAGGCGCACCGCGCCGACACCACAAACGGAGGATCGATGACCGACACCGAGACACTCGAAACACCCGAGGCCGAGCCCCTGACGCAACCCGCGCCGCCGGCGCCGGAGCAGCAGGCGCCGAAGGACGACGACCGGCTCGGACACGCCAGGCACTCGATCGTCGCGGCCGTGGAGAACGTCGTCGGGAAGGTCACCGACGGCCTGGGCATCACGGGACGCAAGTAGCGGAGCGCCGGCCGGGGCGTCCGCCGGAAACGGCTTTTGAGGGGGGCTGGCGCCCCACCGTTCACGTTCCGCAGCTCGGCGAGGGCGCCACAGACGAGGGCGCCCGGGCACGGCGCCAGGCGCCCCGCTGGAAGGTCGCGCCGTCTAGGCGCGCATAAAGAAAACGGGCGCGGGCCGCTAGCGCGAGTCGCCGGGGCGGGTGCGGCCAGTCACCTCCTCGGTCATCGCCCAGAAGTTCTCCAGCGGCGTGTCGAGCTGGAGGTGGTGGGTCGGCCCGAGGATCAGCCCGCCGCCGGCGCCGAGCGTCGCGATCCGCTCACGGACCTCGCGGCGCACGTCGTCGGGGCTGCCGAAGGGAAGCGTGCGCTGCTCGTCGATCGATCCCCAGAAGCACAGCTCGCGGCCGTACTCGCGCTTGAGCCGGGCGGGGTCCATCGCGACCGGCTGCACCGGGTTGAGGATGTCGATGCCGATCTCGATCAGCTCCGGGATGATCGCGTAGACGCAGCCGTCGGTGTGGTAGGCGATCGTCAGCCGCGGGTTGAGCGCCTTCAGCGTCTCGATCATGTGCGCCATGCGCGGCTTGAGGAAGCGGCGCCAGTGCCGCGGCGACATGATCAGGCCGTTCTGCTGGCCGATGTCGTCGCCGAGCCAGATCGTGTCGACCCCCAGCCGCACGAGCTGTTCCGCGGCGGCGAGGTGGTAGCGGTAGGGGATCTCGAGGATCTCGTCGGCGAGGTCCGGGTCCTCGATGAAGTCCATCAGCAGCCGCTCGAGGCCGCGCAGCGCCCAGGCCGCCTCGAAGATCGTCGTGACCGTGACGCCGACCATCCAGTACTGCTCCCCGAACTCGGCGATCGCGGCGGCCGAGTCGGTGTAGAGCTCGGGCCGGCCGGGGTCCGGTGGGCGATAGGCGGCGAGCCCCGCGGAGTCCGCCAGCGGGTGCCCGCACGGCTCGGTGTAGTGGCCGCTTCCGTACTTCGTCGTGTAGGCGACCGCGCGCCAGCCCACCCCCCACTCATCGACGTAGGTGTCGCCGTCCTGGTAGTAGGAGTTGGCCCAGCCGACGGAGGTCAGCAGCAGGTCCTCGCCGAGCGCGATCTCGGTCGCGTAGCTGTTGCCGCCGCCGTGGGGGTTGTGCGCGCGGCCACCGTCGAGCGCGAGGTCGCTGCGCAGCCGCGCGGCGAACTCCGGCGTGAAGGTCGCCTGGAACGGGCAGCGGTCCGGCTCGACGTGCGCGAGCGCCGCGGCGACACGATCGCGCGGCTTCATCCGCGCTCCGGCAGGTCGTAGTCCGCCAGACGCACCTTGCCCGGATCGAGCGCGGCGCAGACCGACTCGATCAGCGTCTGCTCGTCCTCCGGCAGCTCGTCCGCGGCGGCCGACAGCCGCGCCAGCCAGGTGAGCTCCGCCCTGGCGAGCGCCAGCTCCCCGGCCGCGTGCGCGTCGCGGAGGCTCGCGAGCGTCTCCAGCGCCGCGCGGCGCACCCGCAGGTAGGGCGTCGGCTCCTCGACGATCGCACCGGCCAGTTCGAGCACGACGTCGGGGCGCAGCACGTGCGCCTGCGGATCCAGCGACGCGTCGGAGGCGACGAACAGGTCGCGCAGCACGAGCGCCTGGCCGCGCGCGCTGGCGGTGTTCATCAGGCGCGTCGCGTAGCCCAGCTGTTCGAGCGAGACGGTCGGCGCCATGCCGCCGAGCAGCTTCACGTTGGCAACCGACTCGTTGCTCCAGAGGTCCGCGGTGGCGCGGGCGATGTTGCCGACCGGGGAGAGGTGCGCGCAGGCCGCCTCCGCTCCCTCGAGCGCGATCGGGAAGCCGGTGATCGCCTTGATGTAGGGACCCTCGTAGGCGCAGTCCTTGCTCGGACCCACCGCCCCGCACTCATAGGCGACGAGGCTGCGAGCGACGGTCATCACCCTGATCACGGCCGCCCAGACCCGTGGGATGTGGTGCGTCTCCGCGAGCACCATCGCGGTGTTGCCGAACGCGCAGGCGGTGTCGCCGGAGGCGATCGCGTCGTGGGACGCCGCGACGGCGACGATCCGCTCCCACAGGTTCGCCATGTCGCGCGGCGCGAGCACCCCCAGCGCGAACGCCACGCCGGGCAGGTCGCCCGCGAGCAGCGCGTCGTCGTGGACCTCCTTGCCGCCGGTCGACTCGATCGCCAGCAGGTCGGCGCCGGCGTCGGCGCACAGCTCGAAGCTGCGGAGCATCTGCTCCCACTTCTCCCCGGAGCGCATCAGCGGCGGGCGCACGAACTCGCGCAGGTCGTTCGGCGTCACGCGCAGCGCGCAGGCGAGGCCGTGGCGCTCGTGGTGGCGGTCGAGCGCCGCCCGCAGCGTCGCCGTCAGCTCGGCGCCCCACTCCGGCGCCGCGGTGAGCTCCGGCAGCAGCTCGAACTCGACCAGCAGCCCCGGCAGCTGCAGCGCCACCGCGCGTGCGCACACCTCGTCGACCATCGCCGCGTACTCGTCGCGCACGGCGGGCATCGTCGCGGCGGTGATCGACGTCGGCGGCAGCGTGAAGTTGATCTCCGGGTGGACGCGCCCGGCGCCGATCTGCAGGCCGTGGCCGACGCGGAGCGGGTGCGGGCAGCGGCCGAACACGAACTCGTCGAGGTCGCTGATCGCGAGGCTCCCGTATGTGTGAACGGCGGCGCTGCTCAAGCGAACCCCATCGCCATCACGAAGTGCTCGGCGAAATCCGGGTGCGTCGTCAGCTCGACGTACTGCGCGCGGGCCGCCAGCTCGACCGCCGCCAGGCGCCGCTCGCGGGAGAGCAGCAGCTGCTGCGCACCGGCGCCGGCGGCGTTGCCGACCTGGTGAAAGCGCTCCGCCGGCAGGTCGGGCAGCATGCCGACGCGGACCGCGCTGCGAAGGTCGAGATAGGTGCCGAACGCGCCGGCGACCACGACCTCGTCGAGTTGCGCGGCGTCGATCTCCGCGGCGTCGAGCAGCAGCTCGGCGCCGGCGCGGATCGCGCCCTTGGCGAGCTGGATCTCGCCGACGTCGGCGCGCGTGAAGACGATGTCGCGGTGACTGCCGCTGTCGGCGGCGCCCACCAGCACGCACCGCGGGCGACCGCCGTCGGTGTCGACCAGCGGATGCGAGCGGGCGAGCGCGCCACGCGCGTCGACGATGCCGGCCCGCAGTCCCTCCGCGACGGCGTCGAGGATGCCCGAGCCGCAGACGCCGACGGCCGGGCGCTCGTCGACCGTCTGCACCGAGAAGCGGCCGTCGCCGTAGTGGACGCGCTCGATCGCGCCGGGCGCCGCGCGCATGCCGTCGGTGATGTGCGCACCCTCGAACGCCGGCCCCGAGGCGGTCGAGCAGCTCCACAGGCGGCCGTGGTGGGAGAGGCTGATCTCGGTGTTGGTGCCGATGTCGAGCGCGAGCACGGTCGCGGCGCGCTCGGCGGCTGCGGTCGCGAGCAGCATCGCCACGTGGTCGGCGCCGACGAAGCCGGCGATCAGCGGCGGCATGTGAAGCCTCGCGCCGGCGGCGAACTGCAGGCCGAGTTCGGCGGCCGCGAGATCGAGAGGATCGCTCACGGCGGCGACGTAGGGCGCCTGCCCGAGCTGGCGCACCGGCAGCCCCGCGAACAGGTGGTGCATCGCGGTGTTGCCGACCACCACGCAGTCGACGATCGCGTCGGTCTCGGTGCCGGCGTCCGCGCACAGCTGACGCGCCAGGACCCCGACGGCCTCCGCGACCGCCTCGCGCAGCTCCGCGCGCGCCGCCGCCCCGCGGTTCGCGTAGGCGATGCGGCTCATGACGTCCTCGCCGTGGCCGATCTGGGGGTTGGGGGCGCCGGCTCGCGCGACGGTCTCGCCGCTGCCCAGATCGACGAGGTAGGCGGCGAGCTTGGTCGTGCCGAGGTCCACGGCCAGCCCCAGCAGGCGGCTCGCGGGCGCGGCGATCGCGACGACCTCGCCACGCGGGCGATGCAGCGCGACCCGCGCGGACCAGTCCTGCGCGCGCAGCCGGCCGGGCAGGTCGGCCAGCACGGCGAGGGCGATCTGCGGCGGCGCCGCGTCAGGGGGGGTCGCCGGCTGCGCGGCGATCGCGTCGAGCAGGCGTGTGGCGTCGGCGCGCAGGTCGGCGAGCGCCGGGGGCTCGAGCACGACGTCGAGCGCCGCGACGGGCGGGTCGAGCGCTATCTCGCCCCCCTGGCCCTCCAGCTGCAGGCGCTGGCGCGTGGTCAGCGACTCGGGCGCAATCGCGACGCGCACGTCCGACTGCACAGCCGCCTGGCAGGCGAGGCGCAGGCCGGAGGCGAGCGCCTCCTCGCCCAGCTGCCGGCGCTCGTCCGCTGATGGGGGCGTGACCTGCCCGCCGCAGATCTGGACGCGGCACGAGCCGCAGGTTCCGGCCCCGCCGCACGCTGACGCCAGTCCGACGCCAACCGAGCGGGCGGCGGCGAGAACCGTCGTGCCCACCGGGACCTGCACGCGACGGCCGATCGGTTCGAGCTCGACGGCGACCTGCGGTCGTTCAACGGCCATTGGCGGACCGCACGCGACCGAGCACGGCCTCGACCATCCGCACCGCGCTGGAGGCGTCGCGGGCGTAGCCGTCGGCGCCGACCTCCTCGGCGAAGGTCTGCGTGATCGGGGCGCCGCCGATCACGACGCCCACCTGCTCGCGCAGGCCGGCCTCGTCGATCGCCTCGACGACGGCCCTCATGTTCGTCATCGTGGTCGTCAGCAGCGCCGACATCGCGACGACCTCGGCGCCGTCGCGGACCGCCTGCACGAATCGCTCGGGGTAGACGTCGGTGCCTAGATCGTCGATCTCGAAGCCGTTGCCCTGGAGCATCATCGCCACGAGGTTCTTGCCGATGTCGTGCAGGTCGCCCATCACGGTGCCGATCGCGATCCGCCCCGATGTGGTGGCGCCCTCGGCGACCAGCTCGGGCCGCAGGACCTCGAGCGCCGCGGTCATCGCTCGCGAGGCCACGAGCATCTCGGGAACGAACACCTCGCCCTCCTCGAACAGCTCCCCGACCCGCCGCATCGCCGCCATCAGGCCGTCGTCGAACAGCGTCTGCGCCGGAATTCCCTCCTGCAGGCCGCGCGCGGTCTGCTCGACCGCCACCGCCGTCTGGCCGTCGATCACGGCCTCACGAAGCTCGTCCAGTGTTCCCATCGAGCCCTCCTCGCTCACGCTGCGCCTGCGCCGATCGGGTAGCCCCGGAACTCCTCGACCGCCGCGTACAGCGCGAGCAGATTCTCGGCCGGAACCCCCGCCTGGACGTTGTGGATCGGGTTGAAGACGAAGCCGCCGCCGGGACCGAAGACGCGCATGCGCTCGCGCACCATCGCGCGGATCTCCGCGGGCGTGCCGAAGGGCAGGACCCGCTGGGTGTCGATGCCCCCGCCCCAGAAGGTCACGCGGTCCCCGTAGGTCTGCTTCAGCTGCTGCGGATCCATGTTCGCCGCCGAGGTCTGCACCGGGTTCAGCGCGTCGAACCCCGCCTCGACGATGTCGTCCAGCAGCCGCCAGATCGAGCCGCAGGAATGGATGAACGTCTTCCAGCCGGTGTTGGCGTGGATCCACTCGTTGACGCGAGCGTGGACCGGCTTGAACAGCGTGCGGTAGGTGTTCGGCGAGATCAGCGGGCCCTCCTGGGTGCCGAAGTCGGTGCCGGTGACGAACACCGCCGTGACGCCGTCACCGATCGCCGCATGGATGCTGGCAAGGTTCGCCAGCGCAATCTCGGCCTGGCGCTCGAAGACGTCATGGACGTACTGCGGCCGGCTGACCAGGCTCATGTACCACTCTTCGAGGTCGCGGATCCCGCGCGGGTGCCGCAGCGTCGGGCCGGGCACCAGCGCGACGTCACCGAAGCCCATGCCGCCGAAGTCGGCGAGGATCGCGCGACCGGCGGGCGCCAGACGTTCGACCTCGGCGCGAATGTGCTCGAGCGCCGCGTCGCTGATCGGCGCGAACTCCTCGAGGTTGCCGGCGGGATCGAGGTGCCCCTCGTCGATCGGGTCCTGGCGGATGATCGAGTCGAAGTAGAAGCCGTTCTTGGGCATCCGCGCGCAGGCGGGCGCGGAACGGTCGGCGCACGGGTACATCAGGATGTCGCCGCCCGGCTCGGGCTCCGTCGGGAAGTCGCCGGGTACCAGCAGCGGAACGCCGTCGAACGCGCTCCACGGCTTCCAGCGCTCGTTGACGAAGCCGTACATGTTGGTCGGCCGCCCGACCGCCACCACGTCGACACCGAGCGCGTCCATCAGGTCGGGCGCGATCTCGCCGAGCATCTGGTAGGGCTCGATCACCTTCACCGGCGTGCCTGGCGCGTCGAGGCCGAGCGCCTGGCGGAGCTTGTAGACCGAGCTGACGTGCATCCCGGTGACGAGTCCGCCGCCGAGATCCAGCGGCACGCGGTCCGCCTCCCGGTGGGCGAGCGCGAGCTCGACTCGCTCGCGCGAGGTCGTGTGGTGAGCGCGGCGCTGAAGCGGCGGAGCGGCCGCGTTCGGGGTCGTGGACGGGGACATCCGTCCTCAGCAAACCGCGCCAATGGAACTGTTTCATCCGTATTTAGCCGCTGACGCCGTGCGGCCTATCCGGCCCGCCGCCACCATCCGTCCGCCACCGCCGAACGGCGAGCTTATCCCGCGTTTCGCATCCGTTTAGCTCGCGAACAGCAGCACGCGCTTGACTTGACAGCACATCCCGCGATCACAAAGGAAAGCCATGAAGTCACGCTTGAGCAAGAAGCTGGTGATCGCAGCCACGGCGGCCGTACTGCTCGGCGGCGCCGCCGTCGCCGTCGCCGCCACACAGAGCTCATCCGGCTCCGGCGAGCAGGCCTACATCAACGATATTGCCGGCCGCCTCCAGGTGTCCCCCAGCGCGCTGACGGCGGCGATCAAGGCCGCTGACAACGACCAGATCACCGCCGCGGTAGCCGCCAAGCGCCTGACGCCGGCCGAGGCGACGTCGCTCGAGCAGCGCATCGCGCAGAGCACGAGCGCACCGTTGCTGGGCGGCCGCTTCGGCCGCGGCTTCGGTCACGCCGGGTCGCGCGGCGGCCTCCGGGACATCACATCCGCCGCGGCGCAGTACCTCGGGATCAGCGAGAGCACGCTGCGCTCCGACCTGGCCGGCGGCAAGTCGCTGGACGCGATCGCCAACTCCACCCCGGACAAGTCCGCGAGTGACCTGCAGTCCGCCGTCCTCGCGAGCCTGACGACGCAGCTGAACGCGGCGGCGAACGCCGGCACGATCACCAGCGCGCAAAAGAATCGGCGGCTGACGAACCTCTCGAGCCGGATCGACGCTGTGCTGGCAGATAGCTGGAGCGGCCACGCCGGCTCCGGGACGCGCGGCCGCGGCGGCCCGTGGGGCGGCCGCGGCGCGACCGGCGCGAGCGGCGAGCCGTGGGGCAGCCGTGGCGCGACCGGCGCGACCGGCGCCCCGTGGGGCGGCCGTGGCAGGCCCGGCGCGAGCGGCGTCGACGGCTCCAGCCTCTTCGGCTCCTCCGCCAGCTAGGGCAGACAACGAGCCCAGGCCATCCCGTCGCGCAGCACAGGTGACGGGATGGCGGCCGTTGCTGGCCTCTCGGCCGCCCTCGCCGGCGCGCGTGAACGCCGGCCCGCGACGCTGCGGAGCGCGGAGTGCGCCTCGCCGGCGCGCGCGTGAACGCCGGCCCGCGACGCTGCGGAGCGCGGAGTGCGCCTCGCCGGC
>CAZABN010000040.1:10838-16608 GCA_964483345.1 uncultured Solirubrobacteraceae bacterium
GAAGATCAAGCTGATCCTGATCTACCCGATGACGACTGGGCGCAACTTCGACGAGGTGCTGCGCGTGATCGACTCGCTGCAGCTCACCGCCAAGCACAAGGTCGCCACTCCGGTCAACTGGCAGCCGGGCGACGACGTGATCATCGCCGGCTCGGTATCCGACGAGGAGGCGCACGAGCGCTACCCCGACGGCTGGCAGTCGCCGCGGCCCTACATCCGCATCGTGCCGCAACCGCATTAGCGAAAGTGGCTCCGGCGGGAGCCGCCTGCGCCCCGGTTCAGCTCGTGGCGGGCGGCTCCGGGCGGCCCGCGAGGGACGGCGCGTCAGATCACGACGCTCAGGATCAGTCGCACGCCGAGCAGCAGCAGTCCGCCGGCGAGCAGATGCTGGATGCGCCGGCCGCTGACGCGCTGGGAGAGACGGGCGCCGACCTGTGCCCCGATCACCACGCCGACCGACAGCGAGGCGGCTCGCCGCAGCCCGACGCCATGGTGAAACGAGCCGCTGAGCACGTGCGTGATCGTCGCGACCAGCGCCATGAACGCGAGCACGAAGTGCGACGTTGCGGTCGCGACGTGCGTGGGGAAGCCGAGTGCCGCGACCATCAGCGGGACGTGCACGACGCCGCCGCCGATGCCGAGGAAGCTGGAGACGAAGCCGACGCCGACGCTCAGCACGGCGCCGCGCCGCACGCGCGCCCGGTAGCTGTACGTGTGGCCGTCGCGGCTGATGATCGTGCGCGGCGAGCCGACCCCCGCGACGCCCTCCCCGGCCTCGGTGTGCCCGAAGAGCAGCCAGAGCGCGAGCGCCGCCAGCGCGACGCCCATCATCACGTCGAAGCCGGGGCGCGAGACGCGGTTGGCCAGCAGCACCCCGAGGATCGAGCCCGGCACCGTGGCGGCCGCGAAGATCAGCCCTGAGCGGTAGTCGATCCGGCCCTGCCGCGCATAGGCGGCGCTGCCCGAGGTCGCGTTGAAGAACACGACGACGAGGCTGATCGCGGTGATCAGGTCGGGTGTGCTGTGCGGGTAGAGCAGCAGCAGCACCGGCGTGACGATGAAGCCGCCGCCGGCGCCGACGAGCGTGCCGAACACGCCCACCCCCAGGCCGAGCAGGCAGAGCAACAGGGCTGTCGTCAGCGTGAACAGGGGAATCCCGACCAGGTCTGGCGTCGCGCTGCGTCGCGGCGGCCGGACTCGCAGCCCTCCTATTCTCCACGCGCGGGCGGCGTTCGGCCGTTGCGAAAGCGTGACCGCGCGCCGCCGCGTCCTCTGGCGGGGGGCGTGCCGATCAGCCGCTGCGTGGCGTGCGCGAGCGCCGGCGACGCGGGGCCCGCGTCAGCGCACAGGTGCCGGGCCCGTCGAGGCGCGGACGATCAGCTGCGTCGCGAGCTCGACATGGAGCGCCTCGAAGCTGCGGTTCTCGAGCAGCCGCATCAACAGGCTCACCCCCATGCGCCCCATCTCGGCGAGCGGCTGGCGCACCGTGGTCAGCCGCGGTGTGACGAACTCGGCCTCGACGGTGTCGTCGAAGCCCACGACCGACACGTCCTGCGGCACGCGCAGGCCACCCGCCACGATGGACTGCATCGCGCCGATCGCGAGCGGATCGTTGAAGGCGAAGATCGCCGTGGGCGGGTCGGGCAGCTCGAGCAGGGCGGCGCCGGCCCGGCGCCCGCCGTCGACCTCCCAGTCGGATTCGACCACGAGCGACGCGTCCGCGGGCACGCCGGCCGCTGCGAGCGCGGCGCGGTAGCCGCGCAGGCGCTCCTCCGTGGCCATCATGTCGGGCGGCCCGGTGATCGCGGCAATGCGGCGGTGGCCGAGTTCGAGCAGGTGGCGCGTCGCCTGATCGGCGCCGGAGGAGTGTGCCGCCGAGACCGTGGCGACCCGCTCGTCGATGCGTCTGCGCGGGTCGACCACGACGAAGCGGTAGCCGTAGGTCATCAGCGTGCGCAACTCGCTGCCGGACTCCTCGGGCAGCACCAGCAGCGCGCCGTCGGTGGTGCCGTGCATCAGGCGCTCGAGCAGGTCGACCTCGCGGTCGTGCTCGTGCAGGGTCGGGGCGAGCACGATGCGCATGTCGAGCTCGTAGAGCGCCTCGGCGATGCCGGCCGTGATCTCCGAGAAGTAGGCCGGGTGGATCCTCGGCAGCGTGACCCCGACGAGGCCGGTGCGGCCGGCGGAGAGTGCGCGCGCGCTGCGGTTGGCCGTGTAGCGGTGCTCACGGATCACGCTCTCAACGGCGATCCGCGTCTTCTCGGACACGTAGCCACTGCCGTTGACGACGCGCGAAACGGTGGCGATCGAGACACCCGCGAGGTCGGCGATCTCGCGAATCGTCGCGCGTCGCCCCGGTCGCCCAGTCTTGTGTGGAAGTGTCGCCATCGTTCTCAGTGACTGAAAACGTTACCGGGTTTGATACAGATTCGTGCTGTTTGCCGCACAAGTCGTCGCCGGGCGGCTGCGCGCCGTTCCCGGCGCGCGTTCAGGTCGAGGCGATGGCCTCGACCTCGACCGTGGCGCCGGCGGCGCCCAGCGGGACCAGGTTGCCCTCGACCTCTCGGCCGTCGACCACCAGGCGCGTGACGCGCGCCACGGTGCCGGCCGGCTTCGTGACGGCGATGCGGTAGGTCGCCCCACGGAAGGAGCGCACGGCGCTGAAACCCGGCCACGCGGCCGGCAGCACCGGGTCGATCCGCAGGCCCTCGTACTCGGGCCGGATCCCCAGGATCCATTGCGTGATCGCGGCGAACGTCCATGCCGCGGTTCCCGTCAGCCAGGAGTTCTTGGCCTCGCCCTCGGTCGCCGCGTCACGTCCGGCGATCATCTGGGCGTAGACATAGGGCTCGCAGCGATGCACCTCGCTGATCGCCTCGCGCACCGACGGGTTGATCCGTCGGTAGTACTCGAAGGCCGCGTCGCCGTCGCCCAGCATCGCCTCGCCGATCATCACCCACGGGTTGGTGTGGCAGAAGATGCCGGCGTTCTCCTTGTACCCCGGCGGATAGGAGGAGATCTCGCCCAGCTCGACGTGGTAGCGCGTGTAGGCGGGCGCCAGCAGCGCGACGCCATGCGCGCTCGCCAGCCGCTCGCGCACGCTGTCGAGCGCGCGCCGCGCCGTGCCGTCCGCCAGGCCGACGCCCCCGAGTACGCAGATCGCCTGTGCCTCGACGAAGATCTTGCCCTCCTCGTTCTCGGCCGATCCGACCGGGTTGCCGAAGTAGTCGTAGGCGCGCCGGAACCACTCGCCGTCCCAGCCGTGCGCGGCGATCGTGGCCTCCATCCCGGCGGCCGCGTCGTGGTAGCGCCCGGACTCGCCGCGATCTGCACGGTCCGCGCCGAAGCTCTCGGCGATCGCGGCCATTTCCTTGGCCGCGAGGACGAACTGGCCGGCGATGAAGACGGATTCGGCGGTGCTGCCCGAGCGGTTCTCAACCGTTTGGAACGACTCGCCTGGCGACTCGGAGAAGGAGTTGAGGTTGAGGCAGTCGTTCCAGTCGGCCCGGCCGATCAACGGCAGGCCGTGCGGCCCCAGCCGCGCGAGCGTGAAGGCGATGCTGCGGCGAAGGTGCTCGTAGAGGGGCGTCTCGCTGCCGGGGGCGTTGTCGTACGGCACCGCGACATCGAGGATCGAGCTGTCGCCGGTCTCCTTCAGATAGGCGGCCACGCCGACGATCAGCCACAGCGGGTCGTCGTTGAAACCCGAGCCGATCGCGTCATTTCCGCGCTTGGTCAGCGGTTGATACTGGTGGTAGGCGGAACCGTCGGCCATCTGCGTCGAGGCGATGTCGATGATCCGCTGGCGTGCCCGTTGCGGCACCATGTGGACGAAGCCGAGCAGGTCCTGGTTGGAGTCGCGGAAGCCCATTCCCCGTCCGATTCCCGATTCGAAGAACGAGGCGGAGCGGCTCATGCTGAAGGTGATCATGCACTGGTAGGCGTTCCAGATGTTGACCATGCGGTTGGTGTCGGGGTCGGGCGTCGAGACCTGGCAGCCCACGAGCAGCGCGTCCCAGTGCGCACGCAGGCGCGCCAGCCCGTCGTCGATCATCGCCGGGGCGAGCCAGCGCTCGATCACCGGCGCGACGAGCCGCTTGTTGACGACGCGACTGCCCGGCGGGTCGAACTTCTGCTCGTGCGGGTTCTCGTGGTAGCCGAGCAGGAACACGACCTCGCGCGTCTCCCCGGGCGCCAACGCCAGCTTCACGTGATGGGAGCCGTGCGGCGCCCAGCCGTGGGCGATCGAGTTGCCCGAGACCCCACGCTCGACGGCGATCGGGCGGTCCCAGCCACGGTAGGCCCCAAGGAACGCCTCGCGCTGGGTGTCGAAGCCGGCGATCGGCTCCGAGCAGGCGAAGTAGGCGAAATGGTCGCGGCGCTCGCGATACTCGGTGGTGTGGTAGATCACGCCGTCGACGACCTCGACCTCGCCGGTGGACAGGTTGCGCTGGAAGTTGGCCGCGTCGTCCTGGGCGTCCCACAGGCAGAACTCGACCGAGGAGAAGACGGACAGATCCACCGCCTCGTCGCGGCGGTTGGTGACGCGAAGCCGCCAGACCTCGAGCGTCTCGCCGAGCGGCACGAAGTAGAGCGTCTCGGCGTCGACTCCGCGGTAGGAGGAGGAGATGACCGTGTACGAGAGGCCGTGGCGGCACTCGTAGGCGTCGAGCGGGCTCTGGGTCGGCTGCCACGACGGCGACCAGTACTCGCCGCTCGCGTTGTCGCGCAGGTACAGGTAGCGGCCGCCGACGTCGAACGGCGCCGCGTTGTAGCGGTAGCGCGTCAGGCGGCGCAGGCGGGCGTCGCGATAGAACGAGTAGCCGCCGGCGGTGTTGGAGATGATCCCGAAGTAGGCATCGGTGCCGAGGTAGTTGACCCAGGGCAGTGGCGTCGCCGGCTGCTCGATGACGTATTCGCGGCGTTCGTCATCGAAGTGTCCATACCGCACTTGGGTCTCCTGTCGCTTCGCCCTGGTCGGGCGACGGTTGAGGTTTGACGTGCCAGCGAGAGGCTGGTAGCGTTTCCACATTGATGGTAACGCGTGGGAGGTCGCGCGTGCAGTTTGTGGGAGGAGCGGGTTAGAGGAGGCTGGTCGAGGAAATGCAGTTCATGATTCGCCGGTTGGGGTTCTATGCCGTCGCTGCATGGGTCGCTCTGACGATCAACTTCCTCATCCCGCACGTGCTGCCGGGGACCCCCGTCGAGGCGATGCTCGCGCAGCATCCGCAGCTGACCGCCTCCGCGGTCAAGGCGCTCGACCTGCAGTTCGGCATCGGCCACCAGGGGAGCCTGCTGCACCAGTACGGCGTCTACCTCGACCATCTGTTCCATGGCAATCTCGGCGTCTCGACCGCCGCCTACCCGGCGACGGTCACCAGCGTGCTTCGCAACACGATTCCCTGGACGCTCGCGCTGGTCGGCACCGCGACGGTCATCAGCTTCATCCTGGGCACGCTGCTCGGCATCCTCGCCGGCTGGCGGCGCGGCGGGCGCTTCGATCAGCTGCTGCCCGCGTTCACCTTCCTGCAGGCGACGCCCTACTTCTTCCTCGCGCTGATCGCGATCCAGCTCTTCTCGAACGACTGGCACCTCTTCCCCGGCTACGGCGGGGCCACGCTCGGCGTCAACGTCGGATTCAACGCTGCCTTCATCGGCAGCGCGATCCATCACGGCATCCTGCCGGCGGCCACGATCATCGTCACCTCGATGGCGGGCTGGATGCTGCAGATGCGCAACGTGATGATCACGACGATCGGCGAGGACTACG
>CAZABN010000041.1:0-16532 GCA_964483345.1 uncultured Solirubrobacteraceae bacterium
TCGCGGAAGTAGATCGAGTGGAAGAAGTGGCGGTCGATTATGGGGGTGCTTCGCACCCCGGAGGCGTTCACGTGCTCGTGCCAGCGCGGATGCTCGGCGACGGTCGTGCCCCAGGCGATGTGGTGGATCGACCCGGCGCCCTGGACGAGACGGGTGTCGGGCGGCGGGTCCCAGGTGATCGTCGCGCCGCGGCTTGTCCCGCGCAGCTCGAGCGTCGCGCCGTCGCCGACCGCGCCGAGCACGTCGACCAGCAGCTCGCGGCTCGCGTCCGCCCGCAGGCTGTACGCGCGCACGCCGGCGAAGCCGAGCAGCGCGTGCTCGGGCGGGATCTCCGGGTGAACGGCGCGCAGCGGCTCGTCCGGAACGTCCTCGACGCGCAGCTCGTGCTCGAGTCCCTCCGGGTCTGCGAAGCGGACCCAATCAGAATCCCGTTCGAAGGCGACGCCACGCTGCGCCAGACGCCCGGCCCAGAACGCCAGCGAGTCCGCCGAGCCGACCCGCGAGATCACGCGGTAGGCGCACCCCGGCCCGAGCTGCCCGGGCGCCGCGCCGGGGTACTCGAAGAAGGTCAGATCCGCCCCGGCGCTGCCGTGCTCGTCGGCGTAGAAGAGGTGGTAGACGGTCGGGTCGTCCTGGTTGACGGTCTTGGTGACGAGGCGCAGCCCCAGCACGCCGGTGTAGAAGTCGACGTTGCGCGGGGCATCGCCGGTGATCGCGGTGATGTGGTTGAGGCCCTCGAGGCGCATCTTCAGCGTGCTCCGGCGTCGATCGCCGAGTCGGCGAGCGCGGTCATGCTCGCCCTGCCGCCGAGAACATACTGCACGCTGTAGAGCACGCCGCGCTCGCGCCACTGGACCGCGGCGGGCCCGCACGACGCGCCGCAGCGGATCGGCGCGTAGGTGCCGGTGATCGCGTGCGCGAGCGCCACCGCTGTCCCCGCGAGCAGCGTCTGCGGACCGCTCTGGAACTCGGCGAAGAAGCACGCGGTGGCGTCGTTGCAGGCCGGCGCGTAGGCGAGCTGGATGTCGTAGCCGTGGGCGGTGGCGCCGCCGGATGCGTAGAGGTGCGAGGCGGCGACGTCGGCGCGGATGGTCGAGGGGATCAGCACCGCGACCCTGCCGGTCTTCGCGCGCGCGATCTCGGGTGCCAGCTTCGCGGGCAGGTCGACGGTCGTGGTGGTGGCCGCGAGCAGCGGTGTCGCGAGCGCGAGGGAGGCGGCCAGCAGCGTGGCCGCCGCGACGCGGCGTGCGCTCACGCGGGGGCGGCTTCCTGGAGCGGGAAGTGGCAGGCGGCCTGGTGGCCCGGGCCGAACTGGCGCAGCGGCGGCTCCTGCTCGGCGCAGATCGATGCGGCCCGGGGGCAGCGCGTCCGGAAGCGGCACCCCGACGGCGGGGTGATCGGGCTCGGCAGCTCGCCGCGGATCGCGATCTCCGTCTTCGCGCTCTCGGCAGCCGGATCGGGCACCGGAATCGTCTTGATCAGCGCGTCGGTGTAGGGGTGCGCCGCGCGGCGGTAGATGTCGTCGCCGGTGCCGAGCTCGACGAGCTTGCCGAGATACATCACGCCGATCCGGTCCGCCAGGTACTTGACGACCGCGAGGTCGTGGGAGATCACGATCGACGCCATGCCGTGCTCGGCCTGCAGGCGCTTCATCAGGTTCAGCACCTGCGAGCGGATCGAGACGTCGAGCGCGCTGACCGGCTCGTCGGCGACCACCACCTTTGGCTCGAGCATCAGCGCGCGCGCCAGGGCGATGCGCTGGCGCTGCCCGCCGGAGAACTCGTGCGGGTAGCGCTCGAGCGCGCTCAGCGGCAGCCCGACCTCGTCGAGCATCGTCCGCATCTTCTGGTCCTGCTCACGCGCGGTGCCGATCCCCTGGACGACCAGCGGCTCGCGCAGGCTGGCCTGAACGCGCATCCGCGGGTCAAGCGACGCGTACGGGTCCTGGAACATCATCTGCAGGTCGCGGCGAGCGAGCCGCAGCGCCCGTCCGCGGTTGCGGAACACCTCCTTGCCGGCGAGCATGATCCGGCCGCCGTCTGGCTTCTCGATCCCGACGACGAGCTTGCCGAGCGTCGTCTTGCCGCAGCCCGACTCGCCGACCAGCCCGAGCGCCTCGCCCTCGCCGACGGTCAGCGTCACGTCCGAGACCGCCTTGACCGAGGCCACCTTGCGCTTCAGCACGCCGGCGGTGACCGGGTACTCGCGGACCGCGTTCTCGATCTGCAGCAGCGGCTTCAGCGCTCTCACATCGAGGTGGGCGGCGCGCTCGGCGACGACGCGCATCTGCGAGGTGAGGTTGATCGGCCCCTCGACCGGGTGCCAGCAGGCGAACAGGTGGCTCGGGTCCTCGCCGGTCAGCGGCGGCTCCTGCGCCCGGCACTGGTCGGTCGCGCGCGAGCAGCGCGGCGCGAAGCGGCAGCCCGCGGGCGGGTTGGTGAGGTCGGGCGGGAGCCCCGGGATCGACACGAGCGGCTTGGTCGCATCCTGCTCGAGTCGCGGGATCGAACCGAGCAGCGACTGCGTGTAGGGGTGGCGCATGCCCGTGAACAGCTCGTGGGTCTCGGCCGACTCGACGATCCGCCCGGCGTACATGACGTTGATTCGCGAGGTCCGCCCGGCGACGACCCCCATGTCGTGGGTGATCAGCAGCGTCGCCATCCCGAGGCGGTCGCGGAGGTCGTCGAGCAGCCGCAGGATCTGCGCCTGGATCGTCACGTCGAGCGCGGTCGTCGGCTCGTCGGCGAGCAGCACCTTTGGCTCGCAGGCCAGCGCGATCGCGATCATCACCCGCTGGCGCAGCCCCCCCGACAGCTGGTGGGGGAAGTCGCGCAGGCGCTCGCGCGGCTGGGGCAGCCCGACCAGCTCGAGCACCTCGAGCGCCCGGTCGTACGCCTCCTTCTTCGAGGCTCCACGGTGCAGGCGCACCGGCTCGGCGACCTGCTTGCCGATCGACTTCGTCGGGTTCAGCGAGGACAGCGAGTCCTGGAAGATCATCGCCACCTCGTTGCCACGCAGCCGCCGCAGATCGGCGTCCGGCAGCCCAACGAGCTCGCGGTCGCCGAGCTTGATCGAGCCCTCGATGATGTGACCGCCGTTGGGGAGGAGGCCGAGGATCGAGAGGCCGAGCATCGACTTGCCGCAGCCCGACTCGCCGACCAGGCCGACCGTCTCGTGGGTGTCGAGGCCGAAGCTGACGTTGCCGACCGCCTGCACGGTCGATCGCGACAGCTTGATGTGGGTCGAGAGGTTGTCGACCTCGAGCGCGGCGGGCATGATCGGGCTCCAGGCTAGCGGCGTCTCAGCCGCACGTCGAACGCGTCGCGAAGCGCGTCGCCGACCAGGTTGGTCGCGAGCACGAGCACGACAAGACAGCCGCCGACCGGATACACGAGCCACCAGTACCCCTCGGTGACGTAGTTCTGGGCGCCGCCGAGCATGTCACCCCACGACGTCGACGGGAACTGCAGGCCGAAGCCGAGAAAGCCGATGTAGGCGAGGATCAGGATCGAGTCGGCGACCTGGAAGGTGACGTTGACGATCACCACCGACAGGGCGTTCGGGATCAGGTGGCGCAGGACGATCCGCCGCCGGTTCGCACCCATCACGCGTGAGGCCGAGACGAAGTCGCGCGTGCGCAGCGTCAGCACCTCGCCCCGGACCAGGCGCGCCGGGATCAGCCACGAGAACAGACCGATCAGCAGGCTGAGCCGGACCACCGTGCCGCTGTATTTCGTCGCGAGCACCAACACCAGGAAGAGCAGCGGGATCGACAGCAGGACGTCGACGATCCGCATCATGATGCCGTCCACGAGGCCGCCGGCGAGCCCGGCGATCGCTCCCCACAGGGTGCCGAGCACGGTCGCGATCGCGGCGGCGAAGAAGCCGATCTCGAGCGCCGTCTGCCCGCCCAGCATGATCCGGCCGAACTCGTCGAAACCGTGCTCGTCGGTGCCGAGCAGGTAGTGGCCGCCGGGCGCGAGGTCGGTGTTGAGCGGATTGACCAGCGTCTGGTTAGTCGAGTCGAACAGCGGCCCGATGAAGCAGAAGAGGATGAAGAAGACGATCACGACGAGCCCGACGACCGCGAGCTTGTTGTCAAAGAACTCGCGCAGCGCGAGATTCCAGCCGCTCGCGATGATCTGGACCTCGCCGCCCTCGGGGGCGCCGATGGGCATGCCGGCGGCGTCGCCGAGCCCCTCGAGCAGCGGGGCCTCAGGCTCAGTCAAGGCGCACCCGCGGGTCCGCGATGCTGATCGCGACGTCTGCGATCAGATTGCCGAGCACCGTCAGGATGGCGCCGAGAATCACGTAGGCGAGCAGGACGTTGTAGTCGAGGTTGCCGAGCGCGGTGTAGAACAGCAGCCCGAGGCCCGGGTAGTTGAAGAGGTACTCGGTCAGCAGGTTCCCGGCCAGCAGCGTCGGGATCGAGAGGCCGATCAGCGTGATCATCGGCAGGCAGGCGTTGCGCAGCAGGTGATGGAACAGCACCGCGCGCTGCGACAGGCCCTTGGCGCGCGCCAGGCGGATGTAGTCCTGGGCGAGGTTGTCGAGCGCCGAGGAGCGCATGTAGCGGCTGAACGAGGCGACGTTGATCGCGGCGAGTGTGACGATCGGCAGCGCCAACTGCGTGGGGTGGTCGAACGCCTGCCACGCGGTCGTGATCGAGTCCGACACGGTCGGCGGGAAGACCCCCCAGTCGAGCGCCAAGAACTGGATCAGGATCAGGCCGAGGAAGAACGACGGCATCGAGTAGAGCACGAAGTTCAGCGTCGTGAACGTGTAGTCGCCGAACGTGTTGCGACGGACCGCCTGCATGATCCCGAGCGGGACGGCGATGATCAGCGACAGCAGCAGCGCGGCGAGCGTCAGGTACGCGCTGCGGCCGGCGTTCTCTTTGAACAGCGCGCTGACGCTCTGTGAGAGCTTGTAGGAGTAGCCGAAGTTCAGGTGCACCAGGTCGCCCAGGTAGCTGAAGAACTGGACGATCTCCGGGCGGTCGTAGCCGTGCAGCTTGTTCCACGAGGCGACCGCGGCCGGCTGCGCTTTGGCCCCCAGCACGTCGTAGGCCGGCGAGGGCGCCAGCCAGTGCAGCAACGCGAAGATGATCGCCGCCACCCCCAGGACGACGATCAGCGCGGTCGCGAGCCGCCGGATGATGTAACCCATCATCCGCGCGGCCCGCCGCGTTCTTCACCGCTCAGCGGCATCCGAGCCCACCCCGCCGGCCGCGGTCGCCTTCAGGCCACGGCCGGCGGGTGGTTTCCATCGCTTCGATCTCGTCGCCCGCTCGTGCCTACTTCACATACCAGTACTGCGGGAACCACTGCTGCTGGGTCATCGCCGTCCAGCCGTCGGGCGGGCCCGCGACCTTCGTGGTGTTGACCGCCAGCAGGTAGTCGCCGTCAGGCATGAACCACACCGGCAGGTGGGTCTGCATGTAGGCGGCCTCGACCTTGATCGCCTCCGGGTTGCCGCTGTGGACCGAGTCGTTCATCAGCGTGTTCGCCATCGGGTCGTCGAAGTCGCCGAGGTTGAATCCGCCGCCGACGTTCCAGACGCCTTCGCCGGTCGGGTAGTAGTCGGTGAACAGGCCGCCATAGTTGTTGACGCCCCAATCGTTCGTGTACTTCGACGCCGCCGGGTTCTGATCGTTGTAGTTGGAGACGAGGAAGTTGAACGACTTGGTCTGCAGGGTGATGTTGATGCCCGCGGCCTGCTTGGCCTCGGAGGCGACCACCTCGGACTCCAGCGCCCCGGTCGTCGCGACGGACTCGGGCTGGTTGGCCCAGACGAACGAGATCGGCGTCCCCGCGGGGATGTTCGCGCCGCACTCGTTCGCCGCGGTCCCCGGCTTCACGCAGGTCGTCGTGCCGTTGGGCACGACCTTCCAGCCGTGAGCTTGGAGGACTGAAACCGCCTTGCTCGGGCTGTACGGGAAGGCCGGCTTGCCCGCGGACAGCGGGGCGTACGGCGAGAACGGCGCGGTCGGTACCTCCGTGTACGCCGGCACCGCCGCCGTCTTGTAGACGCCCGTGATGATCGCCGGCTGGTCGATCAGATAGCTGATCGCCTGGCGGACGTACAGCTGCGCGATGACGTTGTTGAAGTCGTCCGTCTTGTCCTTGAAATTGATGATCGCGCCGAACCAGCCCCAGCCGGGACCGCCGAAGATGTCGATCCCCTGCGACTTCAGTGCCGGCGCCTCGGCCAGCTGCGAGGGGTCGATCCCGACGGCCACGTCGAGGCTGCCGGAGCGCATCGCGTCGAGCTCCGAGGTGTAGCCCGTGTAGGTCTCCACCTGAACCTCGGACATGATCGGCTTCGGCGAGCCACCGTAGCTCGGGTTCGGGACGAGCGTGTAGGAGCTGTTCGTCGCGCTGAACGAGGTCAGCTTGAACGGCCCGTCCACAACCTTCCAGAGCGGGTTGGTCGCGAACGTCGCGACCGACGCGCCCTGCTTGTTCAGGTAGTCATAGATCTTCTTGTCAACCGCCGGGTTGTTCTCCCAGTTGGTGATGTGCGCTCCGCCCGCGGAATCGACGTTCCACGCAGTGCTCGGCAGCGGGTACACGTTGTTGGTGTCCGACAGGTTGTTGTTGAGGAAGAAACCGGGGTTGTAGGGCCCCGTCAGGTGCATGACGACGTCGTACTTGCCACTGGTCGAGATGCTCTTGACGTTCTGCGGCATCAGACCCGGGGAGAACTGACCCCAGTTGGCGGGGCTCTCCTTGATCGCCGCCGACAGGATGTCGAACCAGAAGACGACATCGTTGGCGTCGACCGGGGCGCCGTTTGACCACTTGAGCCCGGGCTTGATCGGGATCGTCACGACCGTGTCGCCGTCGCTGAAGATCGGCGCGTTGGCGGCGCTGAGATCCTCGTTGACCTTCGGCACCGCGCCGGTCGGCCCCGCGTAGAGCGGCATGTACAGCGAGCTCAGCATCGAGATCGTGCCGGTCGACGTGTTCGCGCCAGGGGCGATCGGGAAGATGTAGGTCGGTGTCTGGCCAGTCAGCTGACCCTGCGTGATCGTCCCGCCCTTCGTCGGGGTCCCGGCCGGCGGCAGGGACCCGTAGAGGACCGTGCCGAGGCTCGAAGCGCTGCTGTGCGCGAGCGCGCCATCGGTAACGCTGCGGCCGTTCGCGCCGGCCACCATGATGCCGAGAACCGCTCCCGCGGCCACCACAGACGCGACCGCCCACCGGGCGAACCGCAGGATTCCGTCCCGGCTGGACGGTCGTGCCGCCCGCTTTCCGTCAGTCATTGCGACCTCCACAGAAGAGTTCTGAACCAGATGGATCCTCAGGCCGCCCGGGACCGGCGTCAAACGCACGCTCCATCATGCTCGGGAAAACGATCGGATCTCGAAGGACAAATGAGCGGCGGCGGGCGCGTGATTCTTGTGCGCCGGCCCGCCGGCCGCCGTGCTGGTGAACACAATCTCGCGATCTGCTCTCAACTGCTTGACCTTGCCTCCTCAGACGCCATCAGACTATCGCGTATGCGTGGGCGAGCGCGCAGCTCCGCGCACATCCGGAGAATGCCGCAGTTTGCGGCCCCTCGCCGGCGGGCTCGCCGCGCCCGTGCTGAGCGGCGAGCGGCCGGCCCACGCGACGCGCTGAGGCGCCGTTTGGACCCGATGCGACCACACCCGTAACGTTCGACGCCGAGCCGTGGATCCTGCTCGAGCCGGTCGCCCGGATCTCGCGTTGCGCGGTCAGGCGCGCGGCGCGGCGGCGGCCCTGCGAAGGCTGCGCGCCTTGACGCTCAGCCAGATCGTCAGGCCAAAGGCCAGCATCGCCAGCGGAACGTGGATCACCAGCAGGCCGTTGTCGTTGTCGTCGGTGATCGCGTGGCCGATCACGGTCTGCACGATCACGAGCACCGCGAGCACGATCGAGCCGATCACGAGCGCACGCGCGGTGTTGCGCAGCGCGACGACGGCGTAGATCGCGGTGATCACGGCGAGCGCGATCACGACGACCGCGTTCGCGTTGTGCGCGCTCAACCACCCGCCCGTGTGCGAACGGTCGACGAACTCGCCGGCGAACACCGCCTGCAGCAGGATCGCCAGCGTCGTCAGCCCGATCAGCGCCGCGAAGATCGGCCCGGTGCGCGCCAGCGGGCCGCCGTCGCGGGGGGAGGACACGCTCGCGGCCTGCTCGCTCACAGTGACTCGACTCTATCCGCACGCGCGCGGGAAGGCGGCGCGCGTCGCCTTCCCGCTACGCGCCGGCACCCGCCACCGGCTTGCCGACGGCGGCGGCGATCTGGTCGAGGCGGTCAAGCAGCGTCTTGATGCCGCCCTCGGTGTGCTCGTCGAGGCGGTCGAGCGCCGCCAGCACTCCCGTCTTGATCTGCTCGGCGTCGTCGTAGGTGTGCTGGGAGCGCGCGTCCGAGGCGATGCTCTGGACGTTCTGGCCGACCATGATGATCGAAAGCAGGACCAGCTGGATGAAGGTCTGCGCGATCCAGGCGACGATCAGGATCAGGCCCGGTTTGGTGAAGAACGGGGGCACGTCGCTGTGATGGAGCACGCCGGCCTCGATCAGAATCGCCGGCAGGCTGAGCAGCGCGATCAGGCAGAAGACATAGGCGCAGGCCATCGTGCCGACGCCGCGGGTGATGATGACCGCGACCTTGGCGTTGAATCCCTCGGCCCGACCGACCGCCTGCCTGATCGCGCGCAGGTTGAACTTCGCCACTCCGAAATGCTGCTCGACGCTCATGTCGCTCCTCGCGGTCCGCGGGTGAAGATGGCTTGCGCGAGCGACAGTAGCGCCCCACCGCGACGGCCCCGTGCGTGCGGGGCTCGCCCGCGCGCCCGTGCTCGATCGCGCGCGCCTGCGCGGCCGACAGTCCGGCCGGCGGTGCATACTGCGCGTCCGGGCGCTGGCGAGCGGAGGTGATCGTCGCCGCAAAGCAGGCCAAGCGTCATAATCGGTGAGGGAGGATTCCACCTCCCCAGCAACGAAGGGGCTCGCCATGCGTCTACCAACACCTCATTCCAAGCGTCTGACGAGCGCGGTCGCCGTGACCTGCGCAGGCCTGCTCGCGGCAGCCGTCACACTCGCCGCCACCGCCCTCCCGGCGGCCGCGGCCGGCACTCCGGCGTGCACCTCCTCCGGTCTCGTCGTCTGGTGGGACACCTCCGGCAGCGGCACCGCGGGCTCCACCTACTACGGGCTGCAGCTCACCAACGTGTCCGGGCACACGTGCTCGCTGAGCGGCTATCCGGGCGTTTCGGGCGTCGACCTCTCCGGGCACCAGCTCGGCAGCGCGGCGATCCGCAACCCGGTCAACAAGACGACGACGATCACGCTCTCCAGCGGCACGACCGCGAACGCGCAGAACACGACGGCGGTCGCGCTCGTGAAGATCACCGACGTGGCCAACTACCCGGCCGCGACCTGCAAGCCGGTGACGGCCGCGGGGCTGCGCGTCTACGCGCCCGGCCAGAAGGCCTCGACCCTGATTCCGTTCCCATTCCGTGCCTGCTCGAAGAGCGGTCCGACCTACCTGCAAGTCGAGGCCGTCGAGCGCGGCATCGCCCCCTCCACCTCGGAGTGAGCAAGCGTCGGTCCGGGGCGGTGCGAGCCCCGGACGGCGACGGCTGATCGGTGGGTTTCGGGAGGCTGCGAGCGTCCGCGAACTCGTGTCGTGGGCGGCGGGTCGGCGCCGCGGGTCGCGATCGCAGCTTCGCGATGGTTCGGCGCCGAGCCGCGGCGCTGGTCTCGTATCACATCTCTCAGGGTTAAACCGAAGCGACTTTCCCGCCGATGAGAGGCGTGTGATCGATCTCGACCAGGCGCTCCGCGCGCTCGTCGCGCAGGACGGCTCCGATCTGCACCTGAAGGCGGGCTCCGTCCCGGTGGCTCGGGTCAATGGCGAGCTCGTGCCGCTGCGCGGCGACGAGTGGCCTGTGCTCGGGCCCCGTGAGACCGAGGAGCTGCTGCGCGAGATGCTCGGCAAGGGCCTGCGGCTCGACGAGTTCGAGCAGCGCCACGAGATCGACGTCTCACGCGAGATCGCCGGCGTGGCACGGTTTCGGATCAACGCGCGCCGCCAACACGGCGGTGTCGCGCTCGTTGCGCGGGCGATCCCGCACCGCATCCGCACGATCAGCGAGCTCCTGCTGCCGCCGGTCGTGGCCCGGATGGCGGACGAGCAGCGCGGCATCATCCTGGTCACCGGCACGACCGGCTCGGGCAAGTCGACGACGCTGGCGGCGATGATCCACCACATCAACCTGACACGCGCCGCGAACATCGTCACGATCGAGGACCCGATCGAGTTCATCCACCAGGACCAGCGCTCGATCATCGGCCAGCGCGAGGTCGGCGTCGACACGATCTCGTTCAAGGACGCGCTGCGCCGCGTCCTGCGCCAGGACCCCGACGTGATCCTGATCGGCGAGATGCGCGACGAGGAGACCGTCCAGACCGCGATGTCAGCCGCCGAGACCGGGCACCTCGTGCTCTCGACGATCCACACGCTCGACGCCGCCGAGACGATCAACCGGATGCTCGAGTTCTTTCCGCCCAACCACCACCAGCAGGTTCGCGCGATGCTCGCCAGCACGCTGCGCGGGGTGATCTCGCAGCGCCTGGTTCGCGCCGCCGACGGCGGCCGCGTCCCCGTCTGCGAGATCCTGCGGATGACCGGCCGCGTCCACGACAAGATCGTCAGGCCCGACGAGACCGCGGATCTGACGGCCGTCATCACCGAGGGCGGCTACGACGGGATGCAGACCTTCGATCAGGCGCTCTACGAGCATGTCGTTGCCGGTCGCGTGACGTTCGAGGACGCGATGAACACCGCGACCAGCCCCCACGACTTCCGCCTGCTGCTCGAGGCGGAGGGCCGCCGCGGCACGACGATGGCCGACGTCGTCGAGCTGGCGGACACCGACGTCGCCGACGTGGGCGCCTCGGCGCAGGCCGCCTGAGCAGCGCGCCCGCCGGCGCGCTACGCGCGCCGCAGGTCGAGGTCGAACTCCATCGTGGCCATGTCGGTCACGTTGACGAAGCCGCCGACGCTCGGGGCGGTCATGTTGAACTCGCCCCACGGGAACGTGAGCGAGCCGACCGCCTGGATCCGCGAGGTCGAGAGACGCAGCTGCAGCGGAATCGTCAGCCGCCTGGCGGTCCCGTGGATCGTCACGACGCCCGTGACGGAGACGTCGACCACGGCGCCGGTGAGCGCGTTCGCCGGCAGCATCAGCGGCGTCGCGAGGATGAAGGTGGCCTTCGGATAGGTGGCGCTCTGCAGGCCGATCGTCCGGATGTGCTCGTCGCGCAGCTGCTCGTTGCTCTTGAGCGTCTCGACGTCGATCACGAACGAGGCCGCGGTGGCTGTGAGCCTGCCGCCCGCATCGCTGAAGGTCGCGCCACCGGTGATCGCCGACGTGCGCCCCACCGCGTCGCTCAGCGCCGGCAGGAACGCGAGCTTCTCACGCACCCGGTAGCCGGCCTGCGAGCCCGCGCCGATCGTCCAGTCGCCGGCGAGCGCCGAGGCCGAGCCGACCGGCGAGCTGACGGTCGTGGTGGAGAGCGCGAACGGCTTCGGCGACGAGGTCGGGAAGATCACGAAGTAGATCACCGCGGCGCCGGCCAGAACGACCGCGACGAGCGCGACGGCGATTGCCGCGAGCACCCCGCGCTTGGTTCTCGGACGTCTCGGCAGCCAACGCATCGTCGGTGGTCCTTCCGCTCATGTGACGGGAACCGGCCGCGGTGGACCGGCCAACTCGGTGGATCGTGACCCACGAGCCTCTGCTGAAGCCAAGCGTTTCCTGAGCGTCGGCTGAGAGGGGACGGAGGCCGCCCGCTCCGCGGTCTGCCGCCTAACCCGCCGGGCGGTCGTCGTGCCGGCGGCGGCGTGCCTCGTTCTCACTCGCCTGGCGCCGAGACCCCTCGTCCGAAGCCTGACGGGACGCCTCGTTCTCGATCGCCTGGTCCCGGGCCCGGGCGTCGGAGGCGCGACGGGTCGCCTCATTCTCGGCCGCCTGGTCGCGGGCGCGCTCATCCGACGCGCGGCGGTAGGCCTCATTCTCGACCGCCTGGTCGCGGGCGCGCTCATCCGACGCGCGGCGGTAGGCCTCGTTGTCGCTCGCCTGCCGCGACTCGCGGTCAACACGGTCGCCGGCCTCGGCCGGCTCGGCGGCGGCCGCGGCGTCCGCGGGCGTGCGGTTGCGCCGCCTGAAGATGTTCGCCATCGCCCAGCAAGTCTAGTGCCGGCGCGACGCGTGCTCGCGGCCGCGACGAGAGCGCTCAGCGCGCCTTCGCGATGACGCCCCGCATCTCGTCGGCGCTGAAGCCGCGCATCGTGGTCGTGCGGATGCCGCCCTGCGCACAGACCGCCAGCAGGCCGGCCGTGGCGGTCTCCTCGTCGGCCGCCTCGATGATCCCGACCAGGTCGTAGGCGCCCACCGTCCAGTAGATGTCGCGGAAGGTGACGCCGACCTTCGCCAGCGCCTCGGCCGCGGCCTCGTAGCGATCGACGCTCTCCCTGAAGTTCCTGACGCCCTGTTCCGTCCAGTTGATCAAGGTGACGTAGCTAGGCATTACCCCTCCGATCGATGGCTGCGGCTGCTGACGCGCTCGACTGTACTTCGTCGCGCGAGCGCCGCGGGGCGCCTGGGCTCAGCCGCCACAGGTGGCCGGGTTCCAGCTCCCCACCGAGCGGTCGGAGCAGGCGATCGTGACGAGAACCGCGAACTGCCCGGGCCCAAGCGGCGGCCCGGTCGGGCTCCTCGCCAAGCTGGAGGTGAGCGCATCGAGATCGAAGCTCTGGTTGGCGCAGGGGCTGCTCCAGCCCCCCAGCGCGAAGGCCGACGCATGCACGTTGGTGGTCGTGTTCAGCAGGTCGCGGTCGGTCACGACAGCCGTCCCCACGTCACCGACGCGGCACAGGCTGCTGGACGTTCCCGACACGCGCACCGTCAGCGTCAGCGTCCGCTGGGTCGGCGGTTGCCGCCAGGCGGCAAACGGTGGCTTCGGCGTCAGGTCGGACACACTGAACTTCCAGGCGATGACCTGCATGTCGATCTGCGGCGCGCAGCGCGCGTTTGGCTTGCAGCCCGTGTCGACGATCCCGCCGAGCGTGGCCGGCCCGCTCGGAATGCATTCGGACTGCGGCGCGACACCCTGCCAGGTGCAGCTCTGCGCCTCGCCGTGGCCCACGAAGAGGCCCTTCGCGTTCTCGAAGGTGAAGCCGAGCTTCCAGCCGCCGTCGCAGCGCGCCGGCCCGGTGCCCGACCAGGTCACGCCGTCCGCGCGCGGCGACCCGGGGACGCCGGCCGGTCCGCTCACCGCTCCCTGGCCCGTGCCCGAGCCGGTCGTGACGTTGCCGAGGAACTCGCCCCGCACCGCCGGGCCGTTGTTCTTGGGCGGCGAGGTGACGATGATCTCCATCGTGTCGCCGACGATCGTGCCGGTGAGACTCGAGGTGGTGCCGGCGTAGTTGCCGCGCGCCTCATCCGTGGCCGAGAGCACCTCGGTCCCGGTGATGTGATCACCGCTCTGCGTGAGGTTCCAGGTCGGCTGATAGCCGTTGCTCTGCGTGACGCTCCAGGAGCCGGTGACGTTCCAATCGAGGCACGGCAGTCCGTTGGCGGTGGTGGGCGTCGTCGTGCCCGTCGAGGGTGCGCTGCGCCCGCTGCCGGAGAAGTCGCTCTTGAAGGTGCCGTCGTAGGCGCCGCCGGTGTGGTCGGAGGTCTGGTCGTAGGTTCCCGTGAACGAGGTGTCGTCGGCGGAGACGGTGATGTCGATCGTGCCCTCCTGGGAGCCCGCCGCGCTCCTGTACCAGGCCATCAGGCGTGTGCCGGCGGCGTCGGTGCAACCCGCGATGTAGCCGCTGTCGTTCGAGACCTGATAGTCGCCGGCGTAGTAGGTGGTGGTGGTCCCGCAATCGGCGGTCCCGTTGCTGTAGTACGCCGTCGACGCCTCGCCCTTGCTGGCGGTCTGCGCGTCGAGGGTCAGCTCGCCGGTGCCTGAGAACGTGGTCCAGTTGCCGGCGAACGGATTCACCACCGTGTCGGCGGAGACCGTCACCGCGCCCTGCCACATCAGCAGCGCCACGGCGCTCAGCAAGGCCAGCCCCACCCCGATACGTCGAGCCCCCACGTCCAGCCTCTTCTAGCCCACTCCTCGATCCGCCTGCGACCCCTCGCAGGCCCCCGTCGAACGCGTCAAATTTAGCGGCGCCGGAGTCGCTTGTCCATAGCTCGCGCGGGCAGGTCGGGGCCCGTGTGCGCTCGCGTTCTCAGGCGGCGATGCGGGCGCGGGTGCGGACGTGCGCTAGCGCGTGATCACCGCAGGCCCAGCCGGCGTAGCAGAGCGCTCCAGCCGTGCCGGTGACGGTCAGCAGCACGCCGCCGGCGGCGGTGGCCGCGAGGCCGTGCGCGCCGAGGATCAGGACCGTCGCCGTTGCGCCGACGCCCGCTCCGAGCGGCAACGGGCTGAGGCTGACGCTGATGATCAGCACGGCGATCGCATTGAAGACCGACGTATTGACGCCCACGGCGTGCAGCACCAGCAGGATCCGCACGATCTGGGCGAGCACGCCGAGCACGACGAGTGCGACGAGGCGCTCACGACCGCGGAGCTCCCGCAGCGCGGCCAGCCCGAGCCACAGCCCCGAGCGCCGGCGGCGAGCAAGCCGGCGCAGGCCGCCGAGGGCGGCGATCATGGCGGCGATCACGAGGATCGGGACCCACGCAGGCAGCTGGAGCGGGCCCACGAGCGTGAACATGAAGACCGCGGCGAGCATCGCTTCGACCGCGACGATCGGTACCTCGGCGGCAGCGAGCGTTGGAATGCGCGGGCAGGTGTGCGGCGCCGTGCGCCGCAGCGCGCCGATGCGCGTCGCGACGCCGAGTTGCGCGCTCAGCACGCTCGCCAGGGCACCGACGCCGGCGGCGCGGAAGACCACGCGCCGCGGCGTGCTTCCCTCCGCCGCCCGCATGCAGAAGTTCCATGCCTCGCTGCGCGTGACGAGCGACGCGATGTGGAGCAGCGCGGCGAGCGCCAGCAGCCAGATCGGCGCCGTCAGCAGCGCGGTGCTGAACTGGCTTCGCCGCCCCGCCAGCACGACCACCACGGCCGCGAACACCGCCAGCGTCACGAGCACGGTCGCAATCACCCGGTGGCGTACCGGGATGCGACGCATGAAGCCGCGCTTGGCGGGTGTTGTGGCGAAGCTGCTGGCGGCGGTGGGGATCAGGCGATCCCTTTCGTTGGCCGCGCAGCCAGCCGTTCCGACCGTCGCGCTTCCAAGCTCGGTTCAACAGCGTACACCCGCGAATGCGCGGCCCGGAGCAGCACGCCGGCCGGTGAGTATGGACTACGGATCCGGTTGGGAGCCTGTTGCGCCGCAAACTCCGCGTCCTCCGGCCGGTTGCGCGTCTCAGCCGCCTCCCAGCATCTCCTCACAGCGTCCACACACGGTGAGACCACACTGAAGCGAGCGATTCCCACTTAACTCAAACGGAAGGCACCACGATGACCACCGCACAGCTGATCGCCGCCAACCTCACACTCGCCACCGCCGTCGTCGGCGTGCTCGCCCTCGTCATGCGCACCGCCACGAGCGTTCGCCCGAACGGCTGACGCGGCGCTGCTCGTGACTAGAGTGTTCGGTCGTGCCGGCGGACGACGGCTCGGTCAAGATTCGCCACGGCAGCGTCGCTGACAAGCCGTTGCTGCTCGCTCTTTTCGATGAGGCCGTGGCGTGGCTCGTCGCGCGCGGCCAGGGCGGCCAATGGGGGCAGCGCCCGATCTCGAGCCGTCCGACGGGGCCCGCATGGGTCGAGAGGTTCGCGTGCGGCGGTGGGCTGCGGGTCGCCGAGCTCGACGGCGAGCCGGTCGGTGCGCCCGCCGTCGGTGAGCGACCAGGCCACGTCCCGCCGGTCGACGTTTCCGAGCTCTACGTCAACCTGCTGCTCACCTCGCGCCGCCACGCCGGCAAGCAACTCGGGGCAAGGCTCGTGGAGGTCGCGATCGACGAGGCCCGCGCGGCTGATCGCGCTCTGCTCTGCGTCGACTGCTGGACCGGGCCCCAACCCTCGTCGCCTGGTACCAACGCCAGGGCTTCACGCCCACCGACACCTTCGACGTGAACGGCTGGAAGGGGCAGATCTTCGAGATGGAACTCATCTGATCGCCTGAGCGAATTCTCATCCGCCACCCCAGTGCGGCTCATCTCCGCGCGTATGATCGGAGCCCGGTCACCATGGCGATCCGAGACCCACACGGGGCGGCGGGCAGCCCACCGCGCGGCGGCGAGCCATCCGCACGACCGATGCTCGACCGGCGCGAACTCAGAGTGCGGCGTGCCGATGAGCGGCGGCGGCTTCGGCGCAGGCGGATCCTTTTCGGGACGCTTGCTCCGTTGGTGCTGGTGGTTCTCTACTTCGGGATCTCCTACGCGAACTACATGCTCAAGCCGACGAGCGAGACCTTCTCCGAGCGCTCCGCGGAGTGGGTGCGCGACGACGTGCCCTTCGGCAACTGGATCATCGACACGGC
>CAZABN010000042.1:0-16420 GCA_964483345.1 uncultured Solirubrobacteraceae bacterium
CACCCTCGACGTGCGCACCGGCGTGCAGCAGGCGGCGCAGCAGACCTCCGACCTCGAGAGCCAGCTCGGCTTCCTGCGCACGTTCCTGCTGATCTTCGCCTACGTCGCGCTGTTCGTCGGCGCCTTCATCATCTTCAACACCTTCTCGATCACGGTCGCGCAGCGCACCCGCGAGTTCGGCCTGCTGCGCACGCTCGGCGCGACGCGCGGCCAGGTCGTGCGTTCGGTCGTCGCGGAGGGCGCGATGCTCGGCTTCGGCGGTGCGCTCGTCGGCCTGCTGGCCGGTCTCGGCCTTGCCCCGGCGCTGGACCAGCTGTTCAAGGCGTTCGGCGCCGACCTGCCCGACAGCGGCACGGTCGTCGAGTTCCGCACGATCTGGGTGTCGCTGCTCGCCGGCACCGGCGTGACGGTGCTGGCCGGCCTGCTGCCGGCGCTGCGAGCGGCGCGCGTGACGCCGATCGCGGCGATGCGTGAGGGCGTCCCGCTCGAGCGCGCGCAGCGCAGCCCGCGCGGGCGACGGATCATCCTCGCCGTGGTCGCCTTCTACGTCGTCGTGCGCGTCGCGCTGCTCGCGAGCAGTGGCGCCGGCATCGCCACGATCGTGATCCTCCTGGCGCTGATCCTCGCGATCCGCGTCCCGGCTTCGCGCCGGCGGATCGGGGGAGCCTTCTCCGCCACGGTGGTCGCCCTCGCTCACCTGCTGGCCAGGCCGCTCGCCTGGCGCGGCATCACCGGCCGGCTCGCGCGCGACAACACGGTCCGCCACCCCGGGCGCACCGCTGTCACCGCCGCGTCGCTGATGGTGGGCCTCGCGCTCGTTTCGCTGATCTCGATCCTCGCCGCCGGGACGAAGGCCTCGATCAACCAGGCGATCGATGCCTCCTTCGCCGGCAACCTGATCATCCAGAACTCCTCGACCGCCGGCAACGCCGGCATCCCGACCGAGATCCCGGCTGCGCTGCGCGCCATCCCCGGCGTCGCGCAGGTCACCCCGGTCGCCTTCACCGAGGGCAGCGTCAACCACCTGAAGGGCAACCAGACGATCACCGCGCTCGACCCCGCCTCCTTCGCCCGGGTCTACCGCATCGACTGGGACCGCGGCAGCGACGCGACGCTCGCCGCGCTCGGGACGACCGGCACCGTGCTGAACCGCAGCTTCGCCTCGGCCCACCATCTGAAGGTCGGCCAGACGCTCACTGTGGCGGCCGCCTCGGGGCGGCGGATCCGCCTGGTCGTGCGCGGCATCGCGACCGACAACGCCCGCCTTCTCGCCGACCTCACGATCACGCTGGCGCTCGCCCGCAGCGCCTTCGCGCAGCGCGTCGACGCGCTCGACTTCGTCAGCTACCGCCCGGGTGTCACCAACGCGCAGGTGCAGCCGAAGGTCAACCGGATCCTCGCCGCCCGCTTCCCGCAGGCCGAGTCCCAGACCGCGACGCAGTTCAAGAACTCGCTCGCGAGCCAGGTCGACACCCTGCTGGCGCTGATCTACGTGCTGCTCGCGCTGTCGGTGATCGTCTCGCTGTTCGGGATCGTCAACACGCTCGTCCTCTCGATCTTCGAACGCACGCGCGAGCTCGGGATGCTCCGCGCGATCGGCACCTCGCGCCGCCAGATCCGCCAGATGATCCGCTACGAGTCCGTCATCACCGCGCTGATCGGCGGCCTGCTCGGCATCGCCCTCGGCGTCGTGGTCGCGCTCATCCTCGCCGCGACCGCCCTGTCGGGGTCCGGTTTCGTGCTCGTCATCCCGGTCGTGACCGTGATCGTCCTCTTCATCCTCGCCGGCCTCGCGGGCCTCGCCGCCGCCGCCTGGCCCGCCCGCCGCGCCGCCAGGGTCGACATCCTCGCGGCGATCGCCACGGAGTAGCTCTTTTCAAGGTGCTCCGGCGGCAGAGCCGCCTGCGCAGGGGGTGCCGGGCGGCCTACGCCGCCCGGCACGGAACGGCCCACTAGCTCGCGTGAATCCCGAGCGCGGCGCCGACGTTGGTGAAGTAGTAGGCGCCCGCCATGAAGACCCAGACGCCGGCGCTCAGCACGCTGACGGCCGCGGTGGCCGCGAGCAGCGTGGCCTGGCGGCGCTCTCCGGCGCCCCAGGCCCACGCCGCGAACAGCGCCAGCAGCGGCAGCGCGGCGTTGATGTAGCGCGGGAAGATCACCGGCCAGTTCTCGAGCAGCTCGCCGACGAACAGCATGATCGCCCCGAGCACGACCGGCCACAGCAGCAGCGCGGCGGCGCTTGAACGCAGCAGCGCCGGGCGCCGCAGCGCCGGCGCCAGCGCGCCCGCCAAGAGCAGCGCCGGCACCGCCAGCGCGACCACGTCGAGCCCGATCTTGCCGTACTGCGGCCACCACTCCTGCGGCAGCATCGCGTGGTCGAGGTGCCACAGGCTCGACAGCGCCGGGCCGATGCCGTAGTTCTGCCCGGTCGGGTCGACGTAGGAGAGCGAGATCCGGCGCATCACGCTGCCGGCGGTCAGCGCCCCGTAGCGAACCTCGTTGGCGATCAGCCACGGGCTGAGCAGCGCCACCGGCACGGCCACGGCGAGGACGGCGACGCGCAGTGTCGCGCCGCGGGCGCGCTCGCCGCGCTCGCGCCACAGCGCGACGATCGGCACGGCGAGCAGCGGGGCGAGGAACACGAGTGTCAGCCCCGTCAGCAGGCACAGCCCGAGCAAACCCGCCGCCGCGAGCAGCAGGCTCGCCTGCGGCCGGCGCGTCGCGTGCCACACCGCCAGCACGTACAGCAGCGCCAGCGGCAGCTCGAGCGCCGCGTTCGAGACCGTGATCGCACGCACGATCACCCCCGGCCACAGCAGCACCGAGAGCGCCGCCGCATAGGCGCTCTGCCAGCGCTCGGCGGCGACGGCGCGCGCCAGCAGGGCGAGGATCGCCGCCGCGACGAGCAGCAGCAAGAGGTCGAACGCCCGCACCGCGAACACCTTGTCGCGGTAGTTGGACGGGATCAGGAACGCGGGTGCCGCGACCACGTAGTAGAGCGGCGGCTGCCACGCCTCGTAGCTGTAGCCGCCGAGGCCGATCTGGCGCGGGTTGACCGTGCTGCGAGCGGGATAGGTGTCCTGCTCGATCGCCTCCATCTGCCACGACACGTAGCTGCGTCCCTCCCGCGGCAGCGAGCCGTGCTCGGCGAACTGCTGCACGAACGAGATGTGGGCCAGCTCGTCGACGCCCGCGAAGATGTGGAAGCGCGCGACGGTGACGCCGCCGACGACCGTGATCGCCGCGAGCTGCAGCCCGATCAGCACGGCCGCCGGGCGCCGGCGCAAACGCACCAGGATGCGGGTCACGGTCGCCGATCATATTGGCGCCGGCACGGGAGAACGAGCACCCGCGGGCGCCGGCGCCCGCTGCGCGCCGCGCACGAAAAGTTGCCTGCTGCGAGCGGTGGTGCAGTGCTATGCGGATCGCGCCGACGTGGGTTCAATGGGCGCCGTGGCTGCACGAAGCACATCCAACTGGCTGGAGGGCTCGCCCGACTGGGCGTGGCCCGGCCTGAAGCCCGCGGTCGAGCTCGGGCCGGCGGCCTGGGTGCCGGCGCTGCCCGTGCGGATCGAGCTGCCGGCGGCGCGCGTCGCGGTGCGCCCGCGTCCGCGAACGCTGCCCAGACCGCTTCGCCTCGCCCGGCTCGCCCTGCTCGTCGCGCTCGCCGCCGGCACCTTCGTGGTCAGCAGCGGCATCGCGCAGAACGGAGCGGCCGTCTCCGTGAACTTCGCGCCGGTGCGTCTCGACGCCGCGCTTGCCAGTCCGTTCGCGTCGCCCGCAACGCTGCTGGCCGACGCGGTCGATCACGTGACGCCGGCGTTCGGCGTGCTCGCCCCGGCGCTGCCGGCGCCCGTCACGATCTCCACCGACTCGGCGGGCGCCACGATAGCCTCGATCACATACTCCTCGGCCGCGCTCGGCTGGCGCGACCGCTACCTCGTCTATCTGCCGCCCGGCTATGCCGCGAGCGCAACGCGCCGCTACCCGGTGCTCTACTTGCTCCACGGCGAGGACCAGCCGGCCAGCTCCTTCCTGCGCCTTGGCGTGGCGCCCACGCTCGACCGCCTGATTGCCACCCACCAGGTCCGGCCGCTGATCGCCGTGATGCTGCAGGG
The DNA here is from genome assembly GCA_964483345.1 of uncultured Solirubrobacteraceae bacterium. GTDB lineage: Bacteria > Actinomycetota > Thermoleophilia > Solirubrobacterales > Solirubrobacteraceae > Palsa-513. The sequence goes on from CAZABN010000042.1 coordinate 4,119, forward strand.
CGCCCCCGCGCCGCAGAACTGGCTGAACACGACCGGCCCGCGCTTCTACAGCTACGTCGCCGAGGTGCAGCGCCTGACCGACCGTGTGCTGCGCACGATCCCCAGCCGTTCGGCGCGCGCGATCGCCGGCTATTCGATGGGCGGCTTCGGCGCGATGAACGTGGCGCTCGAGCAGCTGCGCAACTACTCCGTCGTCGAGAGCTGGGAGGGCCAATTCGCCAACCTCTCCGGCGAGCTCACCGCCGACCGGCCGCTGCTGCGCCGCCTGCCGCTGCACGCCTTCGTCTGGGGCGGCGCAGAGGACACCGTCGTCAACACCTCACTCGACGCGCCGTGGGCCGCGGCGATGCGCGCCGCCGGCGCGCAGGCGCAGAGCGCCGTCTACCCCGGCGCGCACGCCTTCGCCCCGATCGAGCGCCACCTCGCGCAGATGCTCAGCTTCGCCGGCCGCCAGCTCGCGAACTGAGCGCGTCGGCGATCACCTGCGCGTGGTCGAACGCCAGCGGCGGCAGCTGATCGACCGCGAACCAGCGCGCCTGCGCCGCGTCGTCACCGCCGTGGGCTTCGAGCTGCGCCGCCGTTCGCAGCACATAGACGACCGACACCGTCGGCCCGCGCGGATCGCGTCCCGGCGTGTCGTAGACGCCGAGCATTTCGAGCTCCCCGGCTTCGATCGCGGTCTCCTCGGCCAGCTCGCGCGCGGCGGCGCTGCGCACGCGCTCGCCGCCTTCGACGAAACCGCCGGGCAGCGCCCACGATCCGGCGAACGGGTCGCCTCCGCGCTCGATCAGCAGCACGCTCGCAGGCGGGTCGCCGGCGAGCGCGACGACATCCACGGTCAGCGCCGGGCCGTTCACGCCCGCCCGTAGACGGGGATGTGCGCGCCGCTGATCGCCGCCGACTCCTCCGCGCAGAGGAAGCGGATGACCTCCGCGATCTGCTCCGGCTTGACCCAGCGGGAGTGATCGGCGTCGGGCTGGGAGGCGCGGTTGGCTGGGGTGTCGATCACGCTCGGCAGGATCGCGTTCGCCCGCACGCCGTCCCCCGTGTATTCGACGGCCAGCGCGTCGACGAAGGCGAGCACCGCCGCCTTCGAGGAGATGTAGCCGGCGGCGCCCGGAAACGGCCGCAGCGCCGCGCGCGTCGAGACGCAGACGATCGCGCCCTCCCCCGCCGCCAGCATCGCCGGCAGCGCCGCGTGGCAGAGCAGGTAGGTCGGGCGGAGGTTGAGGCGGAACTGGCGCTCGAACTCGTCGATGTCCGTCTCGTGCACCCGTCCGCGGGAGGCGAAGCCGCCGACCAGGTTGACGAGCGCGCGCAGCCGCTCGCCCGCCGCCGCCACGACCGTCGCCGCGGCCGCCGGATCGAACAGGTCGGCGGCGATCAGCTCGAGCTGCGGGTGCGGCTTCACCCGTTCGAGCTCGCGCTCCTCGACATACGGCACCACGACATGCCAGCCCGCCGCGAGCAGGTTCGCGGTGACGGCGCTGCCCAGCCCGCCGGTGCCGCCGCTGACGACCACGCTCGCGTTCACTCCGCGTACCTTAGATGGGCGCGCGCGGCGCGGCCGCGCGCCCGCCGGGGAACCGTCCGCGGGTCGGGCTACCTTCATTGCATGCTCATTCGCGAGGTCAGCGACGGGACCGATCTCGACCAGGTGCTGCTGGTTCGCGAGGTCGACAGGCGCGTCAAGCGCGACGGCGGCGAGTTCCTGCGGCTGACGCTCGGCGACCGCTCCGGGCAGGTCGTGGCGATGGTCTGGGAGGGCGTGCCGGATGTCGCGCCGCTGGTCACCGCGGGCGAGCCGGTCCGTGTGATCGGCCGCTACGTCGTGCATCCCCGCTACGGACCACAGGTCAACCTGCGCGCGCTGGCCCCGGCCGAGCCGGGCAGCTACGAGCTGGACGACCTGCTCGACGGGCCCCAGCGCAGCGCCGAGCAGATGGAGGGCGATCTACGCGAGCTGGTCGCGACCGTCCGCCAGCCGCACCTGCAGGCCCTGCTGGAGCGCCTGATCGGCCCCCGCGCCGCCGGCTGGCCCGCCTACCGCGACGCTCCGGCGGCGAAGTTCTACCACCAGGCCTACCGCCACGGGCTGCTCGAGCACTGCCTCACGGTCGGCCAGGCGGTCAGCGCGATCTCCGCCACCTTCGCCGGCATCGACCGCGACGTCGCGGTCACCGGTGCGCTGCTTCACGACATCGGCAAGCTCGAGGCCTACACGCATGATCCGGCGAACATCGAGCTGACCGACGACGGACGGCTGCAGGGCGAGATCGCGCTCGGCTACTACCGCGTGCGCCGCGAGATCGAGGAGATCCCGGGCTTCCCGCCGTCGCTCGCGAAGGAGCTCGGGCACATCATCCTCTCCCACCACGGCACCCACGAGCACGGCAGCCCGGTGCTGCCGGCGACCCGCGAGGCGACGCTCGTGCACATGATCGACAACCTCGGCGGGCGCCTCGGCAGCTTCGACCGCCTCGAGAAGGAGCTCCGCGACGGCGAGCGCTGGTCGTCCTTCGACCGCGCCCTGGGCGGCGGCGCCTACTTCGCCGCCCACGAACCGCTCGAAGAGCCCCGCCGCGACGCCGCGTAGGCGCGGTCGGCTTCAGGCGCAGGCCCGCGTCAGGCTCACGCAGGCACGCAGGCGGTCGAGCAGCGCGAGACGCCCGGCGAGCGAGGCGGAGGCCTGCACGACCAGCCACGCCGCCGGGCCGACGCGGCGAGCTGTGAAGGTCGCGAGCGAGCCGTCGGGCTGCTCGACGTTCTCGACCTGTGCAGAGAGCGCCGTCGAGTAGGGGAACGACGCCGGCACCGTCCCGGGGTGACGAGCGTCCAGCAGCAGGGCCGCGATCGCGGGCGCCCCGTGGTAGTTGAAATAGACGGTTGCGCACGTCAGGTAGGCCATCCCGGGGAGCCCCGGGAAGCCGTGCACGTGCGCCACGACCTGACCCCCGAACGGCTGCACGCCGCGAACGCCGCTCGTGTCGATCTCGCAGGCCGCCGGCGGCGGCGCTTTGAGCCCGCCGGGAGAGGCCGGTCGCTGCCAGTTCACCACCGCGTCGTGGGCGAACGGCAGGTTGAGCGCGGACCTGACCGCGATCGCATGGCCGCCGGCGTCGAGCGCCACCGGCTGGGTGAAGACGTCGGGGCGGTGCAGCTCGCCCTTCGCCGAGGTCTGCTGGATCTCCAGCGCGAGCCAGTAGCCGTCCGGCAGCGCGCTGTCCGCGCGCGTCAGGATCGTCATCGCCGGCGAGACACGCACCGCCACGACCTGGGGCGTCGTCATCAGGACCGCCGCCGTGGTGATCGTCGTGACCCCGTCGAGACTGCGCTTGCTCTGCGTGGCAACGCCGCTGACGATCGGGTTCCCGTCGGCACAACCGTAGGCCGCGGCGCCGCCGCCCGTCGAGGAGCCGGACTGCGCCGCCGGCACCTTTCCCGCCGAAACCGGGCTCGACTCGCGGTAGCCCACCCACACGCACCAGCCGGCGGCGCCGGCGACGAAGTCCGGGTAGACGCCGACGTTGTAACGCCCGACCACGAACCGTCGGGCGCCCCCGGCGCCGGCCCCACTCGAGAGCCGGCCGCTGGGCGCCGCCGACTCGCGTCCGGCGAGCAGGGCAACCGCCGTTGCGGCGGAGCCGGCGAGCAGGGCGCCACACGCCACGACGATCAGCAGCCGCCGGCGCCCGAGCCCGCGCAGCGCCGCCGCGATCCTCGCGCGCAGGCCGCGGCTGGCGCCGGCGGCCTCCTGTTCGAGCCGCTCGGCCGCGTCGACGACGATCCGGTGCAGTTGCGGCAGGTAGGTCATGAGGTTCCCTCCAGTCGTTCGCGCAGCGCCCGCAACCCGCGGCTCACGCGCTGGCGCACAAGGCTGTTCGAGCAGCGCAGCGACGCCGCGAGCTCTTCGTATGCCCGTTCGTCGATCACCCTTCCGGCGACCGCGTCGCGCTGCTCGCTCGGCAGCTCCACGAGTGCCGCGACGGCCGGCTCATCCGCGAGCTCCGCCAGGCGTGCGATGTCGTCGTCGTCGACCACGAGTGGCTCGAACGCCAGGCGGCGACGGGTTTCGTCGAGCACACGGCCGCGCTCGAGGCTCTCCGCCAGCACGTGGCGCGCGATCCCGAACATCCACGCCCGCGGCTCGCCGCGGCCGGCGTCGAAAGTGCGCCGGCTCTCGAGCACGCGGGCGAACGTTTCCGCGCACAGGTCCGCCGCCAGGTCGGCCCTGCCGGCGCGGCGCAGGAAGAAGCCGAGCACGCTCGCCTCGTGGCGCAGGTAGAACGCGCCGAAGTCCTCTGGACCGCCCGCGAGCAGAGCTTCGTCGGCGGCGCCTTCCCGTGGAGCGCTCATCGCCTGATACTTGTGGATCTCGCCCGCGGTTGTGACAGCGGGCAGGCACAGGCCGCTCCAGCCGGAGCAGATCGCGCAAATACGGTCCCCCTCGTGCCGCCGCAACGCACGCGGCGTCTATGGTTCTTCAGCGGATGGCCAAGGACACCGAGAAGCTGATCCGCCAGCTCTCTCTGATCTCCTACCTGATGGCCGAGCGCCGGCCGGTCACCGCGCTCGACATCAAGCGGGATGTCGAGGGCTACAGCGGGATGAACGAGGACGCCTTCGCGCGCCGCTTCTACGCCGACCGCGCGGAGCTCGAGTCGCTGCGCATCCCGCTGACCGTCGAGAAGCCGCTCGACGGCGTCGCCGAGCAGGAGAACTACTCGCTGCGCCCGGAGAACTTCCACCTCCCGGCGATCGAGTTCTCCGACTCGGAGCTGGCGGCGCTGGCCACCGCGCTGTCGCTGCTGGACGGCGAGTTCGCCTACGCCGAGCCGCTGCGGCTGGCCCTGCAGCAGATCACCTGGGGGCGGCCGAGCCCGTTGGCGGCGCCCGACCAGCGCGGCGTCGCGCTCGGCATCACCGCCTCGGCCGGCGGGCACGAGCTGTCGCATTCGCTGGCGAAGGTCGAGACCGCGATCTTCCGCCACAAGACGATCACCTTCGAGTACTTCACGATGGAGCGTGGCGAGCTCGGGCTGCGCACCGTCGACCCCTACCACCTGCTGTTCCGCGGCGGCCAGTTCTACCTGCTCGGCTACGCGCACGAGCGCGAGGCGCTGCGCGTCTTCCGCCTCTCGCGGATCCGCGGCAAGGTCGCCTACGCAACGAAGGCCGAGCACGACTTCCGCCGCCCCGCCGATTTCGACCCGCGCGCCTACGCGAACCTCGCGACCTGGCAGTTCGGCGACATCACCGCCACCGCCGAGATCCGCATCGCCGAGCGCGTCGCCTGGCTGCTGGAGCGCCACTTCGGGCGCTACGGCGAGATCCGCCCGATCGAGGGCAGCGGCGACCGGCTGTTCGTCACCGACTACGCCAACGACCGCCAGCTGATCTCGTGGGTGCTGGGACTGGGCGAGAACGCGCAGGTGCTCGCCCCGCCGGAGCTCGCCGCGGAGCTGCGCCGGCGCCTGGCGCTGCTGGTCGAGCGCCACGAGAAGCCGCCGGCGGGCACCGAGCACGCACCCGAGCCGCAAGCGGCGTCGCCGGCCGGCCACAACGGCAACGGACACGCCTCGGGCCGCGCCGACGCGGCGATCCGCCCCGAGCGCTTCGCGCGCCTGGTGACGCTCGCCTCGATCCTGATCCAGGCGGGGCGCGCCGGCAGCCGGCTGGCGATCGCCGACGTCTGCGAGCGCCTGCAGATCAGCGACGGCGAGCTGCGCGAGGACATCGGCGTGCTCAACGTCGTCAACTTCGGCGGCGGCTCGTATGTGCTCTACGCCGAGATCGACGAGCAGGACGCCACGATCGAGGTCGACCCGGAGCCCTACAGCGACAACTTCGCGCGCCCGGCGCGCCTGCTCCCGGTCGAGGCCAAGGCGCTCGTCGCGGCGATCGACCTGATCGGCGAGCACCTGCCGCAGGGGTCGCTGACCTCGGCGCGTGCGAAGATCGTGCGCGCCCTCGGCGAGGACCCGATGGAGCAGGGTCTGCAGGTCGCCCACCTCGGCACCGACGACTCCGCCGTGACCCGTGTGATCTCGAAGGCGATCAAGAGCCACGTGCTGCTCGAGCTCGACTACTACAAGGAGAACGAGGACGAGTATTCGGCGCGACGCGTCGAGCCCTACGCGCTGATCAACGGTCGCGAAGGCTGGTATGTCGCGACCTTCGACCCCGAGAAGGGCGACGTTCGCCACTTCCGCCTAGACCGCGTCCGCCGCGCCGAGCTGACCGGCGAGCGCTTCGTGCCCCGTCCGGAGGTCAACCCGTCGGCCGACGTCGACGGCTGGCCGCGGACCGGCGAGGTCAGCGCGTCGCGAACCGCACGCGTGTGGATCTCACCGGAGCGCGCGCGCTGGGCGCGCGAGCAGCGCAAGGTCGTCGGCGTGTGGGACGACGGCTCGATCGCTGTCGAGTTGAGCTTTGCGGGGGTGGACTGGCTGGTGCGCGAGGTGCTCAAGGAGGCAGGGGACGCGGCGGTGCTCGAGCCGCCTGACGCCCGCGCCGCGGTGCTCGCGGCGGCGGCCCGCATCGCGTGAACCGCCGCGACCAGATTCGGATGAGCGACGAGGAGCTCGATGCGTTCCTGCACGAGCAGCGCACGCTGATCTGCGCCACGATCGGGCGCGACGGCGCACCGCACGTGATGCCGCTGTGGTACCTCGTTCGCGACGGCGACATCTGGGCCTGGACCTACGCGGCCTCGCAGAAGGTTCGCAACCTCGAGCGCGATCCGCGCGCCACGCTCGCGGTCGAGGCCGGCGAGCGCTACGAGGAGCTGCGCGGCGTGATGCTCTCGACCGAGGCGGTGATCGAGCGTGACCCCGACTTCGTCACGGCGCTCGGCCTCGCCCTGTACGAGCGCTACATCCAGGGCGCGGAGCTGCCGGCGGCGGTGCGCGCGAGCATCGCCAAGCAGGCGCCCAAGCGCGTCGCGCTGCGCTTCGTCGAGTACGACCGCTCGAGCTGGGATCACCGCAAGCTGGCGGCTGAACAGTGAAGGGCCTGATCCTCTCGGGCGGCCGGGGCACGCGCCTGCGGCCGATCACCCACACCAGCGCCAAGCAGCTCGTGCCGGTCGCGAACAAGCCGGTTCTCTTCTACGGCATCGAGGCGCTCGCGAGCGCCGGGATCGACGACATCGGCATCGTCATCGCGCCCGAGACCGGCGAGGAGATCCGCGAGGCGGCGGGCGACGGCTCGCGCTTCGGCGTGCGGATCACCTACATCGTCCAGGACGTCCCCGCCGGCCTCGCGCACGCCGTGCTGACCGCCGAGACGTTCCTCGACGGCGAGCCGTTCGTCGTCTACCTCGGCGACAACCTGCTGCAGGGCGGGATCGTCGACCTCGTAGAGCGTTTCAAGAGCGGGCAGTGCGATGCGCTGATCCTGCTCACGCCGGTGCCCGACCCCGAGAACTACGGCGTCGCGGAGCTCGACGGCGACCGCGTCGTGCGACTGGTGGAGAAGCCCACCTCGCCGGCCGGCGACCTGGCGCTGGTCGGGGTCTACATGTTCACGGCGAGCGTGCACGACGCGGCGCGCGCGATTACCCCGAGCGCCCGCGGCGAGCTCGAGATCACCGACGCGATCCAGCAGCTGATCGACGGCGGCCTGCGCGTCGAGCCGCACATCGTCTCGGGCTGGTGGAAGGACACCGGCCAGCTCGCGGACATGCTGGAGGCCAACCGGCTGATCCTCGACGTGATGGAGTCGCGCTGCGACGGCGTGCTCGAGGACTCCCAGCTCGACGGCCGCGTGGTGATCGCCGCCGGCGCGCGGCTGGAGCGCTCGACGGTGCGCGGCCCGGCGATCATCGGCGCCGGCGCGCGCCTGATCGACGCCTACGTCGGCCCCTACACGGCGATCGGCGATCGCTGCCTGATCGAGTCGGCCGAGGTCGAGAACTCGATCCTGCTCGCCGGCTGCGAGGTGCGCCGCCTCGACGGACGCGTCGAATCCTCGCTGCTCGGCCGCAACGTCCGGATCGGCCGTGACGGGCGCCAGCCACGGGCCTACCGCTTCATGCTCGGCGACAGCTCCGAGGTGCGGGTGCCGTGATGCGGGTGCTCGTCGCCGGCGCGGGCGGGATGCTGGGGCAGGACCTGGTGGCGCTCGCGGGCGCGCGCGGGCACGACTGCGTCGGCCTCTCCCACGCCGCGCTCGACGTCACCGACCAGCAGGCCGTCGCGGCGGCGGTCGCGCGCGTTGCGCCGCAGGCGATCATCAACTGCGCCGCCTGGACCGACGTCGAGGGCGCCGAGGGCCTGGAGGCCGAGGCGCTCGCGGTCAACGGAACGGGCGCCGGAAACCTGGCGCGCGCGGCCGCCTCGATCGGCGCGCACCTCGTGCAGGTGTCGACCGACTACGTCTTCGACGGCTCCGCCAGGCGACCGTATGTCGAGTCGGATCCGACCAGCGCGCTGTGCGCCTACGGGCGGACCAAGCTCGCCGGCGAGCACGAGGTGCTCGCGGCGTCGAGCGGGCACGCGGTGGTGCGCACCGCCTGGCTGTTCGGCCCGGGCGGCGGGAACTTCGTCACGACGATGCTGCGGCTCGCCGCCGGCGCCGGCGACGAACTGGCGGTCGTCACCGACGAGGTCGGCTGCCCCACCTACACCGGCCATCTCGCGCCGCGCCTGCTCGACTTCGCGCAGGAGCGCGCCGGGGGCATCTTCCATCTGGCCGGCGCCGGCCACTGCTCGCGCAACGAGTTCGCCAAGGCGATCTTCGCGGCTGCGGGCCTGAGCCTGCGCGTGACGGAGACCACCCAGGCGAAGCTCGCGATGCTGGCGCCGCGCCCGCCGTGGAGCGTGCTCGCCAGCGAGCGCGGGATCGAGCCGCTGCCACCCTGGCAGGACGGCCTGGCGGCCTACCGCGCGAGCGCGCCGGCGGTGTTCGGCCGATGAGGCTGCTGGTCTGCGGCGGCGCCGGCTTCATCGGCAGCAACTTCGTGCGCGCCCGGCTGGCCGGCGGCGCGGACGAGATCGTCGTGCTCGACAAGCTGACCTACGCCGGGCGGCGCGAGAACCTGCGGGACCTCGAGGGCGGGCCGGGCTTCTCCTTCGTGCACGCCGCGATCGAGGATCCCGCCGCCGTCGCCGCCGCGATGGACGGCGTCGAGGCGATCGTCAACTTCGCCGCCGAAACGCATGTCGACCGCTCGATCATCGCGCCCGACGCGTTCGTCCGCACCCATGCGCTCGGGACCTTCGTGCTGCTCGAGGCCGCGCGCGAGCGCGACGTGCGCTTCGTCCAGGTCTCAACCGACGAGGTGTACGGCTCGATCGAGCAGGGCTCGTTCACCGAGTCCTCGCCGCTCGACCCCTCCTCGCCCTACAGCGCGACCAAGGCCGGCGCCGACCTGCTGGCCTCCTCCTACCGCCACACCTACGGCACCGAGACGCTGATCGTCCGCGGGTCGAACAACTACGGGCCCTACCAGTACCCGGAGAAGCTGATCCCGCTGATGGTGCTGAACGCGCTCGCCGGCGACCGCCTCCCGCTCTACGGCGACGGCGGCAACGTCCGCAACTGGCTGTTCGTGGAGGACTTCGCCGCCGCGATCGGACATGTGCTCGAGCACGGCACGCCGGGTGAGACCTACAACGTCGGCGGACCCGACGAATGCCCGAACATCGACGTCGTCCGGCGCATCCTCGAGCTGTGCGGGCGCGACGAGTCGCTGATCGAGTATGTCAGCGACCGCCCCGGCCACGACCGCCGCTACTCGCTGAGCTCACAGAAGGTCCGCGCGCTCGGCTGGGCGCCAAAGATGCGCTTCGACGCCGGACTCGAGCGGACCGTGGGGTGGTACCGCGACAACGCCTGGTGGTGGGAGCCGATCCGCAGCGGCGCCTACCGCGACTACTACGAGCGCCAGTACGGGCTCTCGCTCGACCATCCTGCGGGCTGAGCGCGCGACCCGGCGCTGCGCGTGCGCGGAGCGCTCAGAGCGCCGAGATCGAGTTGATCCGCCAGCCGGCCTTCTGGTGCGTGAGCGTCACCGTCGAGATCACCTTGCTGCCGTTGTACTCGGTCTGCACGCGCGCGCTGGCGGAGGAGCCCGCGAGCTTGATCGACTCGACCGTCAGCGTGAAGTCGTCGATCGTCTTCAACTGGTTGTCGATGCTCTTCTGGCAGCTGGCGGACCTGTTCAGCTGGGCGCGCAACCCGCTCGCCAGCACGTGCTCGCAGATGTCGAGGCCGTTACCGGAGTTGGCGTCGCTCGCCAGCAGGTTGAGCGTCGAGGCGACGAGCGCCTTGGTGCCGGTGTAGCCGCCGCTGTTGGAGCTGCTGGTGGGCGTCAGCGAGCAGCCACCGAGCGTGACTGCTAGACAGGCGCTGCCGAGGATGAAGATGCGCGACCAGATGCCGCAGAGCCTACGCGACGGAGGGCTGCAGACGCTCGCCCGCGAGATCGAATCCTGCCGGCGCTGCCCGCGCCTGGTGTCCTGGCGTGAGCAGGTTGCGTGCGACAAGCGCGCCGCGCACCGCGACGAGACCTACTGGGGGCGCCCGATCGCGGGCTTCGGCGACGGCGGCGCGCGCGTCGCGATCCTCGGGCTCGCACCCGGCGCCCACGGCGCCAACCGCACCGGCCGTGTCTTCACCGGCGACCGCTCCGGCGACTTCCTGTTCGCGGCGCTCTGGCGCGCCGGCCTCGCCAACCAGCCCTCGTCGCGTTCGCGCGGCGACGGACTGCTGCTGCGAGACGTCTGGGTGACGGCCGCCGTGCGCTGCGTCCCGCCGGCCAACCGGCCGACGCCCGCCGAGCGCGACAGCTGCCTGCCGTTCGCGCGGCGCGAGCTGGCTTTGCTGCCGCAGCTGCGCGTGATCGTCTGCCTGGGCGCCTTCGCCTGGGACGCGGCGCTGCGCTTGTGCGCGCGCCCGCCGCGCCCGCGGCCGCGCTTCGCCCACGGCGGCGAACTGGACGGCGAGCCGGGCGCCGGCGCCGGTGGCGGGCCGGGTCCGATCCTGCTCGCGAGCTACCACGTCAGCCAGCAGAACACCTTCACCGGCCGCCTCACCGAAGCGATGTTCGACGCGGTCCTGGCGCGGGCGGTGGCGCTCGCCCGCTGAGCGGCTGCAACGTCTCATGCCGCCCGGCCACCGCGCACGCTAACGTCGGGAGTGCGTGCCGCTCAGCGCCTTCACCCCACTCGTCCGCGACTGGTTCGCCAACGCCTTCGAAGCGCCGACCCCGGCGCAGACGCAGGCGTGGCCGGCGATCGCGACCGGCGACAACGTCCTGATCAGCGCCCCGACCGGCTCGGGCAAGACGCTCGCCGCGTTCCTCTGGGGCCTCGACCGCTTCGTCGCCGACCCCGCGCCGGACGATCACCGCACGCGCCTGCTCTACGTGTCTCCGCTGAAGGCGCTCTCCTACGACGTCGAGCGCAACCTGCGCGCGCCGCTGCGCGGCCTCGGCCTCGGCGAGCAGGTGCGCGTGGCGATCCGCACCGGCGACACGCCGGCGCGCGAGCGTGCCGCGATGCTGCGACACGCCCCGGACATCCTGATCACCACGCCCGAGTCGCTGTACCTGATGCTGACCTCGCAGGCCCGCGAGATCCTCACCGACGTGCGGGCCGTGATCCTCGACGAGATCCACGCCGTCGCGGGCACCAAGCGCGGCGCGCACCTCGCGCTGAGCGTCGAGCGGCTGGAGGCGCAGCTCGGCGGGCGCAGCCTGCAGCGGATCGGGCTCTCCGCGACGCAGCGACCGCTCGAGGAGGTCGCGCGCTTCATGGTCGGCCCGACGCGGCGGGCGACGATCGTCGACGTCGGCGCGACGCGGCCGCTGGATCTCGAGATCCGCGTGCCGGTCGAGTCGATGGTCGAACCCGACCAGGGGGCGCAGCGCGACCCGCTCGAGCCGGTTGTGGGCGGCGAGGCCACGCGGCGCTCGATCTGGCCGGCGATCTACCCGCAGCTGCTCGAGCTGGTGCGCACGCACCGCTCGACGATCGTCTTCGTCAACAGCCGCCGCGCGGCGGAGCGCCTCGCGCTGCGCCTGAACGAGCTGGCCGCCGCGGAGGGCGATCCGCCGGCGCCCGGGGCGGCCGCCCCGGCGGAGATCGCCCGCGCCCACCACGGCTCGCTCGCACGCGAGGAGCGCACGACGATCGAGGAGCTGCTGAAGGCGGGCGAGCTGCCCTGCCTGGTCGCGACCTCCTCGCTGGAGCTCGGCATCGACATGGGCGCCGTCGACCTCGTGATCCAGGTCGAGTCGCCCAAGTCGGTGGCGCGCGGGCTGCAGCGCATCGGGCGCTCCGGGCACGGCGTCGGCG
>CAZABN010000043.1:0-16089 GCA_964483345.1 uncultured Solirubrobacteraceae bacterium
TGCTCGTTCTCGGCCGGCGAGATCGTGCACGTGGAGTAGACGAGCGTAGCTCCCGGCGCACACGCGGCGGCTGCCGCGGACAATAGCCGGGCCTGCGCTCCGGCGAGCGTCGCGACCGCATCCGGCGAGGCACGCCAGCGCAGATCCGGGCGCGACTGCAGCGTCCCGAGTCCCGAGCACGGAGCGTCCAACAACACGCGCGCGAAGCGCTCGCCGGCGCGACGCGGCGCGCTCGCGTCGCCGACCTCGACGCTCACGTTCGCCGCGCCCATCCGCGCGGCCGTGCGCTGCAGGGCGAGCGCGCGGCCGGCGTGGCGCTCGACGGCGACGACCTCACCGCGCGTTCCCATCAGGGCCGCCAGGTGCGTGGTCTTGCCGCCAGGCGCGGCGCACATGTCCAGCACCCGCTCGCCCGCCTGCGGGCCAACGCAGTGCGCCACCAGCATCGATGCGCGCGACTGCGGCATCAGCGCGCCCGCGCGCCAGAGCGCGGAGCCGTGGGCGTCGAAGGAGCCGGTCACGATCACCGCCTCGGGAGGCTCGCCCGCGGCACCGGCGGCCACCCCCTCGCCGGCCAGCGACGCGACGAGCCCCGGGGCGTCGGTGCGCAGCGTGTTGGCACGCAGCGAGTTCTCGGCCGGCTCGTTCGCGCAGGCGAGCAGCGCCCGGGTCGCCTCGGCGCCGAGCGCGTCCCACCACAGCTCGACGATCCAGCGCGGCACCGAGTGGCGGATCGACGCCGACGCCGGATCCCCGTCGTCGAGCGCGGCCAGCAGCGAGGGGCCCTCACGGTCGATGCGACGCAGCACGGCGTTCACCAGCGCGTGCCCGTGCGATCCCTTCACCAGCTCGACGGCGTCGTTGACGACGGCGTGCGCGGCGCTGCCGGCGAAGCAGAGCTCGTAGCAGCCAAGCCGCAGCGCCGCCAGCAGCGGCGCGTCGATCTTCGCCACCGGACGACCGGAGCACTGCTCGATCAAATGATCGAGGGTGAGGGCACGTTGCACGCTCCCGTAGGCGAGGCGCATCGCGAGCGCGCGGTCGCGTCCCCGCAACGGCGCCGCGGCACGGTGAAACGCGCGATCTGTGAACGCGCCATGCTCGAACGTACGCCGGATCACGAGGTAGGCGGCGACACGCGCCTCGGAAGGCATGCCGGCAGCTCCGCCGGCGCGCCTGGTGGGGGCGCCGGGTGCCCTCACGTCCTCAGAGTGCATGGCCGCGCAGGTACGCCGCAGCGTCCATCGCGCGTCCGCCGGGCGGCTGGACACGCAGCAGCTCGAGCGCCCCCGGTGTGGCGCCGTAGTAGAGCCGGCCGTCCTGCGCCGCGAGTGCGCCGGCCGGTGTGGTCCGGGTGGCAAGCCTGGCGGCGAGCACGCCCAGGCCACCGGGTAGGCGCGCGCCGACGTGCGGGTGCAGCGCCCGCACTCGCCGCTCGAGCTCCACCGCCGGGCGCTCCGGATCGAGCTCGCGGTCGGCGGGCGTGAGCTTCTCGGCGTAGGTGACGCCGTCGAGCTCCTGCTCGAGGTATTCGCGCGGACCCGCGAGCGCCGTCGCGACGAGCGCGCCCCCAAGATCCGCCAGGCGCGCGCTCAGCGTTCCGTAGTCGTCCTCGGTCTCGATCGGGACGGCCGCCGCGCGGCACACGGGACCGGCGTCGAGCTCCGCCACGAGCCGCATCAGCGAGACACCGGTGAGCGCGTCGCCGGCCATGATCGCCCGCTCGATCGGCGCCGCGCCGCGCCAGCGCGGCAACAGCGACGGGTGGACGTTGAGGATCTCGTAGCGTGAGAGGAGCGGCTCGCGCACCATCCCGCCATACGCGCACAGGACCACGAGATCGGGGGCGACGGCGGCAATCTGCTCCGCGGCGTCGGCAAGCCGCGCCGGTTCGACGACCGCCAGTCCGAGCTCGCGCGCGCCGGCCGCCAGCGGTGTCGGCGCGACATGGCGGCCGCGGCCCCTGGCGGCCGGTGCCCGCGTCACGACCAGAGCCGGCGCCAGCTGCGGAGCGGCGGCGGCGAGCACCCTGAGCGAGAAGTCCGAGCTGCCGATGTAGACGGTGTTCACGCCGCGAGCTGACGATCGCGCCACGCGCGAATCGCTTCGCGACGCTGCGCCTTGCTCGCGCGGTCCAGCATCAGGACGCCGTCGAGATGGTCGATCTCGTGCGCCAGCACCCTGGCCTCGAGCCCGGACGCCTCGACCGTCACGCCCGCGCCATCCGCGTCCGCCCCGGCGACGCGCAGATGCAGCGGGCGCTCGACGTCGACGCGGATTCCGGGGATGCTCAGGCACCCCTCCTCCATCGTCTCGGTCTCGACGCTGTGCCACTCGATCCGCGGGTTCACGAGCGCCGCCGTCGGACTCTCCGGCTCGACCCGGTAGACGAGCACCCGGGCCAGCATCCCAACCTGTGTGGCGGCCAGCCCGACGCCCATCGCGTCGTTCATCAGTCCGCGCATCCATTCGATGTCGGCGCGCAGGCGCGGATCGAACGCGGAGACCTCGAGCGCCCGAGTTCGCAGGACCGGATCGCCCAGCTTGCGGATCTTCGCCAGCGCAGCCTCTCGGCGTTCGCGCTCCTGCGCGGACTCGCCCTCGAGCTCTTCTTCCTCGTCGAGCAACTCTTCGGCCATGACGCTCAGTCTAGGGCTCTACCGGGATAGGCCCTCAGGGCCGAGGCCGGCGGGGACCGTCGCGTGGCGGCGGTGGTGGAGGAATCGACCGCCGGCCCGCGCTACTGCGGATCGACGTCGACGCTGACCGCAGCGTCGCGGTGCAGCGGCGTCGCCACAGCCTCGCCGACCGCCGCCACCGCGGCCACGCGGTCGGCGGCCTTGATCACGATCTGAGCACGCTCGCGTCCGCGCAGCCGAAACAGCGGCGCCGGCCCGAGCAGCTGGGCGTCACCGAGCGTCAGCCGCGAGCGCAGCTCGCGCGCAGCCTCGAGCGCCACTCCCTCACTGGCGCTCGAGCATACGATGCGGATCAGCTCGCCGTACGGCGGGTAGCGAAGCGCCTCGCGACGGCTCAGCTCCCCCGCCAGGAACCCCTCGCTGTCGTGTCGCGCAGCCGCCACGATCGAGCGCGCGGTCGGCGCCATCGTCTGCACCAGCACGCGGCCCTCGGTGCCGCCGCGGCCCGCCCGGCCGGCGAGCTGTGCAACGAGTGCGAAGGTCCGCTCCTCGGAGCGGAAATCGGGGAAGCGCAGGGTGGCGTCGGCGTCGAGCACGACCCCCAGCGCCACGCCGTCGAAGTCGTGTCCCTTCGCCACCATCTGCGTGCCGACCAGGATGCCGGCGTCCGCGCGCTCGAAGCGGGCGAGCACCGCCGCCGCCCGCCCCTTGGCACCGGCGACGTCGGCATCGAGGCGGAAGATCGGATAGTCGCCGGCGCCGAGCGCGGCGACCAGCTCGTGCTCGAGGCGCTCGGTGCCGAGTCCGTGCCGGGCCACGCTCGTCGAGCCGCACGCGTCGCAGCGCGCGGGTGCGTTCTCGCGATGCCCGCAGTGGTGGCAGCTGATCACGCCCTCCGCGCGGTGCAGCACCAGTGCGACGTCGCATTCCGGGCAGCCCCACACCTTGCCGCACGAACGGCAGGAGAGGAAGTTCGACCAGCCGCGGCGGTTCAAAAGGACGATCGCCTTGCCGCCGCACCGGCGCAGCTCGCCGAGTGCGGCGGCGGTGCGCTCGTGCACGGCGCCCTGGACGCCGCACATGTCGAGCACCTCGACCGTCGGCAGCGCGGCGCCGTCGACGCGGGCCGGCAGCGCGAGGCGACGCAGCCGGGCATAGCTCTCCGGGCGTGGCGTGGCGCTCCCCGCCAGCAGCACGGCGTCGGCCTGCTGCGCGCGCCGTGCGGCCACGTGGCGCGCGTCGTAGCGCGGGTCTCCCTCGTGCTTGTACGAGGAGTCGTGCTCCTCGTCGACGACGATCAGACCGAGGTCCTCCAGCGGAGCGAACACCGCCGAGCGCGGACCGACGCAGATCCTGGCCTCGCCGCGCCGCATTCGCATCCACTCGTCGTAGCGTTCCCCCGCGCTCAGGCGCGAGTGGGCCACCGCAACCGTTTCGCCGAAACGCTCGACGAACCGCCCGACGGTCTGTGGGGTCAGCCCGATCTCCGGCACCAGCACGATCACGCCGCGGCCCTGCGCGAGCGCCGCCTCGGCCGCGCGGAGGTAGACCTCGGTCTTGCCCGACCCGGTCACACCGTGCAGCAGCAGCTGCTCGGAGCGGCGCGCTTCGATCGCCTCGCAAACCGACGCCAGCGCGGCCCGCTGATCGCAGTTGAGCGTCACCGCCCCCGCCCGCCGGGCGCCCACCGCGACATGCTCGGGCGCGCGGCCGAGTTCCCGGCGGCTCAGGCGCACCAGCCCGCGCGCCTCCAGGCGCCGCAGCGTCCCGTGCGCGGCGCCGGTCGCCACGGCGGGTGTCGCGCCGTCCGGCGCGAGCCGCTCGAGCACGGCGCGCTGCACCGCGGTCAGGCGCACACCGGTCGAGGGGGCGGCGCGCCCGGCGGCCGTCAGCTCCGCGACCAGGCGCGCCAGGCTGTGCACGCCGCTACCGGCGCCGGGCGCCAGCACGAGCGACAGCGCGCGAGCCGGCGTCGAGCAGTACTCGAGGGCGATCCAGCCGGCCAGCTCGACCAGGTCGGCCGGCACAGCCGCTTCGACCGCGCGCCGCGGGGCCAGCAGCCGCTCGCGCGCCACCGAGCTCGCGTCGCTCAGCCCGACGACCACCCCGAGCAGCTCGCGGCGGCCGAACGGGACGACCAGCATCGAGCCGACACCGACGCTGTCGCGCATCTCCTCCGGCAGGGCATAGTCGAACGGCCCACGCAGCGCGCGCGCGCTCGTGAGCGGCTCGACCTGGGCGATCGAGGCCACCGTCGCAGACTAGAGCGACTGGCGGTCGTCTTCGTCGTCGAGCGGAGCCGCGGACAGCACCGGCGCGGGCCGCCTCGCGTCGCGGCTTCGCGCGCCGCCCGCGCGCGCGCCGCGCTCGACGAAGTCGATGATCAGCGGCACGCCGTCGAGCGCGTAGCGCTCGCGCATCTGGTTCTCGAGGAAGTAGGCGTAGTCGCGTGTGACCCGCGTGCGCGAGTTGACCTGGATCGCGAAGCGCGGCGGACTGGTGCCGATCTGGGCCATGTAGATCAGCTTCAACCGGTGGCCCTGCTTGGCCGGAGGCTGGCGCGCCTGCACCGTTTCGCCGAGGAAGCGGTTGAGCTCAGGCGTCGGGATCCGCCCCGCGCGGCGGTCGCCGAGCGTGATCGCCTCCACCAGCAGCCGCGCCGCGTTGCGGCCCGTGGTGGCCGAGGCGGTCAGCACGCGGGGGCGCTGACGCAGCTTCTCCGCGACCCGTGCGCGCTCGTACTCGAGGTCGAGCGTCGGCGCCTGGGCGTCCCACTTGTTGAGCACCACAAGCGTCGCGCAGCCGCTGCGCATCGCCAGGTCGGCGACCCGCAGGTCCTGCGCCGTGACACCGTCACCCGCGTCGCAGACCACCATCGCGACGTCGGCGCGCTCAGCGGCGCGCTGCGAGCGCAGCGTCGTGTAGTACTCGACCGACTCGCTGACCTTCGACTGGCGGCGCATGCCGGCGGTGTCGACGATCACCACGCTGCGGCCGTCGACGAGCAGCGGCAGGTCGATCGCGTCGCGCGTCGTTCCCGCCTCGTCCGCGACGATCACACGCTGTTCGCCGGCGAAACGGTTGACGAGCGAGGACTTGCCGACGTTCGGGCGCCCGATCACCGCCAGGCGAATGGTGTCGCGGGCGTCCGCAGGGCGCTCCGAAGCGGCCGGAAGCATCGCCACCAGCCGGTCGAGCAGGTCTCCGGTTCCGAGCCCCTGCGCAGCAGATACGGCGACCGGCTCCCCGAGGCCGAGCGCGTGGAACTCGGCAGCCAGCGGGATGTCCGCGACGGTGTCGCACTTGTTCGCCGCGACCAGCACCGGCGTGCGCCCGCGCCGCAGCAGGTCCGCGATCTCGTGCTCCCCCGGTCGCGCCCCGGCGCGCGCGTCGACGACCAGCAGCGCCACGTCGGCGTCCGCGAGTCCGGCCCGCGCCTGGTCTCGAATCGAGCCGGCCAGCGGATCGGGGTCGGCGAAGTCGACGCCACCGGTGTCGATCAGCGTGAAGATGCGTCCGTTCCACTCGCAATCGAGCTCCTTGCGGTCCCGCGTGATCCCCGGGCGCTCGTGCACGATCGCCTCGCGCGAGCCCGTCAGGCGGTTGACGAGCGAGGACTTGCCGACGTTCGGGTAGCCGACGACGGCGACCTTGACGGAGCGCTCGTCGCCGCTCATCGCTCAGCGCCCCGCGCTCGACAGGGTCGCGCGAGGCGCACGTGGCACGGCCCGGCGAACGGCACGCGGGGCGTGGCGCTGCGAGCGGTGCGCGCGGCGGCCCGGCGACACGCCCGCGGGGCGGCGCGCGACGGCACGCCGGCGGCGGGGGTCTGCTGGGTCACCGCTCCAGCATAGCCAGCGCCCGGCGCCCGCCCGTTGGGGTGACGCGTGGGCGAACCCCTGCGTGCGCTCAGCCCGCGTCGCCGCCCGCACCGCCGCCCCGCGCGGCCTCAGCCCCCCGCGCCGCCTGGGCCGAGCGAACGAGCGCCACGGCGCGCGCCACGACCTCTTCGACGCCGAGCCCGCCGGTGTCCAGGACGACGGCGTCGGGCGCCGCCTGCAGCGGCGAGTGGTCACGGTCGCGGTCGCGGGCGTCGCGGACACGCATCTCCTGCGCCACCTCGGCGGGATCGGCCCCCATTTCGCGTGCGCGTCGCGCCGCGCGCTCCTCGGCGCTGGCTTCGAGAAAGATCTTGACCTCGGCGGCGGGCGCCACGACGGTGCCGATGTCGCGGCCCTCAGCTACCCAGTCCCCGTGCGCGAGCAGCTCGCGCTGGCGCGCCACGAGCGCCACGCGCACCGCGGGATCCGCGGCGACGACAGACGCTTGCGCGGAGACGGTCGGGCTGCGAATCGCGTGCGTCACGTCACGACCGCCGAGCAGCACCCGCTCGCCGAGCGAGACATCGAGCACGGCGGCGTGCTGCGCCGGGCTGATCGCCGGCTGCTCGAGGCTCGCGAGCGCCACGCAGCGGTACAGCGCGCCGCTGTCGAGGTAGCTGAAACCGAGCGCCGCGGCAACGCCGCGGGCAACCGTCGACTTGCCGGCGCCGGCGGGGCCGTCGATCGCCACGATCATGGCCGCCACGATAGCCGTGGCCGGGATCGTCCACGGCGTCCCGCGCAGGCGTCGGGCGGCCACCGCGCCGCTGCTGCCCCGTCCAACCGGCCGAGCGGCTGAGGCCCGCGCGCCGCCGCGGCGCTCTCGCGCGTCGCCGCGGCGCTCAGTACAGGGACGCGAGGTCGGCGAAGAAGTCAGGGTAGGTCTTGGCGACGCAGCCGGGATCCTCGATCTCGATGCCGTGTGCGCGCAGCCCGAGCAGCGCCAGGCTCATCGCCATGCGGTGGTCGTCGTAGGTGTGAAAGCGCGTGGGGCGAACGGTGCCCGGCGTCACCGTGAACCCGTCCGGGTCGGTCGCCACCGCGATGCCCGCCCGCCCGAGCTCCGCCGCCAGCGCGCCGATCCGGTCGCTCTCCTTGCCGCGGATGAAGCCGATCCCCCCGACCCGCGTCGGCGTCTGCGCGAACACGGCGACGGCCGCGAGCGTCTGTGCGGTGTCGGAGATGTCCGCCATGTCGACCTCCACCCCGCGCAGCGTCCCCGTGCCGCAGACGGTGATGCGGTCGGCCGCTCGTTCGACGAGCGCGCCCATCCGCTCGAGGATGTCGACGAACGCGACATCGCCCTGGATCGAGTTGGCTCCGAGGCCTTCGACGGTGATGCGCCCGCCGCTGATCGCCGCCGCCGCGAAGAAGTAGGCCGCGGCGCTGGCGTCGGGCTCGATCGCCAGCACGGCCGGCGTGTAGTTGCCTGCCGCCACCGCCAGCCCGTCGGCGACGACGCCGAACGCCCGCATGACGGCGAGCGTCATCGTCACGTAGGGCACCGAGACGAGCGGCGAGGTCAGATCCACCCGCAGCCCGCGCTCCATCAGCGGCGCCGCCATCAGCAGGCCGGAGAGGAACTGGCTGGAGAGGTGCCCGGCGACGCGCACCTCGCCGCCCCGCGCGGGACCGCGCACCGCGACGGGCAGGAAGCCGGGCTGCTCGAGCGGCTCGACGCTGACGCCGAGCTGCTCGAGCGCGTCGAGCAACGGGAGCATCGGACGCGAGCGCAGCTGCGGCGCGCCGTCCACCACCACGCGCGTGGACCCGAGTGCGGCCGCCGGCAGGATGAAGCGCGATGTCGTCCCCGACTGGCGGGCGTCGATGCGCACGGGCTCCGCCGGCCGGCGCCCCGCGGAACCGTGCACCTCCACGGTCGCGGTGGTCTGATCGGCGTGGACGTCCGAGCCGAGCGCGGCGACGGCGTCCATCATCGCGTGCGTGTCCTGCGCGAAGAGCGCGCCCCGCAGCGTGCTCGTGCCGTCGGCGAGCGAAGCGCACAGGAGCGCCCGGTTGGTGATGCTCTTCGAGCCGGGCGGCCGCAGCGTCGCGACCGGCGGCTGACGAAGCGGCTCGACCCTCGTCACCTCCACGGCTGCGCTTCCCGCCTCAGGCCCGCGCTACCGGGATCTTGAGCGCCTCGATCAGCTCGATCGCACGCCGCGTCTGCTCCTCGCCGCGGACCCACAGCGCGACGACGCCCTGGCCGCCGTCGCGCGCGGGCGAGAGCGCCATGTCGACGATGCTGATCTGGGCGCGCCCGAGCGCGAGCGCGATCTCGGCGACGACACCCGGACGGTCGGTGACCGCTGCGCGCAGCTCGTGCACGGAGCCACCGGCAAGACCGGCGCCGAGCAGTGCGTCGCGATCGATGCGCGCATCCTCGTTCCAGCGCTCGATCGCGCCGCGATCGGCCGCCGCGAGCGCCGCGCGCACCTCGGCGAGCCGCACCTGGGCCTCGTCGATCAGCGCCACCAGCGCGTCGCTGTTGGAGAGGTAGATGTCCGGCCAGATCGTCGCGTTCGCGCCGGCGACCCGTGTCGCGTCGCGGAAGCTCGGACCGGTCGCCGGCACGTCCGCACCGTCACCGAGAGCGCGGGCCGCCTGTGCGACGAGCACGTTGGCGAAGACGTGCGGGAGATGCGAGACGCTCGCCATCACGCGATCGTGCACCGCGGCGTCGATCGCGGTTGGCTGCGCGCCGATCCCCACCAGCGCCTTGTGCAGCCGCTCGTAGAGCGCGCCCGAGGTGGCCGTCCCCGGCGTCAGGTACCAGGTCGCACCGTCGAACAGGTCGGCCCGGGCATGTTCGACGCCGGAGGTCTCGGCCCCGGCCAGCGGGTGCCCGCCGATGAAGCGTGGATCGACGCGACCGGAGACGATCGCGCGCTTGGTCGATCCGACGTCGCTGACCGCGCAGTCCGCGGGAGCCGCCGCGAGCACCGCGTCCAGCGCGCCGGCGAGCGCGCCGACGGGCGCGGCGACGAAGACGAGATCGGCGCCCGCGACCGCCTCGCCGACGCTTGCCGCGACGCTCTCCAGCGCTCCGCGCCGCAGCGCCGCCGCGCCGACGCCGCCGTCAGGATCGAAGCCGACGACGCGCGCGCCGAGCCGCTCGCGCACCGCCATCCCGATCGAGCCGCCGATCAGCCCAACGCCGACGACACCGACGTTCACGCGGTCGTGAAGGCTTTGCCGGCAACGGAGGCGGCTCGCTCGACCTGCGCGGCGTAGGCCGCGAAGGCGTCGGCGCGCAGCGCCTGCGGCCCGTCGCAGATCGCCTCGTCCGGGTTCGGGTGCACCTCGACGATGATCCCGTCCGCACCTGCCGCGGCGGCGGCGAGCGAGAGCGGCTCGACCAGGTCCCGCCGGCCCGCGGCGTGGCTTGGATCGACGACCACCGGCAGGTGCGAGAGCTGGCGCAGCACGGGCACCGCCATCAGGTCGAGCGTGAAGCGGTAGGCGGTCTCGAACGTGCGGATGCCGCGCTCGCAGAGGATCACCTTCTCGTTGCCCTCCTTGAGGATGTACTCCGCAGCCATCAGCAGCTCTTCGAGCGTGGCCGAGAGCCCGCGCTTGAGCAGCACCGGGCAGCCGCTGCGGCCAACCTCGGCGAGCAGGGTGTAGTTCTGCATGTTGCGAGCCCCGATCTGCAGGACGTCGGCGACCTCGAGCACCGCCTCGAGGTCTCGCACGTCCATCAGCTCGGTGACGATCGGCATGCCGTAGAGCTCCTTGGCTTCGGCGAGCAGCCGCAGGCCCTCCTGACCGAGGCCCTGGAAGGCGTACGGCGAGGTTCGCGGCTTGTACGCCCCGCCGCGGAACATCGCGGCGCCGCCCTCCTTGACGATCCGCGCGGTTTCGAGCACCTGCTCGCGCGATTCGACGGTGCACGGCCCGGCGATCAGGGCGAAGTGCTCGCCGCCGATCCGGCGCCCGCCGATCTCGAAGACCGAGCGTGCGCCGGAGCGCAGCTGCGAGGACGAGAGCTTGTACGGCTTGAGGATCGGCACCACCTGCGAGACGCCGGGGGCGCCCTCGAGCTCGAGTCGCGCGACATGCTCGCGGTCACCGATCGCGCCGATGATCGTGACCTCCTCGCCCTTCGAGATGTGTGCGCGAGCCCCCACGCTGCGAACGCGCGCGAGGACGTACTCGATCTCCTCCTCGGTCGCGTTCGGTTTCATCACGATCATCATCTGCTGGGTCCTTTCAAAGTTCGGCTGGAAGCGTAGACGGGAGCCGGCGAAGCACCTGCAAGGTGCGTTTCGCGGCTGTGGAGGCGGCGCCCGGGCCCTGAGGGCCGTTCTAACCGAGGCCAGGCGCCCGCTCGCGGCGGGCGCAGGTCCGGACGCCTAGCTAAATCGCCAGGACGCCGGGTAGGTGTACGAATAGGCAGCGACCAGCGTGGCGCCCGGGGCGCCGGCGGCGGTCATCGATCGGTCGCTCGCATCGCACATCTGCGCAATGTGTAGCAGATCGTGGGCGAGCCGAGCAACAGCGCCGGCGACGGGCCACTCGTACATTCGTCCAGGCGCCACGAGGCCGCCACGCGCGCCGCGGACCGCCCACTCCTACGTGGCGCGGCCCGCACGGCTCACGGTGACGTGAATGCGGCAGGCGAACGGCAGTCTGAGGGCGGTCGCCAATCGGCCGAGTGGAGCGGTGTCGACCCTCCCTCTCCAGCTGCGGGTGAGCGCCACCTCCAGCGTCGCGGTTCCGGGGCGCAGCGCGCGAAACGCGGTGATCGTCACCGGCAGCGAGGTCACCCAGGAGTGCTTGCAGAGCGACACCGCCGAGATCACACCCTGGTCGGACGACGCCGGTGTCCGCCATGGGAACGCCGTCCGCAGGATCGTGTCGGCCTCCGGCTCGACGAGCTCGACCCAGACAACCGTGCCCGGGCGCACGGTCAGCCGCGTGACCGGCGATCCGCCCCCCGCCACCACCACGTGCGCCGCGCGGTATGGCACGCAGGCGTGCGCGGTGTGGCGCACGGGGGCGTGCTGTGCCGACGATCCGCAGGCCGCGACGGTCAACACTCCAATCGCACACGCGACACCGGCGCAGACCCGCACCGTCGTGGCGTCCAGTGTCGGGCGAGCGCGCGCCGTGCGCCGCGGGCGACCGCTCCACACCTCGAGGGCCGTGCGAATCATGGCGTGGCCGCTGGGCAGCTCGCTCGCCCGGGTGGCGCCGTCGTCCCCAGGCTCTACAGCAGCCCGGCGAGCACTTCGAGGAAGCGCTCGTTCTCGGTCGGCGTGCCGTAGCTGACCCGCAGCGCCCCTTCGCGACCGAGCGCACTGCCCGCGCGGACCAGCACGCCCTGGCTCGCGAGACCGTCGACGATCTCCGCCTCGTCGCGCCCCTCGCCGAGCGCAAACCAGCAGAAGTTGGCCTGCGACGCCGCCGGCCGCAACCCCAGCTCGGTCAGGCCGTCGTGCATCTGCACGCGTGCCACGGCGACGCGTTCGACGCGTCGCGCGACCTCGTCCTGGTGGGCGAGCGCCTCCAGCGCCGCGGCCTGGGCCGCGGTGTTGAGGAAGAACGGCTGGCGGACCGCGTTCAGCGCGTCGGGCAGGTCGCGCGAGCCACACAGCGCATAGCCGACGCGCAGTCCGCAGAGTCCGTAGATCTTCGAGAACGTTCGCAGCAGCGCGAGGTTGGGATGGCGGTCGAGCAGCGCGATCGAGGCGTCCGGATCGTCGAGCAGGTTGAACTCGCAGTAGGCCTCGTCGATCAGCACGCAGACGCTGGCTGGGACGCGCGCAACGAACGCCGCGATCTGCTTCAGCCCGATCGCCGTGCTCGTCGGGTTGTTCGGGTTGCAGACGATCACCAGGCGCGTCGCGACGGTGATCTCGCTCGCCATCGCATCCAGGTCGTGGCATTCGTGCGCGTCGAGCGCGACACGGATCCCGCGCGCGCCCGAAGCCGCCTCGAGCTGCGGGTAGACCGAGAACGACGGCCACGCGTAGACGAGCTCGGCACCGGGCTCCAGCAGCGCCTCGCCCATCGCCAGCAGGATGTCGCAGGAGCCGTTGCCGACGGCGATCCGCTCGGCCGGCACGCCGTAGCGATCCGCCAGCGCACCGCGCAGCCTGGCGCTGGTGGGGTCCGGGTAGCGGTTGACGCCCTCGAGCGCCGCACTCGCGGCCGCCACCACAGCCGCCAGCGGCGGGTAGGGCGACTCGTTGCTGGCGAGGCGCACGAGCGGGCCGCTCTGCGCGTAGCCGGCGGCCGCCGGGTAGACCGGGATCTGCTTGACGGCCGAGTTGAACTCGAGTGCCATCGCTCTATTGTGCGGCATCCAGATCCGCGCGCAAGCTGCGGGCCTCGCCGAGGTAGACGTGCGCAGCCTCGTGCCCCGCGGGCGCGTAGTAGTGCGCGAGCACCCGGATCACGCGCTGGAGCGCCCCGGGGACGTCGATCTCGCGCGTACAGATCAACGGCACGCGATCGAAGCCGATGCGCCGCGCGGCGAGCGCCGGGAACTCCGCGTTGAGGTCATCGGTGGCCGTGAAGATGCAGCTGACGAACTGCTCGATCTCGAGGCCGTTGCGCGCGATCAGCGCGCGCATCAGCTCCTCGGTGGCGGCGAGGATCGCCTCGGCGCTGTTGTCCGGCACGCTCGTTGCGCCGCGCAGCGCGTACAGCCGCTCACTCACCATTCGCAGCCTACCGTCGAGCGGCGTCACGGAGCGCGCCGACCTCAGCGTCGCTCAGCAGGCGCGCCGCCCCAACCTCCAGCCCGCCCAGCTCGAGCGGCCCGAAGCGCACACGTGTCAGCTCGAGCACCGGATGCCCGAGCGCCTCGCACATCCGCCGCACCTGGCGTTTTCGGCCCTCGCGCAGCTCCAGCTCGATCACGTTCGCGGACAGCCGCCTGACCTGGGCCGGCGCGGTCGGCCCGTCGTCGAGCACGACGCCGTCGCGCAGCGCGGCGAGCGCCGCCGGACCCACGCGCCCGCCGGCGAGGCGCACGCGGTAGGTCTTCGGCACCTCGTGCCGCGGGTGTGTCAGCAGGTTCGCGAGCTCGCCGTCGTTGGTCAGGAGGATCAGGCCGGTCGAATCGGCGTCGAGGCGGCCGACCGGGTACAGCCGGCGCGAGTCGCTGACCAGCTCGACGACGGTCGCGCGGCCGTGGGTGTCGTGAACGGTCGACACCACGCCGGCCGGTTTGTGCAGCGCGTAGACCACGCGGGGCTCCACGCCGGCGACGGGGCGTCCGTCCAGCTCGACGCGCTCGCCGTCGATCTCGCGTGACGGGTCCAGCTCGCGCACCCCGTCGACACGCACGCGCCCGGCCCGCACGATCTCCGTCGCGGCGCGGCGGGAGGCGAGGCCGGAATGGGCGAGGAACTTGGCGAGGCGCATCGCTGCAACCATAGGTCGATGGATCGCGATCTGCTGCGCGCAACCCTCGAGCGCCGGGGCGAGCCGCCGTACCGCGCACGCCAGGTCTGGGCGTGGCTCGCGCACGGCGCCGGCTCCTACGCCGAGATGACCGACCTGCCGGTGGCGTTGCGCGACGAGCTGGAGGCGCACGTGCCGCTGTCGACGCTCTCGCTCGAGCGCGAGATGCAGGCGCGTGACGGGACCGTGAAGGCGCTGCTGCGCACCGCGGGCGGCAACCCGGTCGAGGCGGTCCTGATGCGCTACCGCGACGGGCGCCGCTCGCTGTGCCTCTCCTCCCAGTCGGGATGTCCGCTCACCTGCAGCTTCTGTGCGACGGGCCGGATGCGCTTCGCCGGCAACCTCAGCGCCGACGAGATCCTCGACCAGGCGCTGCATTTCCGGCGCGCCGGCGCGCTCGACCACGCCGTCTTCATGGGCATGGGCGAGCCGATGATGAACCTCGACGCCGTGCTCGAGGCCTGCACCCTGCTCCCCAGCCTCGGCATCACGAACCGGCGCACCGCAATCTCCACGGTCGGCTGGATCCCCGGGATCGAGCGGCTGACCGCCTCCGGCCTGCCGATCCGCCTCGCCCTGTCGCTGCACGCCCCGGAGGACCAGCTGCGCAGCACGCTGATGGCGGTCAACGAGCGCTACCCGCTGGCCGACGTGCTGGACGCGTGCCGCGCCGACCACGCGATCCGCAGGCGCACCGTGTTCGTCGAGTACGTGATGCTCGCCGGCGTCAACGACCGCTACGAGCAGGCGCTGGCGCTGGCGCGGCTGCTCTCGCCGCGGCAGGCCTTCAAGGTCAACCTGATCCCCTACAACCCGACCGATTCGAAGCTGCAGGGCTCCGGACGCGACGCGATCGCCGCATTTCGCACCGCGCTCGAGTCCCGCGGCGTCCCGGTCACGGTGCGGCTGACTCGCGGACGCGAGATCGCCGCCGCCTGCGGGCAGCTGGCCGCCGGAGCCGCCGCGTGAGCGACTCGCTGACGATCGAGCCGCGCGGGCCGTTCTCGCTCGCGGCCGCCGCCGGCTTCGCCTTCGGGCCCAGCCAGGGACCCGCACCGGCCTTTGACGGGGCGATGCGACTGGCGTTCCCGATCGACGGCGGCGAGGGCTACGCCGGCGTCGTCGCTCGCCAGCCACTCGAGCACGGCCCGGTGCAGTGTGAGGTACACGGCGGGGGCGATCTCGCGCGCGTCGAGCGCCAGACCGCGCGCGTGCTCTCGCTTGACCACGACGGCGACGCCTTCCTGGCGGTGGGCGAGCGCGACCGTGTGATCGGCGAGTTGCAGGGCCGTCACCCCGGCCAGCGTCCCGTGCTCTTCCACTCCCCATATGAGGCCGCGGCCTGGTCGGTGATCTCCGCACGCCGCCAACCGGCGCAGGCAGCGGCGGTGCGCCGTGGCCTGGGTGTGGCATTGGGGCAGACCTTCGAGCTGGCGGGTCAGCAGGTTGTCGCATTTCCCCAGCCCGAGCGGCTGCTCGAGGCGGCCGAGCTGGCCGGGCTGGGAGCCGAGAAGAGCGAGCGCCTGCGTGCGATCTCACGCGCGGCGCTGGAGGGTGCCCTCGACGTGGCGAGCCTGCACGCGATGGGGCCGCAGGACGCGTGGAGCGCCCTGCAGGATCTGCCCGGGATCGGCCCGTTCTACGCCGGACTGATCGTGCTGCGGGCCGCCGGCTTCGCGGACGCTCCGATGCCGATGGCCGAGCCGCGGATACTGGCGCACGTGGCCCGCTTCTACGGACTCCCGGAGCCACCGACGCTCGAGCAGTTCAGCGAGCTCGCACTGGCCTGGCGGCCGTTTCGCACCTGGACCGCAGTGCTGCTGCGACTCGCCGGCGATCGCGAGTTCGGCCGGGACGGCGCGAGCCGCGATCAGTCAACCTGACGCGGCGCGCCTGGCGCCCTGGCCTCTCTACTCCGGCGTGATCCCGGCGCGGGCCTCGCCGGCGGCGAGCAGGCGGTCGCGCAGCGCGCTGTGCTCCTCCGGCGTCGGGTCCCACTGCGCGACGTCGGGCAGCTCGTCGGTGTTCTGCAGCCCGAACACCTTCAGGAAGAGGGTCGTGGTGCGGTAGGTCACGGCGCCGAACTCGGAGCGCCCGCTCTCCTCGATCAGGCCGCGGTCGAGCAGCGAGGCGACCGGCGAGTCGGCGTT
>CAZABN010000044.1:0-16057 GCA_964483345.1 uncultured Solirubrobacteraceae bacterium
CCACGGCGACACCTTCGGCGCGATGTCGGTCTGCGACCCGGTCGACGGCATGCACCAGCCGTTCGCCTCGGTACTGCCCGGTCACCTGTTCGCAGCGCGCCCACCCGGCGGCGTCGACGCCGCCCTCGACGAGCGCTGGACGGCGGACCTGCGGGCGCTGTTCGACCGCCACGGCGCGGAGCTGGCGGCCGCGATCGTCGAGCCGGTCGTCCAGGGCGCCGGCGGCATGTGGTTCTACTCGCCGGCTTACCTGCGCCTCCTGCGTGAGCTCTGCGACGCGCACGGGGTGCTCCTGATCTTCGATGAGATCGCGACGGGCTTCGGCCGCACCGGCACGCTCTTCGCCGCCGAGCGCGCCGGCGTGGCACCGGACGTGATGTGTGTCGGCAAGGCGCTCACCGGGGGCTACCTGACGCTCGCCGCGACGCTCTGCAGCAGCGCCGTCGCAGAGCGCATCGACGGTCCGCTGATGCACGGGCCGACCTACATGGCGAACCCGCTGGCGTGCTCCGTCGCGCTCGCGAGCTTGGCGCTGCTGGCCGGCGGCGAGTGGCGCGAGCAGGTCGCACGCGCCGAGCGGGTGATGCGCGAGGAGCTGGCGGTCGCCGCCGGGCTCGACGGCGTGCGCGAGGTTCGCACGCTCGGCGCGATCGCGGTGATCGAGACCGTCGAGCCGGTCGTCGTGGCCGCGGCGAGCGCCGCCGCGGTCGAGCGGGGCGTTTGGCTGCGGCCCTTCCGCAATCTCATCTACGCGATGCCGCCGTACGTCGCGACCGAGGAGGAGCTGCGCGCCGTCGCGCGCGCGATGGTTGCGGCGGTTACCCGAACGTGAACGAGTAGCCGCTCGTCCCCGCCGCGAAGCTCAGGTGGATCGAGTTGACCGAATCGGTTGCGAAGTGCGCCACCTGGTAGAGGCGCTGCTGCGTGACGTCGAGCGTGGTCGTGTGGTGTCCGTCCACGGACACGCTGACGGAGCCGCTGCCGTGGGCGGGCGGGGAGAGCACGATGTAGACGTTCTTCGCTTGGACGTCGGCGTCGATCGTCGCGTTCGCTCCGGCCAGCGCCTGCTGGTTGCCGATCGTCCAGGTGCCGCCGTAGGCGAAGTCGTTGGTCGCCAGCGTGTAGTTGGGGGCAACGTAGGTGTGCTTGCCGAACTGCGGCTCGTTCTCGATCCAGCCTGCCGCGCGGGCGGTGCCGAGGTAGGTCTCCTCGGTGACGAGCGACTGCGACGGGACGATCACGCCATGGGCCTTCGCGCCGGCGCCGAGATCCTTCGCGCCGGCCTCCGCCAGCAGCGCGCGGATCGCCGCCTCCGTCGTGGTGTAGCCGCCCTCGCCGGCGGTCGCGTAGCGAACCTCGCCGGTCTTGTCGATCAGATAGTCGGCCGGCCAGTATTCGTTGCCCCAGGCGTTCCACGTGTCGAGGTTGTTGTCCTGAACCACGGGGTAGTGGATGCCGAACTGCTTGATCGCGTCCTCGACGTTGCCGGCGTCCTTCTCGAACGGGAACTCAGGCGACTCGACGCCGATGATCGTCAGGCCCTTGCTGCGGTACTTCGCATCCCAGGCCTCCAGGTAGGGGAGCGTGCGGATGCAGTTGATGCAGGTGTAGGTCCAGAAGTCGATCAGCACGACGCGGCCGCGCAGGCCCGCGAGCGTGAGCGGGCGGTCGCCCGGGGTGTTGAACCAGTCCTCGGTGCCGACGAACGCCGGGGCCTGCCCGAGCGGCGTGAGCGGCGGCGTGACGACGCCCGGCAGCGCCGCGGTCGGCGCGAACTTGACCTTGTGCTCGCGCACCTCGCCCAGCCGCTTGGAGACCGCGGAGGAGTTGTCGACGAAGGCCGTGATGTTGAAGTTGGGGATGTGGTCGGCGACCCACTGGTTGAGCCGCACGTCGAGCTGCGTCGCCAGCACGATCGCCGTCGCGACCATCACGACGCCGAGCGAGCGCTGAACGAGGACGGCGCGGCCCGTGCCGCGGAGGCGGTCGAGGATGCGTCGCCCGCCGAGCGAGAGCGCGAGCAGCATCAGGCCGGTGCCGAGCGCGTAGGCGATCCCGACCGCGACAGCGCGACCGCTCGCGGCCGACACCGTGATCACCGCGGCGAGGATCGGCCCGGAGCACGGCGTGTAGACGAAGCCGAGCGCAGCGCCGACCAGCAGCCCGGAGGCGAAGCCGTCACCCCTGGTCCGGGGCCCCAGCCGCGAGAGGGCAGCGAGCGGGCGCTCGAGGCGTTGCGAGAGCCCCGGCACCAGCAGGGCCAGGCCGAAGATGATCAGCACGGCAATTGCGACGTCGCGCAGCGGGTCGGCGCCGAGTCCGACGTTGCCGACGACCTTTGCGATCCCGATGATCGTGATCGCGAAGGTGGTTGTCAGCCCGATCACGATCCCGAGTGGCCGCCTCCGGCCCCCGGACCCGCTCGCCGACAGCAGTGCCGGCAGCACCGGCAGCACGCACGGCGACACCGCCGTGCCGGCCCCGACGACCAGCGCGAAGAGCATCAGCAGGAGCATGTGCCCACGAAATGGTTACGCATCGCCCCGCGCATCGTGGCGGGTGCGACGCTGCGAGCGAGGCGGTCCATGCGGGGCAGTCTCGCGAGGGCGCGAACGCGTTACGCGCCGCCGGGCGGCGCTATTCGCGCGCGCTGAACTCGACGATCGCGACGGCGAGGCAGACCACCCCGATCGACAGCACGACCGCGGCCTCGAGCAGTGTCGGGACGTGCCACCCCCACCAGGTCACGCCGGGGTCCAGCGCGCGGCGCGCTGCGGCGCTGATGTTGAGGTGGTTGAAGACGAGCCGGCGCATCGGGTCGACGGCGTAGGTCATCGGGTCGAGCCGGTTGAGGATCGTCAGCCACTGCGGCAGGCCCGAGACCGGGAAGATCGCGCCGGAGAGGAAGTACATCGGCATCATCACCATCTGCGTGACCGCCATGAACGACTGGATCTGCTTGATCCGCGCGGCGACCATCACGCCGAACGCGGTGATCGTGAAGGCGAGCACGAGCTGCAGTACGAAGATCTCCGCCAGCAGCGCCGGGGCGTAGGGGACGCCGACCAGGCCGGCCAGGCAGAGCACGATGATCCCCTGGAAGCACGCAACCGTCGCGCCGCCGAGGCACTTGCCGAGCACCAGCGAGCTGCGGCGCACGGGCGCGACCATCATCTCGCGCAGGAAGCCGAACTCCCGGTCCCAGACCAGCGACGCCGCCGAGAACATCGCCGTGAACAGCACCGCCATGCAGAGCACGCCCGGGTAGACGAAGGTGCGCAGGTCGACCCCGTGCGTGCCGGCGCTCGCCAGGCGCGAGAGGCCCGTGCCGAGCACGAACAGGAACAGGAACGGCTGCACGAGCGACGTGACCATGCGCAGCTTGTCCTTGGAGAAGCGGATCAGCTCGCGCTTCCAGACGATCTTGATCGCGCGCAGATCGCCGCGCACGCTGCTCGCGGGTACGTGCACCGCGGGGACCGGCAGTGGCGCGCCGGGACGCGCCGGCTCGGCTCTCGCCGTCGTGGTCGCCATCAGCGACCTCTCCTGAAGGCCGCGGTCGCGGCGCGTCGCTGGTCAGCCGCGCTCGCCTCGGCGTCGCGGATCGTCGTGCCGGTGTAGGACATGAAGACGTCGTCGAGCGAGGGGCGCGAGACGCTGACCGAGCGGATCGGCACCGTCAGCTCGGCGAACAGCCGCGGCACGAACAGCTCACCGGCGGCTACGCCGAAGGTCACGGCCCCCTCCACGATCCGGGCCGTGATCTGGAATCGCTCGGCGATCGCGGCGATCGCCGCGTCATCGTCGTCGGTCTCGAGCATCACCCGGTCGTGCCCGACCGAGGCCTTCAGCGCGTCCGGCGTGTCCAGCACCACGATCACGCCCTTGTCCATGATCGCGATTCGCTGGCAGTACTCCGCCTCGTCCATGTAGTGGGTGGTGAGGAAGATCGTGATGTCCTCGGCTGCCTTCAATTCCTGGATGTAGGTCCAGATCGAGCTGCGCGTCTGAGGGTCCAGGCCAACCGTCGGCTCGTCGAGGAAGAGCACGCGCGGCGAGTGCATCAGCCCGCGAGCGATCTCCAGCCGGCGCTTCATCCCGCCCGAGAAGGTGGCCACCGCGCTTCGCCGCCGCTCCCACAGGCCCACCATCTCGAGCACCTGGCGCATCCGCGGTTCGACGAGCTCGCGCTCGACGCCGTAGAGCTCTGCGTGCAGGCGCATGTTCTGCTCGGCCGTCAGGTAGGTGTCGAGCGTCGTGTCCTGGAAGACGAGGCCGATGTTTCGCCGCACCGAGTCGCGCTGGTGGTTGACGTCGAAGCCGGCGACCGTGGCCGAGCCGCTGGTCGGTTTGACCAGCGTGCAGAGCATCGAGATGGTCGTCGACTTGCCGGCGCCGTTGGGTCCGAGGAAGCCGAAGATCTCCCCCGGCGCGACCTCGAAGTCGATCCCGCGCACGGCCTCGACCTCGCCGTAGCTCTTGGTCAGGCCGCGCACCGAGATCGAAGCCGCGGCGGCGGCGCTCGCGAGCGCGACCGCGCCGCCGCCTGCGGCGTCCTCGTTCACGCGTCCTTGCCCTCGTCGCCGTCGGCGAGGATCTTGTAAATCGCGCGTCGCGTCTCTGTCAGCACCTGCTTCGCCTCGGCTAGCTGTTTCTCGGTCGCGGTCTGCACCAGCTGCAGACCTGCCATCCCGACCTGGCGCATCAGGCCGAACAGCTCCTGAACCTCGCTCGATACGCCGTCCGCCAGCGTATCCCATGGGGCGGGCGCGTCTTGCGGGCGAGCCGCGAGCAGCTCGCGGCCGGCGTCGGTGATCACGAACTGCTTGCGGCCCTCGGATTCCTCCGAGCGAATCAGGCCCTCGTCCTCTAGTTGGGCCAGGGCGGGGTAGGCCGAGCCGGGGCTCGGACGCCAGACGCCGCTGGAGCGCTGCTCGATCTCCTGCATGATCGCGTAGCCGTTGCGTGGCTCCTCGGCCAGCAGCAGCAGCGATGCCGTGCGGATGTCGCCGCGGCGCGCCTTGCCGCCATGGCGGCGGAAGCCACGTGGACCGCCGAAGCCGAAGGGGGGACCGAACCCGCCATAGCGTGAGCCGGGCTCGCCGAAGCCGCCGCGTTCGCCGCCGGGGCCTTCGCCGCGGTGCATCAGCAGCATGCTGCGGTAACTCTTGAGTGGACGGCAGAATCCGCCGTCGGCGTAACTTCCAGTCATTGGTTTCTCCTCTTGGGGTAAGTCACAGTACGATCACGATATATCGCAGAGTGTCGCTTGTCAAATGCGCCATCTTCCGACCCGGTCCCCGGTGCGGGCCCGGGAGGTAGGGTTTTCAACGGATGGAGCGCGCGCAGGCACGAGCGATTGACGTCCGCCAGCTCGGACACGAGCACCTGATCTGCTGCTTCCTGCTCGACGATGTGCTGATCGACTGCGGGCCGGCGTCCTGTGTGCCGGCGCTGCTGGAGGAGCTCGGCGACGCGCCTCCGCGCGTGCTCGCGCTGACGCACATCCACCTCGACCACGCGGGCGCGGCAGGCACGCTCGTCAAGCGCTGGCCCGACCTGGAGGTCTGGGTGCACGAACGGGGCGCGCCGCACCTGATCGACCCGCGCAGGCTGCTGGCGAGCGCGGAGCGGCTCTACGGCGAGGACATGCAGCGGCTGTGGGGCGAGGTCCTGCCGGTGCCGGCGGCGAACATCCGCGTGCTGCATGGCGGCGAGGAGCTGGAGGGCCTCCAGGTCGCATACACCCCGGGTCACGCCTCCCACCACGTCAGCTACTGGCATCCGCGCAGCGCGACCGCGTTCGTCGGCGACGTTGCCGGCGTGCGCGTTGCCCCGAGCTCCTACGTGCTCGCGCCGACGCCGCCGCCCGACATCGACCTCGAGCTCTGGCACGCCTCGATCGCGCGTGTGCGCGCGTGGCAGCCGGAGCGGCTTGCGATCACGCACTTCGGCCACTTCGAAGACGTCACCGCCCAGCTCGACGGCATCGAGCACGCGCTCGAGCGCTCCGCCGCGCTGGCCCGCGAGGTCTCCGTCGAGCAGTTCGTCGCCGCGCTGCGCCTCGAGATCGACGCCGACGACGGCGCCCGCCCCTCCTACGCCTACTCACTCGGTGCACCGCTCGATCAGTGCTACGCAGGGCTGGCCCGCTACTGGTCCAAGCGCGAGCTCTCGCAATGAGCAGCACCGTCGAGCAACCACGCGTTGCCGGACCGCGGGACGCGCTCGGCGGTCGCTGGAACGTCATCGTGCGCAACGACAACCACAACACCTTCGACCACGTCGCACAGACGCTCGCCCGCGTGATCCCGGGCGTCACGCTCGAGCGGGGCTACGCCTTCGCGCAGCGCATCCACACCGGCGGGCTCGCGATCGTCTGGAGCGGCCATCTCGAGGCGGCCGAGCACTACTGGGAGATGCTGCGCGGGGCCGGCCTGACGATGGCCCCGCTCGAACAGGGCTGAAGCCTGCTCAGTGGCCGTTC
The DNA here is from genome assembly GCA_964483345.1 of uncultured Solirubrobacteraceae bacterium. Lineage (GTDB taxonomy): Bacteria > Actinomycetota > Thermoleophilia > Solirubrobacterales > Solirubrobacteraceae > Palsa-513. The sequence continues at coordinate 6,488 of CAZABN010000044.1, forward strand.
GCCGGCGCCGCCGCCGGTGCATGGCGGACGGCCTCGCCGCGGCAGACCAGGTCGTTCCACGCGTAGACAACGGGAACCTGGAACCAACCCTGGCAGTAGATGCGGAAGTCGGTCATTTCCGGGCCCGCCCAGTAGCGGTCCCAATCAACGTGCTCGTCGAACTCCAGCACCTGCAGGAACTTGTAGCGGTCGTCGCGGCCGCGGTAGACGGCGTAGCTGGTCGCGCCGTAGCGGACCGAGAGCGCCGAGACGCGCTCGAGCTCGGCCGCAAGCTGGTCGCCGCGGAAGCCGGTCGCGTACCACGGAACGTGGACGACGCCGGCCATCAGGCGATGATCCCGGGTCGGTTCGACTCGCCGGTCTCCACGACGGGGCGGGAGCCCCTCCGGGCCGGTTGCGCTCGTTCGAGGTCCATCGCGGCGGCAATCGTATAGCGCCGTCGCCTCGGCCAGTGCGGCGGCGGCGCCGCTACGAGCGGACGCTGAACGGCAGTTCCACCACGGTGGCGCTCACCTCGGCCCCGGTGAGCGTCAACACCGCGCCCGGCTCGGCCTCGCGGCGCACCAGTGCCAGCCCGATCGGGCCCAGCCTCGGCGAGTCCGCGAACGACCCCAGCGTGCCCACCGGCCGCCCGCCGAGCGTCAGCTCGGCGCCCGGGAGGGCCGGTTCGCTCAGCCGGAGCCCGCGCAGATGACGGTTGGGCCGGCCCTTCCAGTAGAGCCGCGCGACGGTCTCCTGGCCGATGTAGCAGCCCTTCGTGTACGACACCACGCGCTCGTGCAGGCCAGCCTCCTGCGGCATCGTGCCCTCGTCGATCTCGACGCCGAAGCGGGGTCGGCCGCACTCGATCCGGACCGTCTCGGCGGTCGCCTCCTCGATCACCGTCGCACCGCCCGCGACCAGCTCGTCGGCGACGGCAGCAGTGTCCTCGGCGGCGCACAGCACGTCGACCCCGGCGTCGGTGCGAATCAGTCGCACCGCTCGGCCCGCCAGCACCGCGGGAAGGTGATCGTGCTCGGCGGTGCCGGGCTCGTCCGCGAGCACGCCGCCGGCGGCGGGCCCGATCAGCGACAGCAGCCCACACTGCAGGGTGCGTTTGTGCAACTGCACGTCGTAGCCGAGGCGGAACCGGTGCAGCGCGTCGAACAGCGCCTGCAGCGCCACGCGCTCGGTGTCCAGGAGCAGCTCTTCGTCGGTGCGCAGCACGCGCACCTCGGCCAGCATGCGGCCGTTGTGCGTGAGCAGCGCGGCCGCCAGCCCGGCGTCCGGCACGAGCGCCGCGATGTCGTTGGAGAGCACCGAGTCGAGGAACTCGGTCGCGGCGGGCCCGCTCAGCGCCAGCTTGCCGGCCTGCGAGCGGTCGAGCAGCGCCGCGCCCTCCGTCGCCGCGCGATATTGCGGATCGACCGTCACCGCCGCCACCGACCGAGCATACAAGACGGCTTTTCCGCACCGGCGAGGGCCTGCGGGTAGGCTGTCGCGCCGATGCCACTGGCGGACACCTTCAGCGCGATCGTCGACACGCTCCCCGACGACTGGACCGATCTCGAGCTGGATCTGCGAATCGCCGACGAGACGCGCTACGTCGACGCCGCCGTCTTCCTCGTCGTGGCCAACGCGCAGCCCTACTCGCAGCACGACTGGCACTGGCGGCTGCTGGTGGCGCACCGCTTCGGCCACGCCGCGTCGGTCGACGCCGTGCACATGGCGCTCGGCCTGCTCGATGACGCGAACATCGACGGCGAGCTCGCCCCGCGCGAGGTTCGTTCCGGCCGCGTTCCCGTCGAATCGGTCTGGGGCCGGCCCCAGTCGCTGCGCGACGAGATGCGCCAGATCAACGCTCAGTAGCGAGCAGCGCGGCCAGCAGCGACGGGCCCTCGCGGGCGATGCGCGAGCGCGGGACGACGAGCTCGATGCCCGCCGCCAGCGCGTGGCTGCGCACGTCCATCTCGACGTGTGAGTAGAACGCGAGCGTCGGCGGCCGCGGCTGCGCCAGGGCGGCGATCCGCGTGTCGGCGTCCACCGTCAGGTCCGCGACGATCGCGTCGGCGCCGCGGTCCGGGCGCGGCCCGAGCGTCACCTCGTGTCCGGCGCCCTCGAGGTCGCTGCGCAGGCGCGAGCCGAACAGCAGGTCGTCGGTGTAGACGTGAACGAGGCTCAAGGCCTGGGCGATCTTAGAGCCGTATGGGGTCGCGCGCGCCGCCGGCCGCCATCCGCGCGGGGGGGTAGGGTCCGATCCGTTTCTTCCAAACCCGGGAAGGGGGAGCAGATGCAGGACCGTCGCGTGGCGGCGTACATCGCCGAGTTCTTCGGCACGCTGCTGCTGGTTTTCTTCATCGGTCTCGTCGTCGTACAGCAGGGGCCGATCGCCGACTTCGCCGCGATCGGGCTGGTTCACGCCATCGTCCTGGCGATGCTGATCTTCACATTCGGCGCGGTCTCCGGCGGCCACTTCAACCCGGCGGTCACCGCCGGCCTGCTGGCGATCAGGAGGATCTCGCCGCGGGACGCGGGGATCTACGTCGTCATGCAGATTGCGGGCGGCATCGTCGGCGCCCTCCTCGTCGGCTGGCTGATCACGGGGGTCCCCAACGCCTCGCACGGCTTCGACCCCGCGGTCGGTGCCGGTCTCAAGGGGGAGTGGGCGGCCGGTGCCGCGCTCGAGTTGATCGGCACCTTCGCGCTGGTGTTCTCGATCGTCGGACTCGCCGTCAACCCGAAGGCGCCGGCGGGCTGGGCGGCCCCAGGCATCGGCGCGACGCTCGGCATGGCCGTGATGGCGATCGCGCCGCTCACGGGTGCCAGCCTGAATCCGGCGCGCGCGCTCGGGCCGGCGATCTCGGCGAACTCGTTCTGGGGAGGCGGCAAGTTCATCCTCGTCTACCTGCTCGCACCGCTGGTCGGCGGCGTGCTCGCCTCGGTCGGCTACAGCGCGCTCACGAACCTGCGCGCGGAAACCGCGGCGGCCGCCTGACCGCCGCGTCCTACGAGAACAGGTCCTCGGTGCGGCTGCGCAGCAGCGCAGCCGCACCCGGCCCGTCGTGTTCATCCACATGCACGCCGAGGCCGTGCACGATCACGACCGGCTCACCGGAGTCCTTTGTCCGCGCGAGATCGGCGGCCGCCGCCACGGCGTCGGCCACCGCGATCACGCTGGCGTGCAGCTCGCGGCCACGCCGGTCGCGTCGCCCGCGCCAGTCGTCGAGGACGACGAGGCCCGCCACGCCGATCGCGACATCGATCTGCCCGAGCCGCCAGGCTCGCCCGAAGCTGTCGGTGATCACCACCCCGACGTTCTGGCCGCTCAGCTCGCGCAGGCGCGCGCGCAGTTCGCGGGCGGCGCCGTCAGGATCGAGCGGCAGCAGCACGAGCGTGCCGTCAGCCGGCGAGTTGGACTCGTCGACGCCGGCGTTGGCGCAGACGAAGCCGTGGCGCGTGCGGACGATCAGCACGCCGCGCTCCGCACGCACCAGCTCGCTTGACTCGTCGAGGATCGCCTGCACATGGCGCGGGTCCTTGCCGTGCTCCGCGGCCAGCGCCTGGGCTCGCTCGCCCGGCTGAATGTCCATCAGCCTGCGCACCCTGCCCTGCGCCTTCGAGACGGCCTTGTGCGCGATCACCACGATGTCACCGTCGTTCAACGCGTCCGCTGCGGTGACGATCAGCGCCGCGAGGTCGTCGCCATCTTGGATTTCCCCAAGGCCCCCCAGCGCGTAGACGGAGAATGCGCCCATCAAAGCTCCGCGAGCAGCGCGCCCGTGCGCGTCGCTGCGCCCGCGAGGGCCACGCGCAGCGCGGACAGATCCTCGGGCGTGTCGACATCCAGAAGCAGTCCCGGCAGCGGCTCGACGTGCCAGGACGCCCCGGCCTCCAGCGCGCGCCGGTGGTGGCGTTCGAAGCTGTCCGGGCCGAAGCCCGGTTCGATCGCGTCGGGCGGCGTCAGCAGCAGCGCGTTGGTGCCGCTGCCGTGGCGGTCGGCGACGATCGTCACGGCGGGCGGCGCGCTCACACGGTCGAGCAGCGTTCGCAGCGCGTCGACGTCGAGCGCCGGGCAGTCGCCGGGGACCAGCAGCACGCGCTCATAGCCTGCGGCGATGGCGTGGGCGATTCCGACCAGGGCGGCTCCGCTCTGGCCGGATTCCGTCGGGTCCCCCAGCACGGTCACCCCGAAGGAGCCCGCAAGCGCCGCCACGGCCTGCTCGTTTGTGACGACGACCGCCTCCAGGTCCGCCGTCGCGACCAGCGCGCTCAGCACGTCGGTCACCATCGCCTCGGCGAGCCGCCGGCGCTGGGCGGGCTGGAGCTGTTCGCGCAGCCGCGTCTTCGCCAGCTCGAAGCGCTTGACCGGGAGGATCGCCAGAGTGCGCATCAGCCGCTCAGCGCATCCGCCAGCTCGAGTGTGTGCTCGGCGAGTCGCCGCCGCGCGGCCGGGCTGCTCATCAGCGTGTCGCAGCGCAGCGAGCGCAGTGCGTCGACGGGCTCATCGGCGATGATCGCGTCGAGCAGCGGGGCGTAGTGGCCGGCGATGCCGGCGGCGTCGGCTGTCCGTCCGGCCCAGGCCATGCAGGCCGCTGTCGGCCCCTTCAGCACCGTGCCGGCGACGATCGGGCTGACAGCGATGACCGGGGCGTTCGAAGCCGCGACCGCACCGCGGATACCCTCGATCGCGATGATCGGTCCGATCGAGATGATCGGGTTCGACGGGCCGATGATGATCGCCCGCGCGCCGTCCAGCGCGGCAAGCGCACCCGGGGATCCGCTCGCCTGCGCCGCGCCCTCGAAGGTGACGTCGTCGATCCGCGAGGCGCCGCGGTGGGCGATCAGGAACTCCTGCAACGAGAGCGTCTGTGGCCCGCTTCGGATCATCGTCCGCACGCGGTCGTCGCTCATCGGGATCACCTGCGCCTGCACGCCGAGCGCGCGCGTGAGCACGCCGTGCGCTTGGCTCAGCGTCGCGCCCGCCTCCAGCAGGCGCCTGCGTTCCAGGCAGAACGCGAGGTCGCGATCACCGAGCGCGAACCACACGTCGGTCCCCAGCTCGCGCAGCATCTCCATCGCCGCGAAGCTGTCGCCCTCGATCCCCCAGCCGCGCTCGTCGATGCGGTCCGCGAGCCAGTAGCTGACGAGGTCCGGATCGGGGGAGACGTAGGCGCCGTGAATCTCGATGTCGTCACCGGTGTTGGCGATCACCGTCAGCTCCTCGCCCAGCAGGTCGTAGAGCCCGCGAGCGAGCTTCGCGCCGCCGGTGCCCCCGGAGAGGAGGACGACGCTCACCAGAGCGTGTCGGGAAGGCCCGTCAGGCGGATCCCCGCGTGGGCCTTGTGGCGCACGTTGACCGAGATCAGCAGCGCCGTCAGCGACTCGGTGATCCGCGCCATCTCGAGTCTCCCGGCGTCGACGCAGCGCAGCCCGTCGACACGGTCGAGCAGCGCCGCCACGCGCGTCTTGTCGGCCCTGCGGTCGCCGGCCAGCAGCACGTCCTCATCGAGCGGATGTGCGCGGTCCTCGAGCGCCGCGGCGCTCACCGTGTGCAACGCCGCGACGACGCTCACGCCGTCGGGGACGAGCTCCTGCGCCTGCTGGGCGGCGGAGCCCTGCCAGACCCCGAGCATGCGCGTGGGCTTGCCACCAATGGCGGCCGCGAGCGGCACCGTCGCGTCGATCAGCAGCGCTCCGGGGAGCAGCGCGGGGGCGATGTGGGTCAGTGTTTCGTGGTGGCTGCGGAATGGCACGCTGAGCACGACGAGCTCGTTGGCGGCTGCCGCGGCGGCGTTCTCCGCGCCGCTGACACGGCCTTCGTGCACAACGGCGAGGACCCGCGCCGCCGCCTCCTCGGCACGGCTGCTCTCGCGCGAGCCGATCGTCACCGCGACGCCGGCTGCTGCGAGGCGCACCGCGAGCCCGAAGCCGAGGGCGCCCGACGCGCCGATGATCGTGACGGAGCTGTCGGGTGCGGACACGCGCGGGGAGTATAGGCCGACGCCGCGGGCACGAGCCGCACCGGTCGGCGCGTCCGCGTCGCGCCGGTTCGCTTGCGTAGAGTCCGTGCGATGGACCCCGCCGAACTGCTCGACGTCGCGAGCGAGGCCGCGCAAACCGCGGGTGCGCTGCTGCTCGCGCGTTTCGAGGCCGGTCGCGAGTTGCGGGTCGCGGCCAAGTCGACCCCGACCGACCCGGTCAGCGAAGCAGACCTCGCCTCGCAGCGGGCGATCCGTGCGCTGCTTGCCCAGCGGCGGCCGCAGGACGGGCTGCTGGCCGAGGAGGAGGGCGCCGACCAGGCGGGGTCGAGTGGGCTGCGCTGGGTCGTCGACCCGCTCGATGGCACCGTCAACTTCCTCTACGGGCTCCCGCAGTGGAGCGTCACCGTCGCCGTCTGCGACCAGCAGGGAGCGCTCGCCGGAGTGATACACGCGCCGGTGTCGGGCGAGACCTTCAGCGCCGTGCGCGGCGAACTGCCGCGCCGAAACGGGGTGGAGCTCGGCTGGCTGGGCGACTCTGCGCCGGAGCTGGGTAAGGCGCTCGTGGCGACCGGCTTCGCCTACGCCGCGGAGGTTCGCGCCAAGCAGGCCGAGCTGCTCACGCGGCTGCTGCCACAGGTTCGCGACATCCGCCGCTTCGGCGTCGCGTCGATCGACCTCGCCTGGACGGCGATGGGTCGCTACGACGCCTACTTCGAGCGTGGCGTGCACCTCTGGGACATCGCCACCGGCGCGCTGATGTGCGAGAGCGTCGGCCTCGTGGTGCGTGAGATCGAGGGCGGCATCATGGCGGCCCCGGCTTCGCTCGTCGACACGCTCGCCGAGATCATCGGCGGCGCGGACGCCCCCGCGAGTGGGGTCACCGGCCGCATCCCGCCGGACTGACGCGCCGGCCAGGGCTGCCTACGACGCCGGCGGCGCCAGCACGTAGACCCGCGTGGAGGGGCGCGGCTCGAACGAGAACACCAGCCAACGCCGGCCCTGGTAGCTGACGGTGCCGCCGCGTGACAGGGTCGCCGGGCCGGTGCCGCTGGTCGAGGCGAGCTGCGTGACGCCCCTGCGTACGAACACCTCGGCACCGGTGTAGATCCGCACCGTCCTTGAGAAGCCCGGGTAGTGCGCGGGCAGCGAGACGGCAAGCCGGGCGAAGCGCTCCGCGATGCGGCCGAACTCGTCGGCTCGGACCGCGCTGCACGGCTGTCGTTGCACCGGCCCTACCGGTGGCGGCACGAGGATCACGGCGTTCAGCGTGCCGCGCGGGAACGCCGTGTAGGTCTCGCTGAGCACGCGGTAGGAGACGCCGCCGAGGGTCAGCTCGGAGCCGCTCGGCAGTCGCGCCGGGAAGTTGGCGTAGCGCTCGGCCACGAGCTTGCGGCCGACGTAGATGCCAACAGGGTTGCCGATGAAGCGGGTCTCCAGCTTCGTGTAGCCGGTGTCGTCCTGCACCGACATCACGAAGCTGCCGACCACGCGACCGTGCAGGCGCAGCACGCCGCGGACCGGCGCGATCACGTGCTGCCCGCCGACATCGGCGAGGACACGGCCGGCCACGTCGAGCGCGCGCAGCCGCACGATGTGCCAGGCGGGATGAAAGACGAGCCGGATGACCGCCGTGCGCGCCGCGGCGGCGTCGTCGGTGGCAACCGCGGCGAGCAGGTCCGCGGCTCCTGTGACCTGCGCGGAGTCGAAGCTGACCTCCGTGCCGGCCAGCTCGTTGGCGTAGATGTCGTCCGCGGCCGTGCGGTCCACGGCGGCGATCGTCGCGACGGCTGCTGCGCCGCAGGCGATCGATGCATCCGCGGACCTCGCCACGCCGCATCCGGCGAGCAGGGCGAGCGCGAGCAGCGTCGCGCCAGCCGTCGCGACGCTGCTCGCAAGGCGATCGGCAGGGGCTGTGCGCGGGCGCAGCACGCCTCCATTGTCGCTCGGCGCGGGCCCTCGCGACGTGCTTGTCCGCGGCGGGGCGCTAGCGAGCAGCGAGTGCGGCAAACACGCGCTCGACCGCTTCGGCAGGCGAGCTTGCGGCCGCCATGCCGGCCACCTCGGCGCCGTCGCCATCGAGCACCGACCAGCCGCCGAGCGTGACGGCCGGCAGGCCGACCCGCAGGGCGAGCGCCAGCTCACTGAGCGTTCCCCAGCTGCCCCCGACCGCGACGAGCGCGTCGCTGGCCTGGACCAGCAAAGCGTTGCGCAGCTCGCCGAGGCCGGTCGCGACCGCCACCGTCACGTGCCGGTTCGCCTCGCCGCGATCGCGCCCGGGGAGGATGCCGAGGCTGACCCCGCCGGCCTGGCGGGCACCGAGCGCGGCCGCCTCCATCACGCCGCCGAGCCCGCCGCAGACCACGACCGCGCCGCGGGCGGCGATCAGCCGTCCCGTCTCGGCCGCCAGGCCGTAGGTCTCCGAGTCGGCTTCGCCCGGGCCGACGACGGCGATGTGGGGCGGGCGAGGCCCGCCGAGCTGGTCATCGATCGGACTGGTCACGGCTCCTCATCCCTGTGGAGGTCAGGGCAAGCGCGCCGCGGGCGGCCGTCCGGCCGCCACGCGGTCGGTTGCTTGCAGTGCCCGGGGTGGGACTCGAACCCACAAGCTCTTTCGAGCGGCGGCTTTTGAGACCGCTCCCTTTACCGATTTGGGCACCCGGGCTCCGGCGCCGGATCGTATTGTGCGCGTTCGCGGCGCCGTCGCGCGCACCGGCGTCGCTCTGCTAGAACGCGTCGCGAGCCGTGCGGCGCGTCGCGGCTCTCACACCGCGCGGGCGTGGTGGAATTGGCAGACACGCCGGCCTTAGGAGCCGGTGGGCGAAAGCCCTTGGGGGTTCAAGTCCCTCCGCCCGCATGACGATCAAGCTGGCGTCAGATTCGTTGCCTGGGCGGTGATCGGGCTGCGTCTGCGTCCCGACGGTCCTCGCGCCTGGTGGCGGTGAGACGGCTGCGGTCAGCTCAGACAGGGCGGGGCATAGCCGGTCCTTCATGTGCATCTGGTGTTGGCGTGTCGCTGTCTTGGATAGCCCCAAGCCACGAGTGGCCGGCTCGAGCGCGGGCGGCTTGGTTTCAACAGCCAAGCGACACGCGAGCGTCGCGAGCCGGCGGCCGTCGGCATGTGGGAATGCGGCTAGGCTGGGGCGCTGACGGGGAGGCCGAGCGCGCGTGCGGCCGCGTGCATGCGCTCGTCATAGGTGACAAGCACGTCGAGTTCGCCTTCGAGTTGCTGCGCGGAGGCCAGATGGATGGCGTCGAGGCTTCGGAGTTGGTCGGCGTTGATTGCGGCGGCGCCATCGAGGAGCGAGTCATCGATGGCGAGCTGACTCAACGCGTCGAGTGTCGCGGTGGCGCGCGTAGTGGCCGAGCGGCCGTGCCGGCGGACGGCACGCACCACCTCGACGCGCGCGAGCGCGCTCGTGACCCGAACGCGCCGCGGCTCGAGGAACGCGAGCAGCGCATCTGTCTCCGGCTCGCGAACCACGAGCTTGACGATCGCGGAGGAGTCGAGGTAGACGGCGCCCGTGCGCGGGTCAGCGCTCATCGGCGCGGTCGTCGTGCAACGTCTGGCTGGGGAGCGCCACGCCGGCCGCCGGCTCGAGCACAGCCAAGT
>CAZABN010000045.1:0-15441 GCA_964483345.1 uncultured Solirubrobacteraceae bacterium
TGGGTGCGTTGCATGAGTGGCCAACCCCTTTCCACGAGGGTCTATGTGGGCTTGCGGTCGGCGCAGGTCTCCTGGCTTCCGGGCCAATCCGGCCGCGCCTTCCCGGCTCGCGATGGCGAGCCAGTGGCCTGCGCTTGCGCGCGTGCGGTGGACGTCCCCGGTCACAGTGGCGGGTCCGCGCCGGTTTCACACCGGCTTCCCTTGCCACCGACCAATGACCGCGCCATCGTAGCGCTCTGCGACACTGGCGGCAGAGCGATGACCGTCAACCTGACCCGCATCTACACGAGGCTCGGCGACGGCGGCGAGACCGACCTCGGCGATCGCAGCCGGGTTCGCAAGAGCGACCCGCGGATCGAGGCCTGCGGCGCGGTCGACGAGCTCGGCGCGAATCTCGGCTTCGCGCTGACGCTGCCCGGGCTGGCGGGGCAGACGAGCGGCTGGCTGCGACGGATCCAGAACGACCTGTTCGACCTCGGCGCCGATCTCGCCGTGCCGGGAGAGGATCCGCGCGAGCGCCTGCGGCTGCTCGCCGAGCAGGTCGAGTGGCTCGAGGGGCGCTGCGACGAGGTGAACGCCGGACTCGAGCCGCTGCGTTCGTTCGTGCTCTCCGGCGGCACGCCGGCGGCGGCGTGGCTGCATGTCTGCCGCACCGTCTGCCGCCGCGCCGAGCGGCGTGTCGTCGCGCTCGGCGAGGACGCCAGCCCGCAGACGGTGCGCTATCTGAACCGCCTGAGCGACCTGCTGTTCATCCTGGCGCGGGAAGCCAACGGCGGCGACGACCCTCTGTGGGTCCCGGGCAAGCACCGCTGAGCACGGCGGGCCGCCGGCGGCTCAGGACTCGAGCGCGCCGGTGAGGGTGTAGGCGCGGGTCGGCGCACCGGTGAGGGTCTGTCCCGCCGGCGAGGTCCAGCGCACCCGCCAGAGCCGGCCCGCGACGAAGCGGCCGGTCGCGGTCCAGGCGCCGTCGGAGGCGGTTCGCTCGTCGGCCAGTCCGTGCCAGCTGCGTCCGCCGTTGGCGGAGTACTGCACGACGATGCTCGTCGCACCGCGTGCCGGGCGCACGAGACCCCACAACGTCACACCGGCGCTCGAGTTGCGCGTCACGGTCAGCGGCAAACGGAAGCCGTCATACGCCGGCTTGGTCGCGCCCCGGTAGGTCTCGAGTCCGGTCTGGAAGCCGGCGACGTGGCCGCCCACGGGATGGTCGTCGCGCAGCAGGTACTGACCAAACGACGCGACGCGGGGGTTCGCCCACGCGATGTGCTCGGAGATCGCCAGGTACTCCGCCTGCGTCGCGAGCGAAACGCCGCCGAAGGGGTTGGGCACGCTCTCGACCCCGAACTCGGTGACGTAGACAGGCAGTCCGGGCCGGATCGCGTGCACGGCCGCGGCGCGGTTGAGCGCGGTCACGAGACGCCCGATCGTGGCGATCGTGACGTCGTCGGGCGGGGGGACCCAGAACGGGCCGCGCGCGTTCGAATATGGGTGCTGCGCGTAGCCGTCGGCCGGCAGCAGACCGCAGTGCCCGACCGGCCGGTAGCTCGAGTTCAGGCAAAGCACACCGCGCAGGAAGGCAAGCGGCGCCGGCACGCCCTGGCTCGCCACGCCGGTCGGCGAGGTCTCCCCCATCAGCACGGTCATGCCGGAGAAGTTGCCGGAGGCCTTCAGCCCGTCGTAGCCGGCGATGAAGAGGCCCCGGTAGATGGCCGCGGAGGCGAGCCTGCCGTGCGTGTACTGCGGTCGCAGGAAGCCCGGCTCGTTGGGCTCGTTCCAGATCGAGTAGAGCTTCACCTGCCTGCCGTAATGCTTCCCCACGGCCTGCATGAACTTGCCGAAGTCGGTCGTGTTCGGGTCGCTGTAGATGTCCTCGCCGTGCGGCGTCGCCCAGCGCGGCACCGGCCCGCTGACGGTCAGCAGGATCCTCCAATGCAGGGCGGTGGCGGCGGCGATCAACGGGTCGTAGGCGCCCCAGTGGTAGGCCGCCGGGTTGGCCTGGTTGAAGTTCGGCCGCCGCCGGTGGTTCGGGTCCGGGGCGACGTCGCGCCAGTAGACGATGACCCGCAGGGCGTGCACACCGAGTGACTGCAGCTGCCTGATCGTCGGTTCCCGCGTCGCCGGCGTGAGCAGGGCGTTCGGCGCTTCGAAGAAGACCGTCTCGTCGTGCGAGGCGAGCGCCGGCGCGGCCGCGAGCGCGCCGGCACCGAGCAGCGCAGCGGCGGTCAGGAGGGCTGTCAGCTTGGCGCGTCGCATCGTCGTCCCGGCGCTCCCCCGAACCGCCACATCGACTAAGACCCGCGAGCGGCGCGGATGTTGCGGCGATGTGTCTGCGCGGAGCGGATGTGGCGTCCGTGCGTCGCGGGTTGAGAGCCGTAATCCGCGGTGTAGATGCGCGCCCACGACAGGACGTCGACGACATACCACCAGGCATGGTTGTACGCGAAGATCGCCTGCCTGTAGTCACCGGGAGCGCCGCTCGCGTGCAGGTAGTTGGCCATGCTGAAAATGGCATCGGCCGGGTTCCACATGTCGGGCGTCCCCTGCCCCGTCGCGCTGATCCCGTAGCGTTGCCACGTCGAGACGAGGAACTGGGCGGGGCCGCCGGCCCCCGCCGAGTTGAGTTGCCCCTCGACGGTGCACGACGGAGCCGGATCGCGACCGTGATCGCACTCCACGCGGCCGATGCCGGCGAGAATCGCCCAGTCGAGCCCGAAGCGTGCCGCGGCCTGCATGTAGAGCGCGAGATAGAGCGGCGGTATGTCCACCCGAGCCGCATTGGACGGGACGACGGGCGCGCCGTCGGCACCCAGCCCGGTGTCGGTGCCGACGTCGACACGAACGCGGGCACCGGCGCCCAGGGCAGCGCGTTCCGCTCCACGCGCGATCGCGAACGCGATCAGGATCGTGGAGGCACCCACCGTCACGAGTCCTGCCAGCAGCGCGGCGAGCACGGCCAACGGAAGCGCGATCCGGGCGCTCACTGCTGCCGCGAGCCGAACTGACGCGCCCGGCGCGTGATCGGGACGGGCGCGGGAGGCGTGCTTTGGCGTCCTGCAACTCCAACGCGCCACCGTGCCGCGCCGAGCCTGCCCCGCGGCGCCACGGCGGCGTCGCTCAGGAGCTCCCGCCGCCGGGCGAGCTCGCGCTCGATCTCCAGGCGCATGATGCGTTGCTCGCGCGCCGAGCTGCGCAAATACTCGGCGGGACTGCTGCCGGCCAAGCCGGCCAGCGGCGCCGCCTCGGGTCCCGAGCGCAGCAGCGTTCCGGGCGGCGCCAGCGCAGCGCGATCGAGCACACGCGCGAGCGCGCGCGACTGGCGCGCCGCGACGAGCGGTGCCGGCGCAACCTGGCCCAGTCGCGTACGCAACGCACCGACCGCCGTGGGGCCGCGGGCTGCCGCATGGCCGGCGCGGCTCCCCGCAAGCTCAGCATCGACGGCTGCGGCCCGTGAGCGCAGCGACGCGACCCGGCGACCGTCGTGCTCGCGTTCGGCCGTGCGAAGGCTCGCAGCGATCCGCGCTCGCCGACGCTCGAGAGCCGCGACGTCGGCCGGCGCCGGTGAAGCGCGCCCGTCGCTTCCGCTCCGCGGACGATGGAACTGATCGACCGCCGCGTCTTGCATCCGCCCGACCTGCGTGGCGAGCTCGCCGCGAGCCTCCAGGCGCCGCGCGCGCTGCGAGCCGCGCTCCTCGCCACGACCCGCACGCGCCCGGCCGTCGCCGGGCGGGCGCGCGGCGATGCCGGGATCGAGCGCGCCGCCATCCTGCGGGAAGTCGCGGATGCGTTTGATCGTCTCGAACGCACGGCCACCAGCCCCGGCGGCTAGCCGCCCCGAGGCCCGGACCGCGCCGACAGCGGCGCCGGCGCTGCGGCCGGCAAGCCACACGCGCGTGGCAACCGGCGCCCTGCGCGCCGGCTCTCCGCGCTCGTGCATCACGAGCCCCAGCAGCCGGTGGCGCTGCTCGAATGCCGTCCACCAGAAGACCGAGATCAGCAGCCACTGCGTCCACCAGCCGAGGCCGCTGAGCGAGCTGAGGAGGCTCACGACGAGCAGCGCGACGCCGAGCGCGACCGAGTAGACGAGCTTGGCGAGCGCGGCGCCAACGAGCCGCGTGAGCCAGAGCCGGAAGGCGTCGCGCCCCGCGTCGCCGAGCGCCGGCGCGAGCACCGCCAGCGGCGCCAGCAGCAGATAGAGCAGCGTCGCGAGCGCGGCACCGAGCAGTCGCAGGGCGATAAAGCCGAATAGAAGGAGCATCCCGAGTGTCCCCGCGACGATCAGCAGCAGCCCACCGACACGCGGCCATGTGCCCGAAGCGGTCCGAAACTCCGCCTGCGGCGCCGTCGGCGCGGTGCAGGCAGTGGGGTCGTTCGAACCGCACAGCGTGCCGTAGAGCGTCGGCGTCGCCGTCTGGCTGGAGAGTGCCGTGCGCGCCAACGCTGCGGGTGGCAGGGCCAGAAACAGTTCCCCGTTCGTGCGGGCGTTCGCCAACGCCGTCGCGGCGCCGGAGAGCTGGCTCTGCAGCGCGCTGCCCCCAGGCGCGCACTGCACGAGGCCGGGAGAGGGCCCATGACAGGTGGCCTCGGCGCGCAGCTCCTGCTCCAGGCTCGTCGCGGTCGCGCGAAGGCGCGGGTCGAACTCCGCCGGCTGACGGCACCAGTCGACGTCGCCGAACTCCAGGTAGCACCACGGCCCGCTGATCGCGGTGTCGAAGACCTCGGCGAAGGCCCCGTCGACGGTCGCGACCGGCTGGCTGGGATCCCCGGTCGCACTCGCGGCGACGGTCGCGAGGGCCGCGCGGTCGGCGAGGTTGCCGACCGCGCCGACCGTCCCGACCGGGTCGGCGATGATCCACAGCCCCGCGCAGACCATCACCGCGAGCAGCGCCGCCCTGCCTGCGGTGTCGAGCACGCGCCGGCGCACGAGACCCTGCCAGGCAAAGCCGATGGCGGCGACCGCCAGCACCAGACCCAGCCACGGGTCAGTGAAGACGCGCTCGGCGACGCCGAGGGATGAGCTGACGTGGGCGAGTGTCGCCGGTGCCAAGAGGTCGATCGCGTAGCACCACTCGAGCGCCACGAGCACCACGTGGATCAGCCACACGAGCGCGGTCCACACCGGCGTGACGAGCAGGTCCTGCACGACGGTGTAGAGGTCCTCGCCGAAGCTGGCGTCGAGACCGGACGGGATGTCGATGTCGATCGCGTAGTTCGAGAGCGGCACCGGCGCGACATCGACGCCGGACCCGGCACAGTCCGTCCGCTCGGTGTCGGACAGCTGGGCGGTGAGGGCCGGCGCAGTGCACGATGGGCTGGAGAAGCCGTTCGACGCCAGTGGGCTCGCGTCGACCGGCGCCTGTGCGGTGGCCGCGCGCGCGGCGACCGGGGTGCACAGCACAAGCAGCGCTGCGACACCGAGCGCGACGACCGGGAGTCTCCGCATCAGCGGCGCGGCGGCGTGGTCGAGAACGCGGCCAGAAGCCGCGGCACGAGGATCTCCACCTGCACCGCCTCGACGCGACCGCGATGGTCTCGCATCAGGCAGCGGCCCGTGTCGAACTCGAGCAGCCGGTCGCGCAGCAGCCGATCGTCGGGGTCCAGGTCGAGCAGCTCGAGTGCACGCTCGGCCTCGCGCTCGGAGCGCAGTCCGAACACGAAGGTCGCCCCGATCAGGTTCTCCAGCGAAGCCCGGCCGTCGAGCAGCGTGTCGTTGACCAACTGCGTGGAGATGATCGGGACGGCGAGCTCGCTTCGACCCATCCGCTGCAGTGAGGCCAGCAACAACCGGCCGACCGGGTCGCCCAGCAACCGCCAGCCCTCATCGAACGAGAAGACCTTCAGGCGCGATCGCTCCGCGGCCATCAGCGCCATCGCGAACATCGCGATCAGCCGCACGATCTGCTCTCCGACGCGCTCGAGCGGCGAGTACTCGGAGCGCGCGGCGCCGGGCTGCGGGGCCGGGAGGTCGCGAATCGGCAGATAGGTGACCTGGCGCGTTCCGACCTCCGGCAGGCGCACGTCTGGATCGGCGAAACCGAGCTGGGTCAGGCCGGCCCCGGCGTAGACTGCCAGCGTCTTGGCAACCTGCTGATCGACGGCGTCGCCGGCCGAGAGCGCGCGGATCACCTCGAAGCAGGTCGGGGCCTTGGAACGTCGTCGCACCGCGTCGACCGCCCCGGCCACCGCGGTTTCCCAGGTCGCCTCGGAGCGCACCGGGAGCAGGTCGCAGAGAAACGAGACGGTCGCGTCCTGACGCATGTGCTCGGGCGCGACCCGCAGCGGGTCGAGCATGCCGCGCAGGGCGCGCTCGCTTCGCAGGGCGATCGTTTCGACGTGAGGCGCGACCTCCGGCAGCTCGTGCATCCGGTGATCGCCCTTGGGATCACAATCGATCACGCGTGCCCCCAGCAGAAACGCCTCGTAGGCGAGCTTCTGGTCGAGCGTGGTCTTGCCGGAGCCGAGGGCGCCGATCGAGAGGATCGCGGCGTTGCGGTCGCTGTCGGAGCCCTCGCGCAGATTGAAGCGAACCGGATGGCGGCTGGCGCTCAGCGTGTGCCCGAGATGGAAGCCCTGGCGCGCGCCGACCGCATGCGTGGCGAGCGGCATCATCGCCGCGACCTGCTCGGTAGTCAGCACGTCGTCGTAGCCCGCGACCGACGAGCGCTGCCCCGGAAGCGCGGCTATGAACAGGCGCAGCTGATCACCGAGCGGGCGGTGAAGGCGCACCTCGCCGAATGCGCGCCGGACCGCTTCGACACGCCGCTCGAGCTCATCAGCGCCGGCAGCCGAAACAGCGATCGCCAGCGTCGCGCGCAGCAGCGGCGGATGACTTGCCGACTGCAGGTAGGACAGCAGATCGCGTGCCTCCTGCGTGCGGTCGTAGCCGCGGTCGGAAACCCCCTGGTCGCCGCCAGCCTCGGCGCGGGCGATCTCGTCGGCATCCTGCACGCGGCGGCGCACGAGTCGCATCGCCAGGTCGTTGGGCAAGAAGCGCGCGCAGAGCGTGAGGTCGACGCCGAACGGCAGCGCCTCGACTGGCGCGAACATCAACTCAAGACGAGAGCTGGGAAAGACGGCGCTGTCGGGCAGGGCTCCGGCGACGAGCAGGGCCTGCCAGCTGACTCCGAGCTCCGACTCGACCCGCAGAAGGCGGCCATGGTGCTCGACGTAGCTGTCGCTCCAGCGCATCACGTCGGCTTCGAGCGGAGCCAGCACGGCGGCGCCGTTTCGCTCGAACACGAGCGCCTGCGGCTCGTCGAGCCCGTCGATCGCGGGCTCACCAAGCGCTCGGCAGAAGGCTCGGCGCACCAGCCACTGCACCTCGATCGTCCGTGCCGGGCGAACGTCGAGGTTGCCGGCCAGCCGGGCATGAACCTCGTCTGCCCGCACACGCAGCCGCTCGAGCTCCACCGCCGCGAGCTGCCGCGCGCCGTTCCCGCGCAGCGCTGCGACGGCCGACCGCAACGACTCGCGGGGCGGGCGTTCGCCAAGCTCGGAGACGAACGCACCGACGTCGCGCCGCGGACGCTCGAGGCTGACCGCCAGGTAGACGGCCGGGAGCTCGGCACGTTCCTCGTCGAGCGCGGAAAGCTGGGCAGCCAGATACGACGCGTGCGCGGCCGGATGCGGTCCCCGGTAGTCGCGAGCGAGGGGCTCGAACTCCCGCTCGGCATCCCACGATCGTGCAACCCGCAGGATCTGAATGTCGGCCTCGAGCGACTCGATCGCCGCGAGCAGCCTTCCGAAGCGCTCCCGCTTGCGTGCCACGGCAAGCGTCGCGTAGCTGTAGGTCTCGAGAGCGAACAGCGCCCATGCGCCGCACGCGCCCTGCAGGCAGTTGCCGTACACGAAGCTGAGCGGCCTACGCCACGCGCTCAACGTGCCCGCACTTCGAGGACCGCGCCTGCGGCCAGTTCGAGCATCGCCGGACTTGCGCACGCACCTTCGAGTGGGTGAAGCGTGATGTCGGCCCGGCCCGGCCGACGCCATTCTGCGCGCAGATGAGGGTGGTGCACGAGCACGGCCCCCGGTCCGCGGTAGCGCAGCCGCCGAAACCGCGGATCCGACCCGTCCGGGATGCACAGGACGGGCGGCGGATGCCAGCGACCGGCGCGGAACGGCAGCGGCACGAGCCCATCCAGTCGGCGACGCGCGAACCTGTGCTCCAGCAGCGAGATCGCCGCGATGTGAAAGGGGCGACCGTCGATGCGGAGCGCCCCGAGCAGCGTGGCTGCGGAGAGCGGCACGCCGACGTCGCGCACGTACCACGGGATCAGCGGATCGAGCCAGGCCGTCGGAGGCAGGGCGCCGGCCGCCAGCGCCGAGAGCACCAGCACCCCCGCGTAAGCGATTCCCCGCAAGGGGATCCCCGCCGGGTTCAGCCGCAGCGTGTCGACTCTGTAGATGCGCCGCTCGAGCGCGAAGACCGAGCGAAACGAGCGGACCTCGAGCGGCGCGATCACCCCGAGCCGAACAGGAGCGAAACGGTGTTCTGCAGCACGCTGAGCCCGGCCGGGCTGGCGAGCAGGACCGCGATGACGCCGATTGCGAGCACGCCGACCGCCTCTTTGAAGTCGCGCTTGAAGACGAGCACAACAGCCGCGACGGCCAACGCGAGCCCGATCAGGCTCAGCGCCACCGTGCGGCCCGTGCTGCTGGCCTGGCTGGCGGCGCTCTCCAGCGACGTGCCGTTGGCGCTGGTCAGCGAGCTCGCAGCGCTCGCCACCGCCGGCATCACGAGTCCAACCGCGAGTGCGAGCGCACCCGCAAGCAGCCGTCTCATCGTCCTACTCCTTCCGCTCGTGGGTCATGACTGGATGCGGGTGATCTCCCAGCGCCCGCCGACCTCGGCGAGCATCAGCTCGAATGCGAGCGTGAACAAGTCGCGCTGCGGATCGGCGGCGACGACCGTGGCCAGCACCGCACCCGACGGTTCGACCGCCAGTCGAAGGACACCGCGCAGCGAGAGGCCGGGAGCGACCGTGGCCACCTCCGCGCCCGGGGCGAGGTCGGCGGCGAGGTTCTCGGCGGAGGCGTCGACGTAGTTGTGCAGAGCTCGTTCGAGCACCGCAACGACGGCCGGGTTGGTGACGGCCGGCAGATCAGCACCGTCAAGCTCCCCGGCGCGCGCCGGGGTGGGAGCACCGACGAGTGCCGGATAGCGGGCGAGCATCTCGTCGCCGTCCGCTCCGCGGGCAACGGCGACGGCGAGGTAGCGGATCGCTCCGCGGCCCGTGGCGGCCGCGACCGTGTAGTCGTGCTCGCCCTCTGGGCCGTCGCGCTCGCCGGCGATCGCGAGCCAGCTCACCTGTTCCGTGCTGCCGGGCGCGGACGTCAGTCCGCCGTCCGGGTCATCAGTCGAGGCGAGGAACGGGCTGAGCGCGTCCTGATGCAGTGAGGGATCGGCCGACCACGTGAGATAAGCGCGCG
This sequence comes from uncultured Solirubrobacteraceae bacterium, assembly GCA_964483345.1. Taxonomy (GTDB): domain Bacteria; phylum Actinomycetota; class Thermoleophilia; order Solirubrobacterales; family Solirubrobacteraceae; genus Palsa-513. The sequence goes on from CAZABN010000045.1 coordinate 9,427, forward strand.
TGAAGGTCAGCGCGAACCACTGGGCGCTGACGTCGGGAGCGCTCACAGCGCTCATCACGACGACGCGCTCGCGCACCGGAGCGACAAGACTGCGCGTCGTCGTAATCACGCCGACGACGGCGAGAGCGTAGATGAGCCAGCGCCCGGCGCTCAGTGAGACGCGAAGCGACCAGAGCCGGCGCGGCTGCAACGTGACGCGCGCGCGGCGCGCTCTCGCACTCATCGCTCGAACCCGAACTCCTGGTCGGGGACGGGCTGGGCGTCGGCCGCTTGGCCTGGTGCTCCCGTCGGTCGGCTCGCTGGCGCACTCGAAGCGGGACGCCGGACCGTCACGGCGGATTTCGCGAGCCGCTTTGGCGGGCGAGTGCGCCGGCCGGTCCTCCGGCGTCCGGGCCGGGTCGCGGGACGTGTGGCCTGTGCGCGTCCCGAAGCCACGGCGGTATCGGGCCTCCGGATGCCCCGGGTGGGGCGCTTTGATGGAATCCGTGGCGAGGCGTCTGAGGCGGCGGCGGGCGCGCGGGCGTGAGCTGAGATGCCGAGCAACAGCACCGCGACGCCGCCAAGCGCGACAACCGCCACGGCGGTTGAAGCCCAGCCTCTCCAGCTCCCCGACCGCTCGCGCCAAGCCGCCGGGCGCACCGGCAGGCCGTCGGCGGGGAGCGGCTGCAGGGGATCGCCAGCGGTGCCGGACAAGCCGATGCCCTCACCGCCCAGCAGCTCCTCCTCGTCGATGACCCTGTAAACGGCGATCGGGCGACGGCGCATGATCAGCACCGGTGACGCGCGAGGCCGCCGGCGCGGCCCGCACCGCTCAGCGCCCGGGGGGCGACGCCGAGCGGCGGGCGGGTTCCGCGCCGGCGCGCGCCCGGCGCCGGGTAGGCGGCGCGGACGACGGCAAGGGTGTGCTCGGCTGGATCGACGGTTTCCACGATGGCTCCTCGCGTTCTGTTCCGACCGCGCGGAGCGCCTGGGGACAGGCGCCCGGTCCGCAACAGAACGGGAGCCGCCCGAACGATCTGCTACCTTCGTGTACATGACAACGGTCGGCGTCGCAGAGCTCCGCCAGAACCTGAGCAAGTACCTGCGCAGAGTGGAACGCGGCGAAAGGCTCGTCGTGACGGATCGGAACCGCCCCGTCGCCGAGCTGGGGCCGCCACCGGCGACGGGCGAGGGGCTCGACCGCCTGATTGCAGCCGGACGGGTGTCGCGCCCGCTTCGCCGAGGCCTTCCGGAGCCACTCGAGCTGGACGGAGATCCGTACGCGCTCACGATCGCGCTCGACGAGGTCCGCGGCGAGCGCTGACCGTGCTCTCCGCGGCGAGCGCTGACCGTGCTCTTCTACCTCGACGCCTCGGCGCTGGCGAAGCTCGTGCGCTCTGAACCGGAGAGCGCGGCGCTGCGAACCTTTTTGGACGGCGCCGAGATCGTCAGCTCAGAACTGGTGCTGGCCGAGATACCCCGTGCGATCCGGCGCGCCGCGGCAGACCGGGCGATGCCGGTCGACCGCCTCCTGAAACGGGCGGGCGAGGTGCTCGACGCGATCGGGCTGCTTCCGCTCGAGCGAGACACGCTGATCGCCGCCGGAATGCTGCCCGAGCCCGCCCTGCGGTCGCTCGACGCGATTCACGTCGCCACTGCGGTCAGCGCTGCCCCGCTGGCAGGCTTCGTCACCTACGACGAACGCCAGGGCGCAGCGGCCCGCCTCTGCGGACTGCGCACGGTCGCCCCGGCAGGCTGAAACGAGCGCCGCGGACGATCGCGGCCCGCGGCGCCCACTCGAGCGTGGCCGGCTACTTCTCGAAGCCGAATTCCGCCTGCGTCTGACTCACCTGAGCCTGCGTCGCCGGCAGGGTCGATGTTTCACCAACCGCGGCGGCGCTCACCGGTACGCCGCTGCGCGCGTCCGGATTCGAGGCCGAGTGGGCCTGCGGAACGCCGAACTCACGGCGGATCTGCGTGATCGCGCTGACGTGGGCGGGACGGCTCGCGCGCACCGGCGAAACCGGCAGCTCAGCCGGTGCCACGACCGTCGCGCGGACCAGCGTGGTTCCGGGTGTCGAGGCCCGGTGGCTGCGCCGCAGCGCGGCTCGCGGGCGCGGGTGCTCGACCTGCGCCGGGGGACGCAGCACGCCCACGCCCGGCAGCACTCCGAGCCGCGCGCAGACGCCGTAGGTGCCGACGGCGCCGGCCACGCAAACCGCCGCGAGCCCGATCTTCAGCGCGCCGACGCTTGCCATGCCCCCACCGGCGACCGCACCGCCTCCTGCTCCGGTCTCGGCCAACGGATGGCGCGCCAGCGCGGCCGCGCGGCGCAGGCCGGTCCAGACCGCGACGAACTTGACGGCCAGGCCGCCGCCGAGCACGATCGCTCCCGGTGGTGGCAGCAGCGCCGCCGCCGAGCGCGCCGCGCGGTCGAGATCGCCAACCAGCCGCGCGCAGGCCATGCAGTTCGCGACGTGAGCGCGCGCCCGCGCGAGGCTCTCACCCTCGGCGACGCCGGCGGACATCGCCAGGAGATCCGGCTCGAGGCGCAGGCAGCGCTCGCCGCGGTCGTACTCCTCAACCAACACGCGCAGCTTGCCCCGGGCACGCTGCGCGACCTTGCGGTACTTCTCCACCGACCAGCCGAAGCGGGCGCAGAACTCGCCGACGCCCATGTCGACGCAGACCTGACTGGCGAGCACCAACTGCTGATCGCGACTCAGATCGGAGATCACCTCGCGCAGGCGACGCAGGTCGGTGCGGGCGAAGACGTGGTTCTCGACGGCTGCGCGGCGGTCCTCCAACTCGCCGGCGCCGTGCTCCGGAACGTCGACCGGTACGGAGCGAGCGATCGCCGTCTCGATCGCGCTGCGCCCGCCGATCGCGCGCCGCCGGTCTTCAATCCTGCTCAGGAATTTCTGCTCGAGAGCGTTTTGGATGTGGTCCTTGGAGACGAACGGCGCGCGGCGTGAGCGGGCAACCAGTTCCAGCGTCGCCTGGCTGTAGCAGTCCTCGAGATCCTCCCAGCGCAGGCGGCGGCGGTGGATGCGCAGGAGGCGACCGCGCGTCGCGGCGGCGATCGTCGCCACCAGCTCGGCCGGATCCGCACTCACGTCGCGAGTCGCCAACGCCATCGTGGGCTTTTCCGACAACCCGATCGCCACCGGGACAGCGGGAACGCAGCTTTCCATAATCGGTCGGGCGCGAGTCTAGGCGTTTGGCGGCGCGCCGATGCGGAATAACCTCCCCACGCGATGTCCCCCATCAGCACCCTTCGGAGCGCGATCGGCTCGAGCCTGCGGGCGATCGACCGCGCGCAGCAGCGCCACCCCGCGACCGCGCTGCCGTGCGCGGTGTACAAGAAGTTCAGCGAGGACAACGGCGGCCAGCTCGCGGGGCTGATCGCCTACTACGCGTTCTTCTCGCTCTTCCCGCTGCTGCTCGTGCTGGTGACGGTGCTGGGGCTCGTGCTGCACGGCGACACGACGCTGCAGCATCAGATCGAGGGGTCCTCGCTCGCGTCGTTCCCGATCATCGGCAACGACATCAAGCAGCACCTGCATTCGCTGAGCGTCGGCGGGCTGCCGCTGGCGATCGGGCTGGTGACCGCGCTGCTCGCGGGTCTCGGCGTCACGCACGCGACGCAGATCGCGCAGGACCGCATGTGGGACATCCCGCCGGAGCACCGCAATTCCTGGTGGCGCTGGCGCGTGCGCGGGCTCGCGCTGCTGGCGATCCTCGGCGCGATCAACATCGCCGCGACGGTGATCGACGGCTGGGTGGACGCCGGCTCCGCCCACGGCGTGCTCGCCACGCTCGCGGCGCTGGTCGTGTCGCTGGCGCTCGACCTCGGCCTCTTCATCGCGGTCTTCGTGCTGCTGACCTCCTACCCGGCGAAGGTGCGCGAGATCCTGCCGGGCGCGATCGTCGCGACGATCGTGTGGCAGATCCTGCAGTTCGCCGGCGGCTACCTCGTGCAGCACGAGGTGAAGAAGGCGAGTGACACATACGGTCTGTTCGCGCTCGTGATCGGCACGCTCGTCTGGCTGCACATCGGCGCGGAGGCGACGCTCTACGCCGTGCAGCTGAACGTCGTGCGCGCGAAGGGGCTGTGGCCGCGCGCGCTGTTCGGCGTGGACGCGATCGCCGCGTCCAAGGCGGACGCGCCGCAGTAGCGCTGCGGGCTGCCGAGCGTCCACAAACCCGACAGGCGCAGCCGGCCCTGCCGGCGGAGCCTCCTAACCCTCGACGCTCTCGCGGCTCTCGTCGAGCTGCCCGTCCGCGAGCGCGGCGCGCAGGCGGCGCTTGTCGAACTTGCCGACGCTCGTCTTCGGCACCTCGCTGACGAAGGCGAACTGCGCCGGCAGCCACCATTTGGCGACGCGGGGGCGCAGATGCTCGACCAGCTCGGCCGCGGTCACCTGCGCGCCCTCCTCGAGCACCACGCAGGCCAGCGGGCGCTCGCTCCAGCGCTCGTCGGGGACGGCGATCACCGCGGCCTCGCGGACCGCCGGGTGAGACATCAGCTCGTTCTCGAGCGCGACCGAGGAGATCCACTCGCCGCCGGACTTGATCACGTCCTTCGAGCGGTCGGTGATCGTCACCCATCCCGCCGGGTCGACGTGCGCGATGTCGCCGGTGCGAAGCCAGCCGTCGTCGAACTTCTCGGGGGCGTCCTCGCGGTAGTAGGCGCTCGCGATCCAGGGACCGCGCACCTCGATCTCCCCCGTCGAGCTGCCGTCCCAGGGAACCTCCGCGCCGGCGTCATCGGTCAGGCGCAGCTCGACGAACGGCACGGCGCGGCCCTGCGTGGCGCGGATCGCCCACTCTTCTGCGCCGGAGGTGCCCGCGGGGGCGCGCGCGACCGTGCACAGCGGGCTGGTCTCCGTCATCCCCCAGGCCTGCATCAGCGAGACGCCGTGGCGCTCCTCGAAGGCCTGGGCGAGGGCGAGCGGCATCGGCGCGCCGCCGGAGACCGCGCACTTGAGTGTCGTCAGGTCGGGTTTGTGGGCGTCGGCGTAGCGGAGCAGGTCGGCGTAGAGCGTGGGGACGCAGGCCATCATCGTGGCGCGCTCCCCCTCGATCAGCTTCGCCAGCGACTCGGCGCCGAAGTTGCGTCCGGGCATGATCAGGCTCGCGCCGTTCATCGCCGCGGCGTACGGGAGGCCCCAGGCGTTGACGTGGAACATCGGCACGACCAGCAGGACACGGTCGTCGCCGGTGATCCCGAGCGACCCCGCCATCAGCACCCCGGCCGAGTGCAGCGTCATCGAGCGGTGCGAGTAGAGCACGCCCCTGGGGTTGCCGGTGGTGCCCGAGGTGTAGCAGAGCGCCGCCGCCTCGCGCTCGTCCAGCTGCGGATAGTCGGCCTCCCCCGGTCCGGCCGCCTCGAGCAGCTCCTCGTAGCGGAGCACGCGGGGCAGGTCGCCGGTCGGCCCGTCCCCCATCACGACGAAGTGCTCGACGTGCGGGAGCGCGGCGGCGAGGGGCGCGAGCGCCGGCGCAAGCGAGTCGTCGATGAAGACGATGCGATCCTCGGCGTGGTTGATGATGTAGGCGATCTGCTCGGGGAAGAGGCGCAGGTTGATCGTGTGCAGCACCGCGCCGACGCACGGGATCGCGAAGTAGCACTCGAAGTGGCGCTGCGAGTTCCAGGCGAAGGTGCCGACACGCTCGCCGCGCTGGACGCCGAGCGTTCGCAGGGCGCGGGCGAGGCGGTCGATCCGCTCGACGATCTCGCCATGGCGGGCGCGCGTGACGCCGGCGTCGGTCGCCGTCGCGACCTCGCCGGCGTCGGGGAAGCTGCGCATCCGCCGCAGCACGTGCTGGAGGGTGAGCTGGAAGTCGTCCTGCATCAGTCCGGGCAGCATCGCGTCCCTTGTCCGCGGTGAGATGTCGTGCTTGGTGCTGTGTCGTGCGCCCGCCGGCCGGCGGTGGCGAAAGCATCGCAAAGGCGGGGCGGCGTGCGGGGCGTGGCGTGTGCGGTGGGGCGTGTGCGGCGCGCGCGGTGGGGCGCGCGATCGCGCGGCGGGC
>CAZABN010000046.1:0-15371 GCA_964483345.1 uncultured Solirubrobacteraceae bacterium
CCGCCTACGCCCGCTACGAGCAGATCTTCCTCGGCGAGCGCTTCGCCGCGCTGCGTGCCGCCGGCGCGCTCGTGCAGCGCCCGCTGTGGGCCTCGACGGGGGTCAAGAATCCCGCCTACCCCGACACGCTCTACGTCGACGGGCTGATCGCGCCCGACACCGTCAACACGATGCCGATGAAGACGCTGCTGGCCACGGCCGAGCGCGGCACGATCGTCCCCGGAACGGCGCAGCAGGATCCCGCGCCGGCCCTGGCCGCGCTCGCCACCGCCGGCATCGACATGGAGGACGTCACCGCCACCTTGCTGCAGCAGGGGATCGCCGCCTTCGTCGAGCCGATGGACAAGCTGCTCGCGGGCATCGAGAGCGCGCGCCAGACCGTGCTGACGGGCCGCCCGCAGGCGATCGCCGCGGTGATCGACGCCGAGCTCTCGGCGGCCGTCGCAGACCGCGTCTCGCAGGCCGTGGACGAGCGCATCGCCCGGCGCGTGTGGGCGAAGGACGAATCGCTGTGGGGCGGCCCGGGCGTGCCGGAGATCGGCGACCGCCTCGGCTGGCTGACGATCTCCGACGCGATGGCCGAGCGCGCCGACGAGCTGGTCGAGTTCGCCCGCCTCTGCGCAGCCGACGGCCTGACCGACGCGGTGCTGCTCGGGATGGGCGGCTCCAGCCTCGCCCCGGAGGTGCTCTGGCGGACCTTCAGCGCGACCGAGGGCGCGCTCGCGCTGCACGTGCTCGACTCGACCGACCCGGCCGCGATCCTCGACGTGCAGGAGACGATCGACCTCGACCGCACGCTCTTCGTCGTCTCGACGAAGTCGGGGGGCACGATCGAGACGCTCTCGCTGTTCGAGCACTTCCACTCCCTGGTGCCCGACGGCAGCCGCTTCGTCGCGATCACCGACCCGGGCAGCTCGCTGCTGGAGCTGGCGCGCAAGCACGGGTTCCGCGCGAGCTTCGAGAACGATCCGAACATCGGCGGGCGCTATTCGGCGCTGTCGCTGTTCGGTCTCGTGCCGGCCGCGCTGATCGGCGCCCCGCTGCACGCGCTGCTGGACCGCGCCGTGCTCGCCGAGCAGGCCTGCGCGCACTTCGACAGCACGCAGAACAACCCGGGCCTCTGGCTCGGCCTCGCAATCGGCGAGCTCGCCCGCCACGGCCGCGACAAGCTGACGTTCGTCGTCGGCGACCCGGTCGCGAGCTTCGGCCTGTGGGTGGAGCAGCTCGTCGCGGAGAGCACCGGCAAGCAGGGACGCGGGATCCTGCCGGTCGCCGACGAGCCGCTGCTGGGGCCGGAGAGCTACGGCGCCGACCGCGTGTTCGTCTACCTGCGCGACGGCGAGCGCGCGGACGCCGACACCGATGCGCGGATCGACGCGCTCGGCGCCGCCGGGCATCCCACGCTCACGCTGACCGTCGACGGGAGCGAGGATCTCGGGCGGATGTTCTTCCTCGCCGAGTTCGCGACCGCGGTCGCCGGCTGGGTGCTCGAGATCAACCCGTTCGACCAGCCCAACGTGCAGGAGGCGAAGGACGCGACCAAGCGCGTGCTCGCGGCCGGCGCGCTGCCGGAGCCGCAGTTCGCCGACCACGCGGCGCTGCGCGCGCTGCTGAGCGGCGGCGCCCCGGGCAGCTACATCGCCGTGATGGGCTATCTCGAGCCCTCGGTCGAGTTCGACGAGGAGGTCGCCGCCCTGCGGGCCACGCTGCTCGCCCGCACGCATCTCGCCACCACCTTCGGCTACGGCCCGCGGTTCCTGCACTCGACCGGCCAGCTGCACAAGGGCGGGGCCCCGGTCGGGCGCTTCCTCTCGCTGATCGCCGACAGCGGGCCCGACGTCGAGATCCCGGGCGCGAGCTACACCTTCCGCACGCTGAAGACCGCACAGGCGATCGGCGATCTCGAGACGCTGCGCTCCCACGGCCTGCCGGCCGAGATCGTGCGGCTGAGCGGCGACCCGGCGAGCGCGCTGCGCGACCTCCACACCGCGATCAAGGAGATGCTCTGATGCAGATCGGATTCGTCGGGCTGGGCAAGATGGGCGGGAACATGGTCGCGCGCATCCGCCGCGACTCGGACCACGACGTCGTCGCCTTCGACTTCGACGCGGCGGCCGTCGCGCGCGCGAAGAAGACGGGTGCGCGAGGCGCCGCGAGCCTGCGTGAGCTGGTGCGGGCGCTCGAGCCGCCACGCATGGTCTGGATCATGGTGCCGGCCGGCGCGCCGACGCAGGAGACCGTCGAGGCGCTGATCAAGCTGCTCGAGCCCGATGACACAATCGTCGACGGCGGCAACTCGAAGTGGACCGACGACAAGACCCGCTCCGCGCTCGCGCGCAAGCGCAAGGTCCACTACGTCGACGTCGGTACCAGCGGCGGCGTGTGGGGCCTCGAGGTCGGCTACTGCATGATGGTCGGCGGTCCGGGAAAGGCTGTTAAGCGGCTGGCGCCGATCTTGGATGTGCTGGCACCGCCGACCGCCCCGGACGCCGTGGCCGCGATCGGGGCCCGCGGCTGGGAGCACTTCGGGCCAAGCGGCGCCGGGCACTATGTGAAGATGGTCCACAACGCGATCGAGTACGGCCTGATGCAGGCCTACGCCGAGGGGTTCGAGCTGTTCCAGCAGTCCGAGTTCGAGCTGGACAACGCCAAGATCGCCCACCTGTGGAACCAGGGCTCGGTGATCCGTTCCTGGTTGTGCGAGCTGGCGGCACGCGCCTTCGAAGAAGACGGCAACGACCTCGCCGGGCTCGAGGGCTGGGTCGAGGACTCCGGTGAGGGACGCTGGACGCTGGCGGACGCGATCGACCACGGCGTGCCGACGCCGGCGCTCAGCGCAGCGCTCAACAGCCGCTTCTACTCGCGTGCGCAGGGCGACTACAGCGCCCGCGTGCTGGCCGCGCTGCGCAACCAGTTCGGTGGCCACGCCGTCAAGAAGAGCGGGACGTGACGCTGGCCGAAACCGAACCGAACCCGCTCGCCGCGGGGCTCGAACGCCTACCGGTCGCGCCGACCAACCTCGTGATCTTCGGCGCGACCGGCGACCTGGCGAAACGCAAGCTGCTGCCCGCTCTCTACAACCTCGCCCACGAGGGGGCGCTGCCGGGCCAGTTCAACCTGATCGGCGTCTCCCGCGGCGAGCTGAGCAACGACGCCTACCGCGAGATGGCCGCGGAGTCGATCCGCGCCTTCTCGCGCACACCCCCGGACGAGAGCGTGCTGAGCGGCCTGCTCGCCGAGCTTCGCTACGTCGCCGGGGCCTTCGACGACGGCGCCACCTACACCGCCCTCGCCGCCGCGCTGACGGAGCTCGACGACGCCGACGGCGAGCCGATGTCGCGCGCGTTCTACCTCTCGACGGCCCCGGACTTCTTCTCCGTGATCGTCGGCGAGCTCGGCAAGGCCGAGCTCGCCCAGTCGGAGCACGCCGACGTGCGCGTGATCATCGAGAAGCCGTTCGGCACCTCCCTGGCGGAGGCGCGCGCGCTGAACGCGAAGGTCCTGAGCGTCTTCGACGAGAGCCAGGTCTTCCGCATCGACCACTACCTGGGCAAGGAAACCGTGCAGAACATGCTCGCGTTCCGTTTCGCGAACGGCATGTTCGAGCCGCTCTGGAACCGCAACTACATCGCGCACGTGCAGATCACGGCGGCCGAGGACATCGGCATCGGCAGTCGCGCGGGCTACTACGACCACGCCGGCGCGTTGCGCGACCTGGTCGAGAACCACATGATGCAACTGCTGACGCTGCTGTGCATGGAGCCGCCGGTGACCTTCGCCGCCAACGACGTGCGCGACGAGAAGGTCAAGGTGCTGCACGCGATCCGCACGCCGCGCGCCGACGAGCTCGCGCAGATGAGCGTCCGCGCGCAGTACGGCCCCGGCGTCAGCGGCGGCGAGCAGGTCGTGGGCTACCTGCAGGAGGACGGCGTGCCGTCGGACTCCCACACCGAGACCTACGCCGCGCTGCGGCTCGAGGTCGACAACTGGCGCTGGGCCGGCGTGCCGTTCTACCTGCGCACCGGCAAGCGCCTTGCGCGCAAGGTCACCGAGATCGCGGTGACGCTGCGGCCGGTGCCCCACCTCGCCTTCGAGCAGGACGGTTCGCTTGGCGTGCGCCCCAACCAGCTCGTGATGACGATCCAGCCCAACGAGGGGGTCTCGCTGTCGCTCGGCGCGAAGATCCCGGGGACGCGCATGCGGATCCGTCCGGTCAACATGGAGTTCCTCTACGGCACGGCGTTTCTGTCGCAGTCGCCGGAGGCCTACGAGCGCCTGATCCTGGATGCGATGCGCGGCGAGGCGACGCTCTTCACGCGCAACGACGAGGTCGAGGCGCAGTGGCGGATCTGCGACCCGATCGTCACGGCGTGGACGGAGGACGCCGCCAGCCTGCCGCAGTACGCCGCCGGCACGCAGGGCCCGGCGCAGGCCGACGAGCTGCTGCTCGACGGTCACCAGTGGCGGGCCATCTGATGGATCGTCCAGCGAACCGTGGCGTGCGCGTCGGGCGCTGAGAGACCCGGATGCCCACGCTCAACGACACCGTCTGGGCGGGTGAGAACACGACGCCGGCGGCGATCGAGGCCGCGCTGCGCGATCTGCTGATCGAGCGCCACAACGAGAGCGACGGCTACGTGCCGGCGCGCGTGCTGAACCTGATCTGCATCGTCGAGCGCCAGTGGAGCGGCGAGGTCGCGAACCGCCTGCGACGCGTCGGCCGCTACCACCCGTCACGCACGATCGTCTGCGCCGTCAGCGACGGCCGGCGGACGATCGACGCGGTCGCCTCGATCGCGGCGGACGCGGCGCCGCTCGACGGTCAGCACGTGCTGACGCACGAGACGGTGATCCTCGACGTCGGTCCCGGGCACCTCCCGCACCTCGACACGATCATCGACCCGCTCGTGATCACCGACCTGACCACGGTCGTCTGGGCGCCGCACGGCCACTGGCAGGCCGTCGACGCGCTGCGCGGGCTCTCGCAGTGTGTGCTGCTCGACTCCGTCGAGGACCCGGACGTCGCCGGCGCGCTGCGGCGCGCCCAGGCGCTGCTGGCGGCGCGCTACGTCGTCGATCTCGCCTGGCTGCGCTCGACGCCGTGGCGCGAGCGGATCGCCGCCCTGTTCGACCAGCCGGCACGGCGTCCCCAGCTGGCGGAGATCGCGGCGCTGCGGATCCGTAACGTCGCCGAGTCCGGCGCCGCCGCGCTGCTGCTGTGCGGCTGGCTGACGTCGCGTCTGGGTTGGCCGCAGGGGCGGCTCACACGCGACGGGCACGGCCGCGCGACGGGCTCGATGGGCGAGGTGGCGGTGACGCTCGAGTCGGTGGTGCAGGACGTGCCGGGCCTCGGCGGGGTCACGATCGAGTTTCGCGACGGCGGCGAGCTCTCGCTCGACCGCGGGCCTGGCGGGCTCACGGCCGCCCGGCGCGACGCCGGCGGCGCGGAGCGCCGCTGGCGCCTGCTCGGCGCCTCGCGCGGCGAGGGCGGCATCCTCGGCGAGGGCATCCGCCAGTCGCTGCTGCGCGATCCGACCTACCGCGACGCGCTCGACGCCGCCGCCGGGATGCTCACGTGAGCGCCCCGACCGTGATCCGGGCGGCCGACGGCGCCGCCGTGGCGGCCCGCGCCGCGCGCCTGATCGGCGACCTGCTCGACGCGACGCTGGCGGCGCGCGGACGCGCCCATCTCGCGCTCGCCGGCGGCACCACCCCGGCCGGCGCCTACGCGCAGCTGCAGTGCGGCGACTGGAACGGCGTCGAGCTGTGGTTCGGCGACGAGCGCTGCGTCGGTCCCGACGATCCCGAGTCCAACTACCGGATGGTCGCCGAGACGCTGCTGGGACACGCCGCCGGCGCGCTCGTGCACCGGATCGAGGGCGAGCTCGGGGCGGAGCCCGCCGCCGCCGCCTACGACGCGCTGCTGCGCGAGCGCGTGAGCGCCGACGGCGGCCTGCTGCCGGTCCTCGACATCGTGCTGCTCGGGATCGGCGAGGACGGCCACACGGCGTCGCTCTTCCCGCACAACCCGGCGCTCGCCGCGGCCGGCGTGACCTGCGTGGCGGTGCATGACGCGCCGAAGCCGCCACCGGATCGCGTTTCGCTCAGCCTCGAGCTGCTGCGCCGCGCGCACGCCACGATCCTGCTGGCCAGCGGGCCGGGGAAGGCCGACGCGCTCGCCAGGGCGCTCGCCCAGCCCGATCCTGCGGTGCCGGCGAGCCTGCTGGCCCGCGAGCGCCTGACCGTGATCGCCGACAGCGCTGCGCTCGCCGGCCAGGGGGCGGAGCCACCACGGTGAGCGCGGCCGCGACGGTGAGCGGCGGCCGGCTCGTGATCGTCCGCCACGCCGACACGGACTGGACGGCGAGCGGCCGGCACACGGGCCGCACCGAACTGGCGCTCAACGCCGCCGGGCGGGCCAAGGCGCGGGCGCTGCGCAAGCGGCTCGCGCCCTGGGCCGGAGCCACCGTCTGGAGCAGCCCGCTGGCACGTGCCACGCAGACGGCGGCGCTCGCCGGCTTCGTGCCGGTGCTGCGTGACGAGCTGATGGAGTGGAACTACGGTGAGTACGAGGGGCTCACGTCGGAGCAGATCCGCGCGCGGCGGCCGGGCTGGAACATGTGGCGCGACGGCTGTCCCGGGGGCGAGGACGCGGCGGATGTCGCCCGGCGAGCGGAGGCGGTGCTCGCGTCGCTGCCGGCCGCCGGCGACGTCGTGATCTTCTCGCACGGGCACATGCTGCGCGTGCTGACCGCGCGCTGGCTCGGCCTGGCGGCGGTCGACGGGGCGCTGTTCCCGCTGGCCCCCGGCGGCGTCGGCGTGCTCGACCATGACCAGGGCCGGCGCGTCCTGCGATCCTGGCTGTAACGCAAACGCCCGAGGCTAGACTTCAACGGCGTGGCCGTGCTCGAACACAGTCGGCTCGAAGAGGCACGGGCACAGACCCTCGCGCTGGTCGAAGGGGTGTCCGACGCCGACTTGGAGCGCGTCCATTCGCCGCTGATGAGCCCGCTCGTGTGGGATCTGGGACACATCGCGGCATTCGAGGATCTCTGGCTCGCCCACCGGCAGGGCGGCCTGCCGTTGCTGCGCGCCGATCTGGCCGACGTCTACGACGCCTTCGAGACCCCGCGGGCCAGGCGCGGCGAGCTGCCGTACCTGCGCCGCGCGGATGCGCTCGACTACCTCGAGGCGGTCCGCGCGCGCGTCGGCGGCCTGGACCTGGGCGAGCCGTTCGCGGAGCTGGTCGCGCGCCACGAACGCCAGCACGCGGAGACGATGCTGCAGACGCTGGCACTGGCCGCGCTCCCCGATTGGCACCCTCCCGGAGCGCTCGCCACGCCCGCCGCGGGGCCGCCGCGCAGCGGCCTGGAGCTGATCGAGCTGCCGGCCACGAGCTTCGAGCTGGGCGCCGCCGGCGAGGGGTTCGCCTACGACAACGAGCTCCCTGCACATCAGGTCGAGCTTGAGGCTTTTGCGATCGGCGCGACCGCGGTGACCAACCGCGATTGGCTGGAGTTCATCGAGGACGGCGGCTACCGGCGGGCGCAGTGGTGGTCGCCGCAGGGCTGGGAGTGGCGCTGCGCGGAGGACGTGCAACGCCCGCTGCACTGGCTCGACGACCGGCGCGAGCGCCGCCTGACCGGCACCGGCGAACTGGTCCTCGACGCACCGGTGGTGCATGTCTCCTGCCACGAGGCCGACGCCTTCGTGCGCGCGCGGGGCGTGCGCCTGCCGCGCGAGGAGGAATGGGAGCTGGCGGCGACCTTCGATCACGCGACCGCCTGCAAGCGTGCCTGGCCGTGGGGTGAGCATCCCCCCGCTGCGCCGGAGGCCAACCTGATCGAGTCCGGAAACTTCGCTCCGCTTACGGCCGGTGCGCTCGCCGCCGGCGCGTCACCCTGCGGCGCGCTCGGGATGATCGGCGACGTCTGGGAGTGGACGGCGAGCGAGTTCGGTCCCTACCCGGGCTTCCGCGCCGACCCCTACCGCGAGTACTCCGAGGTCTTCTTCGGCGGCGGCTACCGCGTCCTGCGCGGCGGCTCCTTCGCAACGTCCGCGCTGGTCGCGACGCCGACCTTCCGCAACTGGGACTTCCCCAGCCGCCGGCAGATCTTCGCCGGCCTGCGCGTGGCGGCCGGCGGATGAGCACGCGGGCGATGCGGCCCCCTCGCGGGCAGGTGACGCTCGAGGACGCGTTCGGTGGCGACGGCGGTCGCACGCTCGCCGACGACGCCCGGCACGGCCTGACGGCGACGCTCAAGCAGCTGCCGCCGAAGCACCTGTACGACTCGCGCGGCGCGGCCCTCTTCGATCGGATCTGCGAGCTGCCGGAGTACTACCCGACCCGCACCGAGCGAGCGATCCTCGAGCGGGTCGCGCATGAGCTGATCGCGGCCACCGGCGCCAGCGAGCTCGTCGAGCTCGGTTCGGGCAGCGCCGCGAAGACCCGCCTGCTGCTGGACGCGATGGCGGCCGCCGGCACGCTCCAGCGCTTCGTCGCGGTCGACGTCACCGAGCAGGTCGTGCGAGACGGCGCCGCCGAGCTGACGCGGGAGTACCCGGGGCTGCACGTCCACGGGCTGATCGGCGACTTCGAGCGCCATCTCGACCGGCTGCCGCCGCCGCGCGGGCCGCGGCTCGTCGCGTTCCTCGGCGGCACGATCGGCAACCTCGATCCGGCCGGCCGCCGGCGCTTCCTCGGCAGTGTCGCCGAGCTGCTGGGCGACGACGACCATCTGCTGCTCGGCACCGACCTGGTCAAGGATCGCGCGACGCTCGAGGCCGCCTATGACGACGCGGCCGGCGTCACCGCCGAGTTCAACCGCAACGTCCTGCACGTGCTCAACCGCGAGCTGGGTGCGAACTTCGACCCGTCCGCCTTCCACCACGTGGCCGCCTTCGACGCCGACAACGAGTGGATCGAGATGCGCCTGCGCGCGCGCGAGGAGCAGGAGGTGCGGCTGCCCGCGATCGGCCTCACGGTGCGCTTCGCGGCGGGCGAGGAGATGCGCACGGAGATCAGCGCCAAGTTCACGCGCGAGCGCGTCGCGGCCGAGCTGGCCGCGGCCGGCCTGGCGCTGGCGGCCTGGCACACCGACGCGAACGAATGGTTCGCGCTCTCGCTGGCCAGCCGCGACGACGCCTGAGCGCGGCCACCGGCTGGTCAGATCCGCTCCACCAGCATCGCCATGCCCATCCCGCCGGCGACGCACATCGCCTCGATCCCGAGCCGCCCGCCGCTGCTCTCGAGCCCATTCAGCAACGTCGTCATGATCCTCGCGCCGGTCATGCCGAACGGGTGTCCGAGCGCGATCGCGCCGCCGAAGGGGTTGAGCTGCTCGTCCTCGATCCCGAGCTCACGCATGCACGGCACGATCTGCGCCGCGAAGGCCTCGTTGATCTCGACGATGTCGATCTGCTCGATCGAGTGTCCGGCGCGCTCGAGCAGGCTGCGGATCGCCGGAATCGGCCCGACCCCCATGTACTCGGGCTCCACCGCCGCCACGCTCGAGGCGAGGATGCGCGCCCGCGGTTGGAGGCCGAGTCGCTCGGCGCGCTGCGCGCTCATCACGAGCACCGCCGCGGCGCCGTCGTTGAGCGGGCACGAGTTGCCGGCGGTCACGGTGCCGTCCGGCTTGAACGCCGGCTTCAACGCCGCGAGCACCTCCATCGTCGTTCCCGGCCGCGGCCCGTCGTCGGTGCCGACCACGGCCTCCGCCACCTCGCGCGTGCCGCCGTCGCCGTCATCCTCGAGGTGCGCGGGCACGGTCACGCGGACGATCTCGCGCTCGAAATGGCCCGACGCGGCCGCGCTGACGGCACGCGTCTGCGAGATGACCGCCCAGCGGTCCTGATCCTCACGGGAGACCTCGTAACGCGCGGCCACGTTCTCGGCCGTCAGGCCCATAGGGATATAGACGTCGCAGAGCGACCCGGCCGAGCCGTCGAGCCTCGGGTTGAGGTTCGAGTAGTCGGGGGCCGCGCCGAACCCCGCTCGCGACACCGATTCGACCCCGGCCGCGATGAACTGCTCCCCCTCGCCGGCGACGATCGCGTGAAACGCCATCCGCAGCGTCTGCAGCGAGGACGCGCAGAAGCGGTTCACGGTGCAGCCCGGCACGCGCTCGTCGATTCCGGCGAGCAGCAGCGCGTTTCGGCCTACGTTGTACCCCTGTTCGCCTGTCCCCGACGCGGCGCCCATCATCACGTCGTCGGTCGGGGCGAAGTCGACCTGGGGGTTGCGCTCGACCAGCGCGCGCAGCGCCAGCGCCGCCAGGTCATCCGCGCGCACGGCGCGCAGCGAGCCCTTCAGCGCGCGCCCGATCGGCGTGCGCACCGCGTCGACGATCACCGCCTCGACCATCACCCACCTCCCCGCATCACCGTGCTCACCAACGAAGCCCGCATCACAATCCCAGCTCGCCGACACCCATCTCATCGAAGCCGACATGGTGGGCGAGCTCGTGGCGGACGACGCGCACGACCTGCGCGTGCAGCAGGTCCGGGTCGGCGCCGAAGTCGCGTCGCAGCGTGTCGCGGAAGATCACGATGCGATCGCCGTGCGCGTGACGGTGGGCGCCGCCACCCTGGTAGAGCCCGTAGGCGCCGGCGCGGCGTCCTCCGTCGGAGATCACGACCGCGACGTGCGCGAGCGCGTTCGTCAGCAGGTCCGGGAGCTCGTCGAGCGCGTCGCGCACGAGCTCCTCGAAATCGTCGTCGCGCATCGGGTCGAGCTCCAGGAAGTCCAGCTCGTCCGGTTCGGCGGCGAGGTTGTCGGCCGCGAGCCGCTCGGCGCGCCGGACGACAAGCTCGAACTCCGCCTCGCCCTCCTGCCAGCCGGCGAGCCAGCCGGTCACGAGCGCCACCACGGCGGAGAGCGCAAGGACGCCGACCGCGATCACCGCGACGAGCTCGACCACGCGCACGAACGGCGAGGCGCTGTTCGGCGAGAGCACGAAGGCGACCGAGACGCCGATCGCGAGCGCAACGCCCGCGGCTCGCAGGATCACCTTCAGCGGCGTTTCGGACAAGGGAGCGCTCCTCAAAGCAGCGATCGCGCGATCACGAGCCGCTGGATCTCGTTCGTGCCCTCGTAGATCTGGGTGATCTTGGCGTCGCGCATCATCCGCTCGACCGGGTGGTCGCGCACGTAGCCGGCGCCGCCGAGCACCTGAACCGCCTCGACCGTCACCGCCATCGCCGTGTCGGAGGCGAAGACCTTCGCCATCGAGGCGTACTTGCCCGCCGCCGGCTCGCGACGGTCCGCCATCGCGCAGGCGCGGTAGAGCAGCTCGCGCGCGGCGGCGGTGCGCAGCTCCATGTCCGCGAGCTTGAAGGCGATTCCCTGGAACTCACCGATCGGCTGGCCGAACTGCTGGCGCTCGCGCGCATAGCCGACGGCGTAGTCGGTGGCGCCCTGCGCGATCCCGACCGCCTGCGCGGCGGCGCCGAGCCGCGAGCGCTCGAGCGTCCCGAGCGCCACGCCCAGCCCCTTGCCGGCGCTGCCGAGCACGTTCTCGTTCGGCACGCGCACGTCGTCGAAGCGCAGCTCCCCGGTTGGCGAGCCGCGGATCCCGAGCTTGTGCTCCAGCTTGCCGGCGATCAGGCCAGGACGGTCCGCCTCGACGATGAACGCCGTGATCCGCCGCTCCGCCGCGTCGCTGCGCGCGAAGACGACGTAGAAGTCGGCGATGCCGCAGTTGGAGATCCACGCCTTCGAGCCGCTGATGACCCACTCGTCGCCGTCGCGGCGCGCCGCGGTCACCATCGCCGCCGGGTCGGAGCCGGCGCCCGGCTCCGAGAGCGCGAACGCGGGCGACCACTCCCCGGTCGCGCAGCGGGGCAGGAAGCGCAGCTTCTGTTCGTCGCTGCCGAACAGCCGGATCGGCAGCGTGCCGAGATCCTGGAGCATCAGGATCAGGGCGCTGGCCGCACAGGCCTTCGCGACCTCTTCGATCGCGACGTTCATCATCAGCGTGCCCGTCCCCGTGCCGCCGTAGCGTTCCTCGAACGGCAGGGCGAGCATGTCGTGCTGCGCGAACAGCCGGCGCAGGTCCCACGGATACTCGGCCTGCTCGTCGATCTCGGCGGCCCTCGGCGCGACCTGCTCGACCACGATCTGGCGGATCGCGTCGCGGAACTCGACCACATCGCTGGGCAGCGCGTACGTTTCGCCGAGCATCGCCACGGTCTCATCCTACCCCCCGCTCGATCCGGCTCGGTCAGGGCGGTGGCGTATGCTCAGCGACCGCGATGAACGCCTTCGAGAACCCCGAGATCGAGATCACCCCGCAGCGTGCGGCGGAGCTTCTGGCCGACGGCGCGAACGTCATCGACGTGCGCGAGAGCTATGAGCGCGAGGCCGGCTACATCGAGGGAACCCGCCATATCGAGCTCGAGCGGCTGGCTTCGAACGCGGAGACGATCGACCGCGACCGGCCTGTCGTCTTCCACTGCCGCCTCGGCATGCGCTCGGCGATGGCCGCGAGCGCCTTTCGGGCCGCCGGCTACGACGCCTACACGCTGACCGGCGGGATCCAGGCCTGGGTGGACGCCGGCCTGCCGATCCAGCCGGACGGCGGCTACGTCGCCGAGCACTGATCAGCCGCGGGGCCGGCGTCCCTGGGCGGCCGCGGCCGCGCCGACGATCCGGCAGACCTCACCGGGCTCGTCGGCGAACTGGAGCAACGAGAGATCGCCGGGTGAGATGTTCGCGCGCGCGAGCACCGACCCCTGGATCCAGTCGACCAGGCCCCGCCAGTAGTCGCTCCCGTAGAGGATCACCGGGAAGTGGCTGATCTTGCCGGTCTGGATCAGCGTCAGCGCCTCGAACAGCTCGTCCAGGGTGCCGAGTCCGCCGGGTACGACGACGAACGCGCTGGCGTAGCGGACGAACATCAGCTTGCGCACGAAGAAATAGTGGAACTCCAGGCCGAGGTCGACGTAGCGGTTGGGCACCTGCTCTTGCGGCAGCTCGATGTTCAGCCCGATCGAACGCCCGCCGGCCTCCTGCGCGCCGCGGTTGGCCGCCTCCATGCTTCCGCTGCCGCCGCCGGTGATCACCGCGAAACCCTCGGACGCCAGTCCGCGTCCCAGCTCGCGGGCCTGCTCGTAGGCCGGATCCTCGACGCTGGTGCGCGCTGAGCCGAACACCGACACCGCCGGCCCGATATGGGCGAGCGCCTCGAAGCCGTAGGCCAGCTCGGAGGCGATCAGCGCGATGCGCTCGTCGTCGGAGCGCAGCGCGGCGACGCTCGCGCGCTCGGCGGCGAACAGCTCCTCGTCGGTGCTGGTCGGCTGGCGCGGCTGGATGCTCACGAGCGGCGAACCATCAGAACAGCAGCGCGGTCATGAAGTTGGTTTCCTGCGCGCCCAGGTTGGTGTTGGCAGGGTTGATGTGGAGGAAGCCGAGGATCTCCGCGGAGTAGGGCATCCAGGCGAGGTAGATGTAGACGCCGAACACGACGGCGGCGATCCTCAGGCCGCGCGAACGCGACAGCGCCGCGAACGGAAGCAGCCAGAGGATGTACCAAGGCAGCGTCCAGCCGAGCGTCAGCAGCAGCGCGAGCGTGACCACGCCGCACGCGGTCAGCCAGCGGCGGGTGCGCCAGGTCCAGATCGCGGCGCCGGCGATCACGGCGGCCAGCAGCAGCGTCAGCACGGTGCGCATCTGCGAGGTGTAGCCGCCGAAGCCGAGCGCGAGGCCGAGCAGGTTGGGAATCCCGTCGGGGATCACGAGCCGGTCCTGCTGGCCGATGTTCGGCAGGTTCACGCCGAACATGACGACGGTCAGCGCCACCGCCCCCAGGAGCCCGATCACGAGACCGATCGCCACCCGGATACGCCGCGCAGCGCCGGCCACGACCACGGGGACGAGCACCGCCGAGGAGGCCTTGATCGACACCGCGGCAACCAGCGCGACGCCCGCCCCGATCTCCATCCACGCCGCAGGCTCTCCCCTGACCAGCGGCCTGGGCATCCCGTCAAGCCACGCCCAGGCACGGCGAACGCCGAACCCCACGCCGCCGATGCCATCCGGCGCGGGCCGCGCGCGCCTGCCCACGCGCATCGCGTTCGCCCGCAGGAGCAGCCAGAAGCCGAGGACGAGGAAGAAGATCATCAGGAAGTCGTTGTGGTCACCGCCGAGCCCCCAGACCAGCACGATCGGATTGATCCCCACGATCAGGGCCGCCGCCAGCGGATTGCGGCCGAGCAATTCGGCGCAGCGGTAGACGAGGAACACGGTGCCGAGGCTCGCCAGCATCAGCGTGACCTTCATCGCCCAGAACGAGCCGGCCACGCCGAGCGGCACCAGCGCCATCGTGAAGGCCGTGAACAGCGGGCCGTACGGGCTCAGCAGCCCGTGCCAGTTGCTGAGCAGGAAGCTGGGGTCGCTGTGGGGTTCGAGCGCCGGGATCGTCACGTACGGGTTCAGGTGGTAGACGGCCTCCATGCGCCCGTAGTTGAGGTAGTTGAAGACGTCGCTGAGCGTCAGCGGCGGCGAGAGCAAGAAGATCAGGTGCAGCACGACGATCGCCGCCAGCACCCATGCTGTGCGCAGCCGCGGCGCCGAGTAGACGACGACCAGGTATGCGACCAGCATCGTCGCGATCGCCGCGGTGAACAGCACCCGCTCGCCGTGCGCGGTGGCCGCGATCCAGTTGGTCAGAAACCCGGTCGGGCCGGAGATCCATTCCGGGTAGCTGCCCGGCTTGGCCGCCGGCACGAGGATCCGGAGATCCCCCTGGTTGCCCGACGCCGCGAGCGAGACCAGCAGCAGGCTGCTGGCGATCATCAATGCCAGCGCGGCTGTGGACGCCACCGCCGCGAGCCTCGGGTGCAGCAGGCCCGCCCCGGGCGCCTCCCGGCGGCGGTCCACGGGGAGATGGCGTGGCAGATGACGCTGCCGCGCTGCACCGCGCGGCGGTCTGCGCGCAGGTGCCTCCGCCGGTGGGGCGACGGCGAAGCGTCCGGTGCTGGTTGTCGCGTCGATCGACATCTCTGGGGAGCACGATCCGCCGCTGCGCGCCGGACCGCACGGAGGATATCGAGCACCGCCTGAACGCCCGGCGGATCCTCTCGACGGCCGCGCCGCCACCGCACCCCGCCCGGCGGATCCACTCACGGCCGCGCCGCCACCGCACCCCGGCCGGCGCATCCACTCAGGGCCGCGCCGCCACCGCACCCCGCCCGGGGCATCCACTCACGGCCGCGCCGCCACCGCACCCCCCGGGACGGGCCCACAAAGACCGGAGCCCGCCGTGGGGGCGGGCTCCGGACGCTTCACAAGCTTGCGAGTCGCGCTCGCGTCTTCCTAGAGCGGGACGACGTTGACCGCCTTGGGTCCCTTGTCGCCAGCCTCAGCGTCG
>CAZABN010000047.1:0-15364 GCA_964483345.1 uncultured Solirubrobacteraceae bacterium
AGCGCCGCCGCGCAGTCCGCGCCGGTCGAGGCGACGACGCGCGCGGTGAAGGTCGATGCGTTCATGCCGTGTTCGGCCGCGGAGACCCAGTAGGCGTCGATCGCCCTGACTGCGCCTGGGTCGGCCTCGCTGCGCCAGGCGAGCAGGAAGCTCTCGGCGATCGATTGCGCGGCCTCGATCTGCGCCGGCGAGGCGGAGGGCGCGCCGGCGTCGCGCGCGGACTGCGCGACGAACGCCAGCGTGGCCGCCGACAGGCGCGCGAGGTCCTGGCGGGCCTGGCGCTCGTCGATGTCGATCAGCTGGCCGAGATCCCATTCCGCGGCGAGCATCGCCAGGCCGGCCTGCACGTCCACACGCACGTCGCCGCTGTGAACGCCGAGCGGCTGCGATGCCGCACGGCCCAGGCCCGGCTCGAAGCTGTCATCCACGAGCAGCCCCCACACCTGCTCGTAGGGGACCGCGCCGACGAGCTCCTCGATGTCGACGCCGCGGTAGCGCAGCGCGCCGCCGTCGCGGTCGGGCTCGGCGATCTGCGTGGCGAATGCGACGACCCCCTCGAGACCCGACTGGACTTCGCTCATCTGACCCACTTTCTTGCCGAAGGCGTCCGCTTGGACGTGTTCACGGTAACCGCTCTTAAGCCTTGCGCAAATCCGCCGCCGGTAGGCTGCCCGCAGCGATGAGCGACGATCTGATGTTCCGCCCGGCGGGCGAGCTGGCCGAGCTGGTGCGCGCCGGCGAGCTGTCGGCGCGGGAGCTGGTGGGCGAATCGCTGGCGCGGATCGAGGCGCTGGACCCGCAGCTCGGCGCCTTCGTCGAGGTCGACCACGACGGCGCGCTGCGCGCGGCGGACGCGATCGCCCCGGGTGACGAGCGGCCCTTCGCGGGCGTGCCGATCGCGATCAAGAACAACCGCGCGGTCGCCGGCCTGCGCCTGACCCAGGGCTGCACGCTGATGCGCGACTTCGTCGCGAGCTACGACCACAGCGTCGTGCGCCGGCTGCGCGCCGCGGGCTTCGTGATCGTCGGCACGACGAAGCTGCCCGAGTACGGCATCCTGCCGGTCACCGAGCCGCGCGTGCACGGCGCCGCTCGCAATCCGTGGGACCCCTCGCGAACCCCGGGCGGCTCCTCGGGCGGCGCCGCGGCGGCGCTCGCCGCGGGGATGGTGCCGATCGCCCACGGCAACGACGGCGGCGGCTCGCTGCGAATCCCGGCGGCCTGCTGCGGCCTGGTCGGCCTGAAGGCGCAGCGTCACCGCGTCTCGACGGCGCCCGACCTCGGCTCGTCGCCGCTCGTCGTCGACGGTGTGCTAACACGCACCGTCGCCGAGACCGCGGCGCTGCTCGACCTGATCGCCGGCTACGAGACGGGCGACGCGGCGTGGATCCCGCCGCCGGCCGAACCGTTCGCGCTGACCGCCTCGCGTCCCCCGCGGGCCCTGCGGATCGCCTTCACCAAGCTGCCGCCGATCCCCGACGCGCCGGTCGACCCGGCCTGCGCCGGCGCCGTCGACCGCGCCGCCGCGCTGGCCGAGCAGCTCGGCCACATCGTCGAGGAGGTCAGGCCGCCCTGGCAGAGCGACGACCTCGCCGACCTCTTCGGCGACTACTTCGCGGCGCAGGTCTCGCTGGGAATCCGCTTCTCGGCGCTAAACGTGGGCCGCGCGGAGCCTGCCGCGGAGGACATGGAGCCGATGAGCTGGGCGCTGTGGGAGCGCTCCCGCGGCATCGACGCGGTCGGCTTCCAGCTGGTCGCGACCCAGCTTCAGGCCCGCATGCGGGTGCTCGTCGGGTTCCTCGACCCCTACGACGCGCTGATCACACCGGCGCTCGCGCAGCGCCCGCTGGCGCTCGGCTCACTCGACACCGCGGCGGCGGATCCGCTCGAGACCTTCGCCCGCTCCGGCTACTTCACGCCGTTCACGCCGATCCTCAACACGAGTGGGCAGCCGGCGGTCGCGCTGCCGCTGTTCGAAGGCGAGGACGGCCTGCCGCTCGGCGTGCAGCTCGTCGGGCGCCCCGCGGGCGAGGGACCGCTGCTGGCGCTCGCCGCCGCGCTGGAGGCGGCGGCGCCGCCGATCCCGCGCCGGCCGCTGGTCAGCTGACGCCGAGCCCCCGGCGCAGCCGCGCAGCGATTTGGCCCGTAATATTCGAGTCGCCGCTTCCATCCCCGAAGACAGGAATCAGAGACAGATGGCCTATGTGATCGCCGAACCGTGCATCGGCACCAAGGACAACTCGTGTGTCGAGGTCTGCCCGGTCGACTGCATCCACCCGACCCCGGAGGAAACCGGCTACGCCGAGGTCGAGATGCTCTACATAGACCCTGACGAGTGCATCGACTGCGACGCCTGCGTCGAGGCCTGCCCCGTCGACGCCTGCTTCGCCGAGGATCAGCTGCCGGACGAGTGGACGAAGTACATCGAGATCAACGCGGCCTACTACAAGAACGGCTGAGGCGCGGCTGAGCGCCGCGGTCGCCGGGCCGCGGAACCGCGCGGCGGCGGCAGGCGGCCGCGCTCGCCAGGACGCGGACGCGGGCACGCGTGAGCGCCGCGCTCACCACGCGCGGCTCGGCCGTGGCGGCGAGCGCCGCGCTCAGTAGGACGCGGACGGCGCCGGCTCTTCGCCGACCGGCGTCTGGACCGCTGTGCAGAAGGCGCAGCGGCGAGCTGCCTTGGGGATCTCCGAGAGGCACTCGGTGCACGCCCGCGTGTCGGATTCGGGATCCGGCTGACCGGCCGCGCGGCGCGCCGCCATCATGTTCACGGGCTTGACGACGAAGAAGAAGATCGCCGCGGCGACGGAGATGAACGCGATCAGCGCGTTGATGAAGTCGCCGTAGAGGAATTGGCTGTTGTTGATCGTGAACGACAGCGCGCCGAAGTCCGGCTTGCCGAAGATCAGCGCGATGATCGGCGTCAGCAGGTCGGACACGAGCGCCTTCACGACGGTGCCGAAGGCGATGCCGAGCACGATCGCCACGGCGAGGTCGATCACGTTCCCCTGGAAGAGGAACGTCCTGAACTCCTTCAGCAGCCCCCGCATGGACCGAGCCTATCCCCTCGCGGGCGGCCGGTGGGATTTCCTGCGCGCCACCGGATCGAGGTGGGCCGCTACTGGGTCGAGGAGAGGATCCACAGGCCGAGGCTCGTGAACGTGACCATCACCGTCAGCATCCAGTACTGCGAGCGGGTCGCGTCGCGGGCCCGGCGGTAGAGCGTGAGCGCCCGGTCGTGAGCGAGCGCGAGGGCGCCGACGTGGCCGACGATCAGCGCGCCGACCTGCACGTACCAGACGACGTTGCCGGTCACGATCGCCAGGTTGGGCTGGAAGTTCGCCGTGCCGAAGATGTTCGCGCCGGTCCCGAGCGGGTCGGACGCCAGATAGATCATCGACTGGCCGGAGAAGGCCAGCAGGGAGAAGTAGTGCGCGATCACGTAGGCGATCGAGATCGGCAGCAACGTGTGCGCGAAGCGCCGCGCGAGGTCGCTCGCCTCGTAGCCGCCGATCGAGCGCATGCCGAGCGTGCCGAGGCGGTAGAGGCCGCCGACAATCGCCACCATCGCGACCAGCCCCAGCGTGTAGGCGTACTCCGACGCCGCGTTGGCGTTCGAGACCCCGAGGCTCGTGAAGAGGCTGTAGAGGTGGGGGAACAGGCTGATCCAGACGGTCCCGTTCGAGAGGCCGTCGAAGCTGGTCGAGCCGATCATCACGGCGATCAGGGCGATCGTTCCCGGCAGCGGCTCGAGCGAGACGGCGCCCACGAACGGCGCGCGTCGGTAGATCCGCCCGTCCTCCCAGCGCAGCGGCGCCATCAGCGCGAACAGGCCGAAGTAGACCGAGAAGGCGTCGCCGCGCTCGCTCCAGGTCTCGATCCCGTAGAGGCTCATGGCGACCAGCTGGACCGCCGCGTAGGCGAGCGCGAGGAACGCCAGCAGGCGCGGCTCGACTCGCTGCGCCGGGCTGTCGACCAGCTCGAGCCAGGCGAAGCAGAGGATGCCGAACGCGGCGGGCCAGCGCCCGAGCCAGGACGGATAGGGCAGCGGCTGCGGTCCGGGCGCGCCGCGGCGCAGCCGCAGGGTCAGCCAGGCGCTGGCGCGCGCGATCGCGCGCCACGGGTTGAACGGCCGGAAGGCGTCGCCGAAGAGGACCGAGGCGACCGCGAGGCCGACCCAGAAGACGACGTAGATCCAGGTCGGGGTGATGTTCGCCGTGACGAGCTGCGCGCCGGCGATGCCGGCGTAGACGATCAGCACGAACAGGGCGATGCCGATCGCCCCGCACAGCGGGTCGAGCCAGCGCGGGTAGCGAAGCCACGGGCGATCGTGGGGCTCCGACAGCCGCGGCACCGGCCACAGCGTCGCCAGGGCGACGAACGACACGACCAGCACGATCGCCGTGGCCCACGCGAACAGCCATTCGGGGATCGGCAGGTCGGTGACGAGCTGGATCCCGTGCGCCCCGGCCGCCGCTGGGACCAGCAGGCCGGCGAGCACGCCGCCCAGCGTGCCGAAGGCGACGCGAGCGCCGGCGCTCCAGCGCCGCGCGGGCCGGCGCGCGGCGTCGCTCGCGTCGCCGCGGCCGGGTGCGCAGCGGCTCGTGCGCGCGCGCCGGCGGCGCGTCACGCCCGCTGTTCCGCGCCGCACGCCGCGGGCACCGGGGCTACCCCGCCATCGGCAGCGCCATCCCGACCGGCGCGGGTGCGCTCGGCCTGGGTGGCGGGGCCAGCGCGATCAGTCCGCGGGCGGCGTGGCGGATCGCCTGCGAGGCGGGGTCATCGGGGTTCTCGACGACCAGCGGCACGCCGGCATCCGAGGCGGCGCGCAGCGGCATCGTCAGCGGCACGCGCCCGAGCAGCGGCACGTCGAGCTCGTCGGCGAGCGCCTGCCCGCCGCCCTCGCCGAAGATCGCGTAGCGCTCGCCGTCGGGGGTGACGAAGCCCGCCATGTTCTCGATCACGCCGGCGATCTCGAGCGACACCTTGTGGGCCATCTCCGCCGCGCGCCGCCCGACTCGCTGTGCCGCGGGCTGCGGCGTCGTGACGATCACGAAGGTCGCCTGTGGCAAGAGCTGGGCGAGCGTCATCGAGACGTCGCCGGTGCCCGGCGGCAGGTCGATCAGCAGGAAGTCCAGGGCTCCCCACGCGACGTCCTCGAGGAACTGCTTGAGCGCCTTGTGCAGCATCGGCCCGCGCCAGACGACGGCTGAGTCCTCCGGCACGAAGAAGCCGATCGACATCACGGCGATGCCGTTCGCGTCGAGCGGGATGATCTTGCGCTCCGCCGAAACCTCCGGACGCTCGGCGGCGAGGCCGAGCATGCGCGGGATCGAGTAGCCCCAGACGTCGGCGTCGAGCACGCCCACACGGCGCCCTTCGGCCGCCAGCGCGGCGGCGAGGTTCGCGGTCAGCGTGGATTTGCCGACACCGCCCTTGCCCGAGCCGACGCAGACGACGTTTTCGACCGCGGCGAGCGCGCCGCTCGGGAGCTCGCCGCCGCCGAGCTTCGCCTGCAGCGCCGTCTTCTGCTCGTCGCTGAGCACGTCGAAGTCGACGCTCACCGAGCTGACGCCATCGAGGCCGATCACGGCGTCGCGGACGCTGCTCTGGAAGTGCCCGCGGATCGGACAGCCGGCGGTCGTCAGCGAGACGGTCACCGCGACCTCGCCGTCGGCGCCCACGTCGATCCGCCGGATCATGTCGAGCTCGACGATCGAGCGGTGCAGCTCCGGGTCGATCACGACCTCGAGCGCTTTGCGGATCTCCTCGACGGTGGCCACGCGACCTATTCTCGCAAACCGGCGGCGGCGGGCGTGCGCGGACCACCGGCGCCGGCGCCGGAGTCCCAGCGGCCACAGGGAGTCCCCCCGACCGTCAACGGTGCACGGCGTGCTCGGGGCGGCGTTCGGGGGCCTGGAGGCACCACCAGCCCACAGGCTGATCTCGACCGGGCTGGCGGTCTTCGGGGGGCGCGGCAATCCGCGGAAAGGTCCGGCCGCCCGCCGGACATGTTGCCGGCAGGCTGTGGCGATCGATCCCGCGGCGCCCATCAGCGTCACGGCGGCCGCGAGACATCGGCGCGCCTTGCGCGTTTGTGTGGTTGGCTGACAACTGGCTCGACTGGTCAGGGGGTTGTGATGCGGGGAAGGGGTGTGGCGTTGATCGCGGTTCTGGGCGTTCTCGCCGGCGCGGCTGGGCTCGGCGGTGCCGGCGCGACCGCTGCGTCCACGGCGGCGTCGAGCGCGGCGGCCGTTGCGTCGAGCAGCGATCTGGCCGCGCTGCCCGGCGGGGCCTGGGGCCTGAAGGCCTACGCCGGCCACGTCATCTTCAGCACGCAGGACCCCGGCACGGCGCAGTGGCAGCTGATGGAGTGGCACGACGGCGTGATCAGCGCGTTGGCGGTCCCGGCCCGTTCGGTGCCGTTCGACGCCGACGTCGGCCCCGATGCGAACGGCGACCCGGCGGTGGTGTACTCGCGCTGCACGACCGAGCCGAGCTACGACGGATTCGGGCAGTTCGATTGGGCGACGGCGCGGGGCTGCCGGATTTGGGAGCTGTCGCTGCTCGGTGGCTCGCCGCAGCGTGTGAGCGCGCTAGGCGCACCGGGTGCTTCCGATTCGACGCCGGCGATCTGGGACGGCGCGATCGCGTTCGCGAGGGTTCCCGCGCACGCCTCCCCGCGCGTCCCGGTGATCTACCTATGGACTGCCGGCAGGCCGCTGCGACGGCTGCCGGGCGGCAGTCCGCCCTGCCCGCTTGGCACGTCCTGCCCGCACAGCCACGCCTGGGCAGCCGCGATGTCGCTTGACGGAAACGTGCTCGCGATCGATTGGGCGCTGAAGGGCTACCACGTCGCCCCGGCGGGCTGCGGAGGCCTCGGCGGAGAGATCTGGGAGATGCTCGCCGACCAGCTCAGCGGCGGGCAGCGGACCTTCGCTGACACCGGGGGCTATGACGGGTGCAACGCCACGCGCTACATGCCGGCCTCACCGAGCGCCGTCGGCGGCTCGATTCTCTACTCCTGGCAATTCCCCGTGGAGCGGAATCGGGGCGACGCGCCGCTCGATGAGTCGACCCGCCTGGTCTCGTTCGCTCCCGCCGCCCGGCGCTGGGAGACGGCGTCGGTGGCGCCCGGGCCGGCCGTGGCCAACGCCGTCGACAGCGCCGTCGCCGGCGTCGCCGCCGACGGCGCCACGACCTACTGGGTCAGCTACTCACCCAGCCCGGCGCCCGGCAGCGACCAGTATGCGTTGGCGAACAACTATCCGATCGGAGTCTGCGACACATCGCCGCTCACGGACGATGAGAACCAAACCGGCAGTTGCGAGCTCGAGGCGACGACGTCCCTGCCGCTCGTCCCAGCTTCGCACACCGCCTACTTCGTCCCTCCGACCGGCCTCAACCTCTACAGCCCAACGCCGGCCATACGCGGGTGCGACACGGGCACGCTCCGCCTCGAGCTCGACGTCGACGTCTCACCGAAGACCGAGCAGACTCCGCTGCTGCTGCGGCTCGTCAACCGCGGCTCGGGCGCCTGCGCACTCAACGGCTATCCGCTGATCAAGCTGGACGGCCCAAACGGCTCCACCTACCCGTTCACCTACCGGGACAGCGGCGACCAGGAGGTCACCAGCCGCCAGCCGGGCACGGTCACGCTACTGGCGGGAGCGAGCGCCTGGGTCCTGATCAACAAGAACCACTGCGTCACCAGCGACCACGGCCAGCTCGCCACCCGGATCGAGCTGGCGCCGCCTGAGAGCGACACGTTCCTCGACGCCGCGCTGCCGGGCAACGGGCCGCGGTTCGACTACTGCGCGGCCCCCGACCCCGGCAACCACGTCGAGATCTCACCGGTCGAGCCGACCGCGCTGCGCACCAGCTCGGCACCGCAGTCGTAGCAGAGGCCGCCCAGGCGGCCCCCAGGCGGCGGGTCGAGGCCGCGCCGCAAGCCGCTCCGTTAAAGACCTCCGGGACGCCCCTTGCGAGACGCCCCGGAAGTCGAGGGAGGAGAGGGTCCTACCTGCCGGCGGGTTATGAGGCCGGCAGACCTACCCGGATCCGGTCTCTCCAACCGGGCGGGGGAAGCTTGGAGGAAGCTTTAATACGGTTTCGGCACCTGTGGGCGGATGCTTGAGGGCCGCAATGCGGGGACCACCGGGCGCAGTCTCGAGGCGACATTCGAACGGCTCGCGCTCAGACGCTGCGTCGCCTGCCGAACCCGCTCGACGCGCTGCGCGCGTGTCGCGGCGACGGCGAACTCGGCGATTCGCCGGGTGCGCGCAACACTGCCGCTGATCGTGCCTTCGGACCTCATCTCGAGCCTCTCGCGCCACGAGTCACGCCCGTGCTGCGGCGCAACTCAACATCAACTCAACATCAACTCAACAAAGTATAGCGGCGAACATCTGTTTGTCCAGTCCGCTCGCAGGATTGTAACAAGCTGGCCCGCGGAACCGCGGAACTGCCGTGTTTTCGGGCTTCGCGCGCCGCTACTTTGTGACAAAGGGGACAGCCGTGCGGGCGATCCAGGCGTCCGGATCGACCAGTTCGGCCAGCGACGGCAGCGCGTGGGGGGCGCTCCAGACGCGATTGAGCCCCTCGATCCCGGCGCGCTCCACGACCGCGTCGCAGAAGCGCTTTCCGTCGCGGTACTGGCGCAGCTTCAGCTCGAACCCGAGCACCCGCTCGAGCAGGCGCATCGGCCCCGAACGGTCGACGCGGCGGCGTTCGAGCGCGGCGCGAAGGGCCGCCTGCGACGGGATCACCTCGGCGCCGACGGCATCCATCACGTGCTCGGCGTGACCCTCGATCACCGCCATCGTCGCCTGGATGCGATCGACCAGGACGCGCCGCTCGCGCCCGATCACGAGCGTCACCAGCTCGCCGCGCCGCAGCGAGTCGATCAGCCCGCGCAGGTCGTCGGCGCTCGGCAGCCGCAGCCCGCTCGCGGGGTCGATGCGGACCTCGAGCGTGTCGACCACCTCGCGCACCAGCGACGCCAGGTGCAGCCGCAGCCACGGCACGGAGCCGAACTGGACCGCATGGGTCATCTCGTGCAGCGTCACCCAGTGCAGCAGCTGCTCGCCGTCGACCTCCAGGCGCGCCGCCGCCGAACCGAGGTTGGGACCGACCAGCAAAAGGCGCGGCGCGCCGGTCGAGTCGAGCAGCGGCATGTCGTACTGGCCGAGCACGCGCTGCGCGAGAAAGCCCGTCAGGCCGCCGACCTGGGCGGAGAAGAGCGCCCGCGTCAGCGCTCGCGTCGGGCGCCCGAGCACGCCCATGCCGCCGCCCACGCGGTTGCCGACGCGGTCGAGCACCGGTCGCATCGAGCGCAGGTTCGCCTCGATCCACTGCTGGCGCGAAACCATCTCGGGAACCGGCAGCTCAGACATCGGCGTCAGGCGCGTGTAGGCGAGCACGCGGCGCTCCGAGTCGGTCGCGATCGCCGCCAGATCGCCGCGCGGCGAGGCCACGCTGCCGCCCTGGCCGCCGATCGTCTCGGCGATCCGGCGGACGAGATTCCAGTCGATCACTCCAGGGATGATGGCAGCGTCGCAAGCTCGGCGAGGGCGGCGGCGGTGTGCGCCGCCACGACCGGCGAGCGGGCGACGAGATCCAGCTCGGCCCCGAGCGGCTCCGCGCAGGCCGTGAACGCCACCAGGCCGCCGCTTTCGCGCACGATCAGCTGGGCCGCCGCGACATCCACGGAGCGGCAGCGCCCGAGCGTCGCCATCCCGTCCACGCGCCCCGCCGCGACCTGGCAGAGCGAGAGCGCCATCGAACCGAGCACCCGCACGCGGTGGGCGACCGGCGCGAGCGCCTCGACGGCGGCGGCGATCCGGTCCGGGTGGGCCGCCTCGATCGCGACCAGCTCGAGGCGCCCGGCGCGCGTGCGCCGCTCAGCGCCCCCGGGCGCCAGCGCCACCCCGCCCAGCGTCGCGCCGCCGCCACGCCACGCGCTCCACACCTCCTCGCCGCTGAGGTCGCAGACGTAGCCGAAGAACACGTCGGCCATCGTCATACCGTCGGCGACGGCGATCGACACCGCGTACGGCGAGAGCCCGCGCTTGGCGTTCATCGAGCCGTCGATCGGGTCGATCACGAGCCGCCGCGGGCCGCCGCCGAAGTCCACCTCGCCGCGCTCCTCGGAGATCGCCACGAAGTCGGCGCCGGCGGCGTGCACGGTCGCCAGCTCCGCGAAGATCAGCTCCTCCGCGGCCCGGTCGATCACCAGCGTGCCGTCGCCCCCCTCGCCGCGCCCGACGACCACGGCGCGCTCGCCGGTGCCCGGGTGCGCCGCCAGCATCGCGCGCAGCCCGACGGCGATCCGCTCGCACACCGCGAGCCAATCAGGCTCCTGCGCGGTGGCCATCATGCCGCCATATCCTAGGTGCATGGCGAGTGCGCTCGACGGCCTGACCGACGCGGAACGCGACGCGCGCCCCCGCAACGGCTCAGCGCCGGCGCATCTGAGCGACGCGCAGCGCGACGCGGTCACACATCGCGGCTCGCCGCTGCTGGTGATCGGCGGCCCCGGCACCGGCAAGACCGAGGTCCTGGTCCGCCGCCTGGTCTGGCTCGCCGACAACGGCTGCCCGCCGCACGGCGTGCTCGTGCTGAGCGCGCAGCAGGGTCTGCGCGAGCGGATCGAACTCGCGCTCGCGCGCGCGCACGAGGAGCTCGCCGTCTACGCCGTCGCGGAGTTCTGCGTCTCGCTGCTCTCGGCCCAGGCGCGCCACGCCGGCATCGACCCGTTCGTCGAGGTGGTCGGGCCCGGCGAGCGCCTGGCGATGCTGCTCGACCGCGCCGACGAGCTCGACCTCCACCACCACGACTTCCGCGGGCGCCCGCTGGCGCTGTTCGCCGGCTTCGTGCGCCGGATCGACCAGTGCAAGGCGGAGCTGATCGACGCCGGGCGCTACGCCGCCTGGGCGGCCGCGACGGCGGGCGAGGCGGGCGAGCGCGAACGCGAGTTCGCCGGCGTCTTCGCCGCCCACGACCGCATGCTCGAAGAGCTCGGCGTCTTCGACGAGGGCGGCGTGCTGGGCGCCTGCGTCGCGCTGCTGCGCGCCGACGGCGAGCTGTGCGCGCGGATCGCCGGGCAGTACCCGCAGATCCTCGTCGACGACTGGCAGGAGCGCTCCCACGGCGAGCGCGAGCTGGTCGCCGCGCTCGAGCGCGGCGGCAGCGCGCTCAGCGCGGCCGGCGACGACGACCAGGCGGTCGGGCGCGCGCGCGGCGCGGGCGCCGACAACCTGCTGCGCTTCACCGAGCAGCGCCGCGGCGCCAGCGTCGTGTCGCTGTCGCAGTCCTTCCGCTGCCCCCAGCGGGTGCTCGATGCCGCGCATGCGGTCGTCGCCCCGATCGGCTCGCGGATCGGCAAGGACCTGCGCGGCGGCGCCGGCGGCGAGGTCCACTTCTGGCGCGCGGCGAACGAGCGCGCGCAGGCGCAGCGCGTCGCCGCCGAGCTCGAGCGGCTGACCGCCCGCGAGGGCGTCGCACCGGAGCGCTGCGCGGTGCTGGTGCGCTCGCTCGCGCAGGAGGGGCAGGCCGTCGCGGTGGCGCTCGCGGAGCGCGCCGTGGCCTGCCGGATCGTCGGCGCCGACGCCTTCTTCGACCGCGCCGAGGTGCGCGACGTGCTGGCCTGGCTGCGGCTGCTGCTCGACCCGCGCGACGCCGCCGCCGCGGTCCGGGCGCTGGCGCGCCCGCCGGTCGAGCTGCCGTCCGCCGACATCGCCCGCGTCGTGCAGATCGCGCGGCGGCGGCGGATCGACATGGTCGCGGCGCTCGTGGCGGCGACCGAGTCGCCGCAGCTGGCGCCCGAGGCGCGCGAGCGGATCGCCCACTTCCTGCAGATCCAGCGCGCCGCCGCCGGCGCGCTCGAGAACACCCGCGCCGACCTCTTCGTGCACCGCCTGATCGAGCATCTCGGCCTGCGCCGCCAGCAGCTCTTCACCGCCCAGGCCGACGTCGTCGAGCGCCTGCTCAACCTCGCGCGGCTCGGCGAGGTGGCCGGCGCCTACGAGCGCCGCGTGCCCGGCGCCAGCGCGCGCGAGTTCGCGCGCCACCTCGGCGTGCTCGCCGACGCCGGGCTCGCCGAGAAGGAGGCGAGCACGCCGGGGCGCACGCGCGCCGTCGCGGTGATGTCGATCGAGTCGGCGGCCGGACTCGAGTTCGATCACGTCTTCGTGCTCGGGCTGCACGCCACCCGCGCCGGCGGCGGCGCGCTCGGCGGGCGCTCCGCCCCGCGCGAGAACGTCCCGGACGCGCTGGCACCGGAGGCGCTCGTCCCGCCGAGCGCCGACGAGCGGGCGCGACGTCTGCTCTACGTGGCGATGACGCGCGCCCGAAGCTCGCTCGTGCTCGCCTACGCGGCCAGCTCGGAGCGCCGCGCCGACCGCTCCCCCTCGCCGCTCGCCGAGGCCGCACGCGGCGCGCTCGCCGCGCAGTGGGAGTCGCGCGACGAGGAGCTGTTCGGACCCGCCGAGGCGCTGCACTCGATCTTCCGCGAACGCCGCGACGAGCTGCTGGCGACGGTCGCGCGGCTCGGCACCCGCCTGCGCGAGCTGCGCCTCGACACCGAGCTGGACGTCGCCCACGGCGTCGTTCGCTTCGCCGAGCTGGTCAAGCTCGCGTCGCTCCTGCAGCGCCGCGACAACGAGCCGGTCGCGGACTCGCTGGCGGACATCAACGCGCGCCTCGGCGCGGCGCTCACACCGCTGCAGCGCGAGGTCCTCTCCAGCTCGCCGCTCGACGAGCTGCTGCTCGGCGCCGAGGGCGACAGCCGCGCGCGCGCCGCGGCGATGGCGGCCCGCGAGGAGCCCACGCTCGAGGCGTTTTTGCCGCGCCGCGGCGACGGCCTGCTGCTGTCGGCCTCCGACGTCGAGTCCTACCTCAGCTGCCCGCTGCGCTACAAGTTCGCGCGCGTCCTGCGGATCCCGCGCGAGCCGACGCTCAACCAGCGCTTCGGCATCCTCGTGCACCAGGTGCTGGAGCGCTTCCATGCCACCGCCGCCGCCGGCAACGAGGAGATGATGGCGCTGCTGGACGTCGCCTGGCGCCGCGGCGGCTTCGGCGACTCCGACGAGGAGCGCCAGCTGCGCGAGAAGGCGCGCGTCGCGCTGACCCGCTACCACGAGCGCCTGCACGAGGGCGGCGGCGAGCCGCGCTGGTTCGAGCGCTCCTTCACCTTCCCGCTCGGGCGCAACCAGATCCGCGGCCGCGTCGACCGCATCGACGAACTGCCCGGCGGCGGCTACGAGCTGATCGACTACAAGACCGGCGTCCCCAGGCGCGCCGAGCAGCTGCGCGACGACGTCCAGCTCGCGCTCTACGCGGTCGCGGCCCGCGAGGCCTGGCAGATCGAGGCGACCGAGCGCACCTACTACTACGTGCTCGACGACGAGCGCGTCCGCCTGAGCGCCGCCGACGGCTCGCCACGGCGGATCGAGGAGACCGTAGACGAGGTCGCGGACGCGATCATGGCGCAGGCCTTCGAGCCGACCCCGTCATTCGCGGTCTGCGCGATGTGCGAGTACCGAATCGCCTGCCCGGCGGTCGAGAAGTAGGGGGCTGTGCGGGAGGGTGCATGCACCCTCCCGGGGAACGGTGCATGCACCGTTCCCCCGAGCGGCGCATGCGCCGCTCGGAACTACGAATCGTCGGAGCCGCGCTGGCGCAGGAAGCGCTGGAACTCGCGGGCGAGGCGGTCGCCGGAGGGGATCTCCTCGGCCTCATCGGCGTGCTCGTCGGCGGCCAGCTGCTCGAGGCGCTCGACGAAGGCCTGGACGTCGGGGTCCGACTGGACCGCGAGGCCGACCTGGCGCTCGAAGTCGGCGGCGGCGGTCTCGAGCTCGCTCGCGTCGACGGCGACGCCGACCAGGCCCTCGAGCTTGCGGACCAGCGCCAGCGCGGCCTTCGGGTTCGGCGCCGCGGCGACGTAGTGGGGCACGCTCGCCCACAGGCTCGCGGAGGGGATCCCACGCGCCGCGCAGCTCGCGTGCAGCACCCCGACGATCCCGGTCGGCCCCTCGTAGCCGGTGCCGTGCAGGCCGAGCCGCTCGGTCAGCGCCGGGTCGGAGGTCGAGCCGCTGATGTGGACCGGAAGGCTGTGGGGCACGTCGGCCAGCAGGGCGCCGAGCGTGACGACCAGCTGCACAGAGAGCGCCTCGGCGAGGTCGGTGATCAGCGTCGTGAAGCTGCGCCAGCGCATCGACGGCTCCGGTCCGCCGAGCAGCACCAGGTCGCGTGGCGCGCGCGGCACGCGGGCGGCGAAGACCTCGACCGACGGCCAGATGATCTCGCGCGTCTCGCCGTCGATCAGGCTGACCTTCGGGCGCACGGTCTGGAAGTCGTAGAACTCCTCCGGGTCGATCTGGGCGAAGCGTGTGGCGCCGAGCGAGGCGCCCAGGAACGAGAGTGCGGAGGAGGCGGCGTCGCCCGCGTCGTTCCAGCCGGTGAAGGCGCAGATCAGCGCCGGCGCCCTCAGGTTGTCGGGACGGTGCTCCCAGATCAACGGCTGCATCCGCTTCACCGTACATGATGGGGCGATGGCGCCCGCCACCCTCGCCGCCGTTCCCACCGCCGTGACGCTCGCCACGCTGCGCCCCGGCGAGCGCGTCGACGGGGTCTTCGCCTGCACGCGCAAGGAGCGCCTCGCGGCCCGCACCGGCGCCCCCTATCTCGCGCTGGAGCTGCGCGACCGCAGCGGCGCGCTGCCGGCGCGGCTGTTCCGCGACGCCGACCTGCAGGGCGGGCGCTTCGACGCCGGGCAGCTCGTGCGCGCGTCGGGCCGTGTCGTGCGCTTCCGCGAGCAGACCCAGATCGAGCTCGAGCGGATCGAGCGCGTGGCCGAGGGCGAGGTCGAGCCGACCGCGTTTCTGCCGGTCGCCTACCGCGACCTCGACGAGCTGGACGGCTTCCTCGAACATCTCGCCCGCGAGGTGGCCGACGGCGGCTACCGCGCGCTGCTGGACGCGCTGCTCGCCGATGACGCGTTCCGCGCGCAGCTGCGCCTCGCGCCGTGCACGCGCGCCGGCCACCACGCCTACCTCGGCGGCCTGCTCGAGCACACCGTCGCCGTCGCCACGCTCGCGCAGGAGCTGGCGCTCGGGCACCCGCGCCTGAACAGCGACCTGCTGGCGTGCGCGGCGATCGTCCACGACATCGGCAAGACGCGCGAGTTCACCTACGGCGCGACGATCGGCCAGAGCGACGAGGGGCGGCTGCTCGGCCACGTGCAGATCGGCCTGCGGCTGCTGCGCGAGCGCGCCGCGCGCGTGTCGCTCGACGAGGGGCGCCTGCTGGCGCTCGAGCACTGCGTGCTCTGCCACCACGGCGCCGACGCCGCGCCGGGCGGGCG
>CAZABN010000048.1:0-15291 GCA_964483345.1 uncultured Solirubrobacteraceae bacterium
CCAGCCGCTCGCCGGATGCCGTGAAGGCCACCACGGACGGCGTCGTACGACCCCCTTCCGCGTTCTCGATCACGGTGGGCTCCCCGCCCTCCAACACGGCCATGCACGAGTTCGTCGTGCCGAGGTCGATACCGATCGTCTTACCCATTTGCTCGTCAGTCTCCTTTATCGCCGCAACAAATCTAAGTCGCAGTATAGAAGATTTGTACCGGTCGGTCAAATCCCCCCTGCTTTACGGGTCGGCGCATGCGCCGACCCGCGGGAGGTCGCATGCGACCTCCCGACGACTGGGTGCATGCACCCAGTCGCACAGCCCATCCCGGAGGGGCCTAGCCGGTCGCGCCGGTCGCGCCGGTGGCGCCGGTCGCGCCCGTCGGGCCGGTTGGGCCGCTCGCGCCGCCCCCCGCCAGGACCGCCGTGATGTGCGCCGCGACGGTTCGCCCGAGCGCGCTCGCGACCGAGCGGTCGAGGTGCGGGCGCAGCACGACCGCGGTCACGCTCGCGAGCACCGCGCCGACCCGCAGCACGACGAAGTCGGCGAGCACGTCGCGGGACCTGGCGTGGATCGCCATCGGCTGGTTCAGCGACTGCGCGCCGAGACCGGGATCGCTCGCCGGCGCGAAGTGGACGTCCTTCGCCGTGATCCCGGCCAGCTTGCTGCTCTTGACGATCCCCGCGATCAGCACCGAGCGGCCCAGCTTCGAGGCGAAGATCGCGCGCAGCTCGACGTAGAGGCGCGTGGCGTTCGCGGTGGAGCGCGCCAGCAGCACGCCGGTCGAGAGCTCCTCGAGCCGCACGCCGCCGACCGTCGTCGCCGGGCTGAAGTCGCGGTCGTACTCGGCGATCACCTTCGCGGCGGGCGGCACGTAGCGGCTCAGCGTGACCGTCGCGCCCGGCTCGAGATCGCCCGGCTGCAGCGCCATCAGCGCCAGATCCGGCGTCCCCGCGGGCGGCGTCACCGCCTGCGCGACCGCGGCCACGAGGATCCCCGCGGTGATCGTCACGACAAGGGCTCCGGCCAGACGGCGTAGGCGGCGGTTCATCGCGACTCCTCGGTCGGTCGTTGTCGGGCGCTGCCCATGGAGCCTACGCGCTCGCGGTCGCGGGCCGGCGCAGCGAGGGCCGCGAGCCGACGAATTGGCAGGGTCAGGGGGCGCCCGGCGTCTGGAGGGTGACGAGATCGCCGATGATCGCGAGATCGGCGATGTCGGCGGTGAGGAGCGGCACGCCGTGGACGTTTGCAGTGGCCGCGATCGCGAGGTCGACCGCGCGCCTGCGCGGCTGACCGCCACGCTGCGCCACCGCCGCGGCGAGCCGGCCCCATTCGCGCGCGACGCCGGCGTCGACCGGGAGCGGGTCGAACGTCGCCTCGATCACACCGAGCCGTTGCCCGCGGCGCCCCCGCTCGTCGTCATCCGCCGCAACGAGCACTCCGAAATGAAGCTCGGCAAGCGACGCCGCGCTGATCGCACCCTCGAACTCGTCGAGCGTCACCGCCCCAATCAGGACGGAGGTGTCGAGCAGGACGCGGCTCACGCAAAGGGATCGGCGAGCGCGCCCGGGAAGCGCTGGAGGTCGGCCGCAAGCGTCCCCGGGGCGGGGGTTTCGAACACGGCCGCGAGCGCAGGGCCGGAGACCCAGGTCCGCCTGGCGGCCGGCCCGAGCTCCGCGACGGGGCGACCGGAGACGGTGATCGTGAACAGCTCACCCGCCTCGGCGCGCCGCAGCACCTCACCGACGTTGTTGCGCAGCTCCTTCTGAGGAATCGTGGTCACCGACCCATGGTAGCAGAACTGCTACCGCCGGTCCCGCGGAGCGCCAGCTCCAACTCGAAGCGCGTGTCCGGGTCGTCGAGCGCGTCGCCGAAGTGCTCGCGCAGGCGGGCCAGGCGGTAGCGGACGGTCTGGGGGTGCACGTGCAGCTCACCCGCGACCGCGGCGACGTTGCCGTGGTGGCGCAGCCAGGCGAGCAGTGTCGCCTGCAGGCGCGCGCGGGCGGCGGGGGTGAGGTCGGCGAGCGGGTGCAGGCGAAGCTCGGCCAGCTCGGCGAGCAGCGCGGGATCGGCGTGGAGCGCGAGCGTGCCGAGCTGCTCGCGCGCGACGATCAGCCCGGCCGGCCACAGGACGCCGTCGCGGGCCAGGCGTACGCAGGCGGCCGCGCGCGCCCAGCTCTGCGCGGCGGCCGGCCAGGCGGTCGTCGGCCCGATCGCGGCGAGGCGACCGTCGAGCGCGTGGCGGATCCGCTCGGCGCGGCCGGGGGCGTCGGGATCGGCGACCAGCACGCAGACCAGCTCGTCGACGCGCGCGCCGACCGCGCCCTCGCCGACGATCGCGGCGAAGCGCTCGGCGTCGCGGTGGTCGGCCGCGAGCGCCGCGAGGCGGCGCGGCAGCGGCCAGTCGGCGGCCCGCGCGCGCAGCTGCGCCTCGGCGTCGTCGAGCTCGCCGGCGACCAGCGCCCGCACGAGTCCCTGGCGCTCGCGTGAGCGCTCACCCGCGCCGGCCGCCTGGGCGCT
Organism: uncultured Solirubrobacteraceae bacterium; assembly: GCA_964483345.1. GTDB lineage: Bacteria > Actinomycetota > Thermoleophilia > Solirubrobacterales > Solirubrobacteraceae > Palsa-513. The sequence goes on from CAZABN010000048.1 coordinate 2,513, forward strand.
CGCGTAGCCCTCGACCGACTCGGCGGAGATCTCGTCGATGTAGGCGAAGATCGACTCGGCGAGCAGCGACAGCGTCGCGGTGTCCAGGCCGGCGGCGATCGCCGCCTCGGAGATCCGCCGCCAGGCGATCCGCGCGCCGACGCGGTAGGCGCCCTGCAGCGCGTCGAGCCCGCGCCCGGCGCGGTACTCGCCGCGGCCGAGCGCGATGTAGACCTCGCGGCCAGGCCGCTCGCCGCTCGCCGGGCGGCCGAGCTGCTCGAGGAACTGGCGCAGCGTCTCCTCGATCGCGTCGCGCACGCCGCGGCCGAAGGCGCCGCCCATCGGCTGGCGGTACTCGGGGATCGCCTCGGCGATCGCGGCCGTGATCTCGTCGGCGACCGCGCCGAGCACCGGCGAGATCGCGGCGCTGACCGCGGGATCGAGCGCCTGCCACGGTCGCTCTGCCGGGATGTTTTGTGTATTCATGACAAATCTTGCGGCAACGCGTTGGGCGGGCGTCAAGAAACCTGTGCCCATGAAGCGTACTCTTCGGTTTCGATGACGCGCGCCGAGCGAGCAGCCAACGTCAGCGCCGTGCTGATCCCGTTCCTCGGCGCCGTGGCGGCGGCGATCCTCGCCTGGGGCTCCTTCCTGCACGCGCGCGACATCGTGATCTTCGCGGTGATGTACCTCGTCAGCGCGTTCGGCGTGACCGTCGGCTTCCACCGCCTGCTGACCCACCGCGCCTTCGAGACGTACCGCCCGATCCGCTACGCCTTCGCGATCATGGGCTCCTACGCGGTCGAGGGACCGGTGCTCGACTGGGTCGCCGACCACCGCAAGCACCACACCTTCTCCGACGAGGAGGGCGACCCGCACTCACCCCACGTCGGCCAGTCCGCCGGCTTCGCGGGCGTCCTGCGCGGTCTCTGGCACGCGCACATCGGCTGGCTGTTCGAGACCCAGGGACAGGCCGAGAAGCGCCGCTACTGCCCCGACCTGGCGGGCGACCCGGTGATGCGCAAGCTCAACCGCGCCTTCCCGCTGTTCGTGCTCGGCACGCTCGCGATCCCGTTCTTCGCCGGCTTCGCCTGGGGCGGCACGCTCGACGCCGGCCTGGAGGCGCTGCTGTGGGCGGGCCTCGTGCGGATCTTCCTCGTCCACCACATCACCTGGAGCATCAACTCGATCTGCCACTTCTTCGGCGCGACCCGCTTCGACACCGGCGACCATTCGACCAACGTCTTCTGGCTCGCGCTGCCCAGCCTCGGCGAGGCCTGGCACCACAACCACCACGCCTTCCCGCGCTCCGCCTTCCACGGCCTGCGCTGGTACGAGCTCGACCCGTCGGGCTGGCTGATCCTGGCGATGGCGAAACTGGGACTGGCCTGGGACGTCGTACTGATCGATGCCGAACAGCAGCGCGCAAAGTTCGCCGCCGCCCCGCGCGCCGCGGGCGTGCATGGCGCGAACGCCTGACCGGCGCACGCCCGGCGCGAACGCGCGAGCATCCAGGGCGCGATGAGCACCGCCCCGAGCCCCGGCAAGCCACGCCTGCGCGGCGTCTCCCACCAGTGGGGCTTCGTCGTCTCGCTCGGCTGCGGCGCGGCGCTGATCGCGCTGGCCCCGGCCGGGCGCGCCGTGCTCGCGGCGGCGATCTACGCGGGCGCCGTCTCCGCCCTGCTCGGCACGAGCACGCTCTATCACCGCGTCAACTGGCGCCCGGCCGCGCGCCGCTGGCTGCGCCGGCTCGACCGCTCGATGATCTACGTGCTGATCGCCGCGAGCTACACGCCGTTCGCGCTGCTCGCGCTGCACGGCGCGCTCGCGAGCGTCGTGCTGATCGTCGTCTGGGCCGGCGCCGCCGGCGGCATCGCGCTGCAGCTCGTCTGGCCCGACCACCCCAAGTGGGTCGCGGTCGTCGTCTCCGTCGCGCTCGGCTGGGTCGCGGTCGCCACGCTGACGCAGCTCCCCGCCGCGATCGGCTGGGGCGCGATCGGCGCGCTCGTGCTGAGCGGCGCCCTCTACACCGCCGGCGCCGTGATCTACGCGCGCGAGCGGCCGAACCCCCGGCCCGGCGTGTTCGGCTACCACGAGGTCTTCCACGCCCTCGTGCTCGCCGCCGCCGCGATCCACTACGCGGTCGTCGCGTTCGTCGTGCTGCCGCTGGGGTGAGGCGGGGCGCGTGGGGCGCGGGTGCGTCAGCGGACACCCACGCGCGGGCACATCCGCGCGAGGGCGCAGGTATCGCAGGCCGGCTTGCGGGCGAAGCAGGTGCGCCGGCCGTGGCGCAGCAGGTTGAGGTGAAACTCGAGCTCCTGGCCAGGCGGCGTCAACGCGAGCATCGTGTCGTGCAGCTCCTCGAACGGGGCGCGCGGGCGCAGCATGCCAAGCCGCGTGCCGACCCGCGCGACGTGGGTGTCGACCGGCATCTCGCGCAGCCCGTAGCTGAAGAGCAGCACGCAGGCCGCGGTCTTGCGTCCGACGCCCGGCAGTGCGCAGAGCGCGGCGCGGCTCTCCGCCACCGGCGCGGCGGCCATCCAGTCGAGGCTGAGCGGCTCGCCGATCGCGCGCAGGATCGCCTGGATCCGCACCGACTTGACCTTCGAGATGCCGCCCGGGCGGATCGCCTCCTCGACGGCCTCGATCGGCGCGTCGCGCACCGCCCGCCAGTCGATCGAGGCGGCCCGCGCGTCGCCGAAGCGGTGGCGCAGCGCGAGGAACGCGACGTCGCGGTTGCGGTCGTTGGTGCTCTGCGAGAGCACGGTCAGGATCAGCTCGTCGAGCGGCCGGCGATGCGGCGGGGCGGTGGGGATCCCGTAGATCTCGCGCAGGCGGTCACGCAGGCGGCGCACCCGTGCGGGGCCCGGTCGCGTGTAGGCGGTGTCGCTCACGCCGCTATCCTCGCGCGTCGGGATGGCCGAGGTCGCCCACCACACCGACGCGATCGACGGCGAGCCCGTCAGCTGGCGCTCGGCTCCCGGCGACGACGCCGAGCCGACGCTGTATCTGCACGGCGTGCCGAACAGCTCGCTGGCCTGGCGGCCCTTCCTCGAGCGCACCGGCGGCCTCGCGCTCGACTGGCCCGGCTTCGGCGACGCGATCAAGGCCGCCACCTTCCCCTTCTCGATCGCCGGCTTCGACGGCTACCTCGAACGCTTCCTCGACTGGCGCGAACTGGACCGCGTCAACCTCGTCATGCACGACTGGGGCGCCGCGGGGCTCGCCTTCGCGCAACGCTCGCCGGAGCGTGTCGCGCGGATCGTGCTGATCGACGCGCTGCCGCTGTTCGACGGCTACGAGTGGCCGCGGATCGCCCGCATCTGGCGCACGCCGGTGCTCGGCGAGCTGCTGATGGGCAGCCTCACGCCGCGCCTGCTGCGGCGCGCGCTGCGCTACGCAAACGCCTCGCCGATCCCCGAGCGCGACCTGCGCGAGATGTACGAGACGCTCGACTTCGGCACGCAGCGAGCGATCCTGCGGCTGTACCGCAGCGTGAAGCCGGGGACGCTGGCGAGCGCCGGCTCGAGGCTCGATGAGCTGGACGCGCCGGCGTTGATCGTGTGGGGCGAGCTCGACCCATTCGTGCCGTCCCGCGCCGCCACGCAGTACGAGCAGACGCTCGGCGGACCATGCGATCTGGTGGCGCTCGCCGACGCCGGACACTGGCCGTGGCTCGACCGCCCCGATGTCGTCGAGCTCGTCGCAGAGTTTCTCGCGCGAAGCTGAGCGGGTCGATACGATCAGCCCGGATGACGGCTCGCCTCGCTCTCATGCGGGGACGCGTCTTGCCGAACGGACGGATCGATCTGCTGCGCCAGTGCGCCCTGTTCGGTTTCGCGTACCTGCTCTACCGCCTCGTCGAGGGCCTGGTCGGCGCCAACGCGCCAGTGGCCTTCGCCCACGCGCGCGAGCTGATCGCCTTCGAGCGCTCGCTGCACATCTTCGTCGAGCCCTCGATCCAGTCCTGGGCGACCAGCAGCCACCTGCTGGTCGTCGTCGCGGCCTACATCTACATCAACGCGCAGACCACGATCCTCGCCGCGCTGCTGCTGTACCTCTACATCGCGCACAACCGCAGCTACTACTTCGCGCGCAACATGCTGTTCGTCGGCATGGCGATCTGCCTGCTCGGCTACGGGCTCTTCCCGACCGCGCCGCCGCGCTTCTTCCCCGAGTGGGGCTTCATCGACACGATCAGCCAGATCACCGGCTCCGCCAGCAAGACGATCGCCCCGGTCTTCTTCAACCAATACGCGGCCGTGCCCTCGATGCACGTGGCCTGCGCGGTGATGCTCGGCTGGACGCTGGCACGCCTGGTGCGCTACCGCATCGCGAAGGTGTTCTGGGCGCTGTGGCCGTTCTTCATCACCTTCCTGACCGTGATCACCGGCAACCACTTCCTGATCGACGCCGTGCTGGGGCTGGGCGTCGCGGGCGTCTCGTTCGCCGCCGCACGCGCGCTCGCGGCGCTGCGGCCGCATGCCTGGACCTTCCGCACCCCGGCTCACGCCCCCGCCGGGGCTCCGCAGCACTCGCCCGTCCCGGTGACGTGAGCACGCCGCCGGCCACCGAGCGCCCACCCAGATCGCAGCGCCGCGTGACGGCGCCGCCGTCCTCCGGCCAGGGGCGCGCGATGATGCGCAACCGGCTGATCGACTCGCGGCTGACGCCGAACGCGATCTCGCTGACCGGGCTCGCGCTGAACCTGCTCGCCGCGGTCCTGGTCTGGCGCCAGCTGTTCTTCCTCGGCGGCGTGGCCTTCATCATCGGCTCGATCATGGACACGCTCGACGGGCGCTACTCGCGGATGTCGGGCAAGGGCACCGCGTTCGGCGCCTTCCTCGACTCGACGCTGGACCGTTGCGAGGAGGGCATCGTGCTGACCGCCGTCGCCGTCAGCTTCGCCCGCCAGCACAACGAGCTCGCGGTCGCCGCCGTGGTCGTCGCCGTGCTCGCGTCGCTGATGGTCTCCTACACGCGTGCCCGCGCCGAGGCGCTCGGCGTCGAGTGCAAGGTCGGCATCGCGACCCGAGCGGTGCGCGTCGTGATCCTCTCGATCGGCCTGGTCTTCGCCCGCGGCGCCTCGCTCGGGCATTTCGACCTGCTGGTCGTCGCGGTCTACGTGCTCGCGATCCTCAGCACGATCACCGTGCTTCAACGGATCGTGCACGTCCACGGCGAGTTGCGCAGGGCGTAGGGGCGGGCACCCCCGTCGCCGTTGTCCGCGCGACCGCCCGGCGCGGGCGCGCGGGCGGAGCGCCGCGGCTGCGTATGCTGGCGGCGTGGCGTTCGCAATCGCCCAGGTCTCGCCCCACCCGTGGGAAGCTCACACCGAGCTCGGCCGCTACGTGGAGCTGGTCTCCAGCGAACTCGCGCGGCGCGGCCACCGCGTGCTGATCGTCGCGCCCTCGCAGTCCGCGCGCCGCGCCGGCAGCTCGCGGCGCGAGCTGCGCGAGGCGCGCTCCGATCCGTCGCGGCTGCTCGGGGATGAGGGCACACCGGGGCTGTTCTTCGCCGGCGAGGTGCTGTCGGCGAGCGGACGCGGCGCCGGCCTGCCGGTTGACGTCGCCCGCACCGTGGAGGAGCTGCTCGCGGTGCTTCCACTCGACTTCGTGCACGTCCACGAGCCGTTCGCGCCGAGCGCCGCGAGCGCGGCGCTGCGCCATTCGCGCGCGCTGAACGTCGGCAGCTTCCACGCGCCGAACGAGCGCCTGCTCTCCACACAGGTGGCGCGCCGCTTCGTCGAGCTGTTCTTCGGCCGCCTCGACGCGCGGGTCGCGAGCTACGCCGCCACCGCGGCGCTGATGGAGTCGCACTTCCCGGCCGACTACCGCGTCGTCACGCCGATGGTGGCGGCCGCCCCGCCGCGTGGCGAGCGCTCGCCGCGACTGCGCATCGCGTTCGTCGCGGCGGAGGAGCGCGCCGCCCTGCGCACCTTCCTGCGCGCGCTGCGGCGACTGGGGACCGGCGCCGACTGGGAGGCGACGGTGCTGGGCGCCCCCGGCGGGCAGGTGGCGCTGCGCGCGGAGCTGCGAGCGCGGGTGCGCTTCGTCGACGGCGGCGGCGAGGACGACCGCGCGGCGGTGCTCGGACAGGCCGATGTCGTCGTGCTCGCCTCGGCCGGCGCGCTCAGCGCGCCCGGGCTCGCGCTGGAGGCGATCGGCGCGCGCGCCGTTCCGCTCGCCTCGCGCGTCGACGTCTACGAGGAGGTGCTCGCCGGCGGTGAGCGCGGCCTGCTGTTCCTGCCCGGTGACGTCGACACGCTCGCGGCACAGCTCGCCCGGCTCGCCGACGACGCCGCGCTTGGCGAACGGCTCGTCGCCGCCGCCGACGGCTTTCGCGCGTCGCTGACCGTCGCCCGCGTCGTCGATCAGCTCGAGGAGGTCTACGAGACCGTCGCCGCACGCCGGCGCGAGCCCCGCAGCGGGCGGCCCGCCCGCAACGGGCGGGCGATGATCGACGTCGATCTGCACATGCACACCGACCACTCCTCCGACTGCGCGACCCCGGTCGAGGTGCTGCTCGCGACCGCCAGGGCGGAGGGGCTCGGCGCGATCGCGATCACCGATCACAACGAGATCTCCGGCGCGCTCGAGGCGCTCGGCAAGGCCGAGGGGATCAAGGTGATCGTCGGCGAGGAGGTCAAGACCGCCTCGCAGGGCGAGGTGATCGGGCTGTTCCTGCGCGAACGGATCCCGCGCGGGCTGAGCCTCGAGCAGACGGTGGCCGAGATCCGCCGCCAGGGCGGATTGGTATACGTGCCCCACCCGTTCGATCGCATGCACACCGTCCCCGGCTACGAGCACCTGCTGACGATTCTCGAGGAGATCGACGCGCTCGAGATCTTCAACCCGCGCGTCGCGATCGGCTCGTTCAACGAGGAGGCCGCGCGGTTCGCCGCCAAGTACCGCCTGACCGCGGCCGCGGGATCGGACTCGCACGTCGCCGCCGGCCTCGGCTCCGTGCGCGTGCGCATGCGCGACTTCGACGGGCCGGCCGAATTCCTGGAGTCGCTCCGGGACGCCGAGATCCACACCAAACCGTCGAGCCTGCTCTACGTCCAGGCACTGAAGTTCCTCGAAACCAAGGCGACGCCGTCGGGCGCGCGGCGCGCGCGGCGCGCGCGGCGCGTGCGACGCGCGATGCGCAAGTCCTGATGCACGCCCAAGGACAACCCTCCAGCCCGCGGAAGTTGAACGGGCCGATGCCCGCGACCGACGACGAGATCCGCGAGAAGTATCTGGAGCGCGCGATCCGTGAGCTGAACCTGCTGACGCGCGACATCCAATCCTGCGACCGCTGCCCGCGCGGCTCGCTGATGCCGGTGCTCGGCTCGGGTCATCCGCAGGCCGACATCATGATGGTCAAGTACGCGCCGCGGCCGTCGGAGATCGAGGAGGGCGTCGCCTTCTACGGCCGCTCCGGCAGCGCGCTGATGAAGTCGCTGCGGCGCCTGCAGATCGACCCGCTCGCGGTCTACGGCACGCTGTTCGTCAAATGCCCGGTCGCCGACACCACGCTCGCCGACCCGGCCTGCATCGCGCGCGTCGCCGAGGAGATCGCGATCGTCTCGCCCAAGATCATCGTCACGATGGGCGAGGACGCGCTCTACGCGCTCGACGAGCTGATGCTCCCGCTCGCCCACCCGCTGTCGCCGCGGATCGGCGAGATCCAGCAGCTCACACCCCAGATCGCCGTGCTGCACGTGCCGAACATCGACCAGGCGCTCGACGACGAGCGCGCCAAGCGCGCCTTCTGGGCCTCCTTCCGCGTGCTCGGCGACTGGTACTCGGAACTGCCGCCGTACTAGGGAGAGCCCGGGCTGGTAGCGCCGCCTGTTTGCGGCCGCCCCTTGCCTGGTGGGGCGAGGCGCAGCGCCCCCGCACGATTGCGTACGGTGTGCGAATGAGACTGTCGCGGGTGCTCCGACTGACCGCCGTGGCCGTCGCGCTCGCGGCGCTCGCCGCGACCAGCGGGCTGGCCTCCCCGCGGCCGGTGTCCGCCGCTCGCGCGGTCGTGCTCGGTTCCAAGAGCTACCCGCTCCCGAGCGGCCACGGCTTCGGCACCGCGCAGCCGGGCACGATCTTCAACGGCGGCGATCCGAGCGGGCTCGTCACCCACATCCACTGGAGCGCCTGGGGAGGGAGCGTCGCGACCGGCAAGGGCCTGAACGCGATCTTCAAGCCGCAGGGCGGCTACTACGGGCAGCTCGTGACGATCCAGCTGCGCGCCTACGACCTCGGTCGTTGCAGCGCCCGCGGCCCCCTCGCCTACCGCAGGCTCTCGGTGCGCGAACCGTCGCGTCCCGGCGGTCCTCCCGGTCCGTGGGTCGGCTGGGGCGGCGGGCGCGGCACGATCTGCTGAGCCGCGCCACGCGATGCCCGCCGGCCTCGTGACGACGACGGCGGTGTGCGGTGGTCACTGACGTGCTTTGCTGCGGAGACCGCCAGCCGACGCTTCGCGTGCCGTTTCTACCCGCGGTCGAGTTCGAACACCTGGGTGGTGGGGAGGTTGGCTTGCTTCAGCGACACATCGAGCCTGTCTTGGCTGACGATCGTGATCGTGATCGTTCCACCGACGCTGAGGGCTCCCTCGGTGATGTGCACCGTGCCCGCATAAACCGTGTTGTTGCTCTGCAGCGTTGCGGTGACGGTGCCGCGCAGGCCCGAGTGGCCCGCGCCACCGGTAAATGTGCCCGTCAGCGTGTGGAGGTCGTTCGTCGTCGAGAGCATCCACGGTGGCGCGGCCGGCGTTTGAGGGTTTGTCCACGAGCCGGTCAGGTTCGCGGAGCTTCCTCCGGAGCCGGCTGCCGTTCCCTGGTGGAAGGCGACGCTGAGTTGGCCGCCCGCGGTGTCGCTCATGCTCCGCACGATCCCGAGGCGCAACTGTGGCCCGACGATGGCGCTCAGCGGGCCGCCCGAGCCTGACGCGATCGTGACTGCGAGGCCCGTCGCGCTGCTCTGGCAGCTCACCCGCAGCGGGACGCTCACGCCTGGCTGCGGTCCGACGTGGAGCGAGCGCAAACGCTGCTTCGTACCCGAGCCGGTGATCGAGAGCTCAACGGGTGTGAAGGCACAGCCTGCCTGCGCGGGCGTCGCCGTCGCCTGGTTCGCAAGAGCCCCAGCGGCTTGAACCGCCTTCGCGAACCGCACGCACTCCACGAACCCACGGGCGATTTCGAAGAACGCGGCGTCGAAGCCCAGACGCGCCTCGTCGGTAAAGCCATCCGCGATCGCACGCTCAAGGATGCGGTTGATTCCCACCAGGAGCTCCGTGAGTCGGGTCATGCAAACGTGGGGGCCCGCCGCCAAGGCGGCAATGTCGGTGTCGGTGAGACCCGTGAGGTCCACCGTCGTCTGAGTGGCTGAACCGAGTGGCGGCGAGGTGAGGTTCGCCGCACCGCCGGGCGGTGGCTCGGGAACACTCACGGTCGTGTTGAACGCGGCCGGCGTCGGCACGGTCACGACGCCGGCTCCGGGGTTCGTCGCCGTGCAGCAGCCGTCGCCGGTGAAGTCTCCGCTGAAGGTTCCGTGGTAGGGGCCGATGCCCGTTCCCTCGTCCGAGAGCTCGTCGTAGGTGCCCGCGAACGAAGTCCCGTCGGAGCTGACCAGGATGTGAATCGTGCCGTAGCGGACACTGGTGCTGCTCTTGTAGAAGCCCTGCAAGCTTCCCGCGCTCTGGGTGCAGCCGACGATGCGTCCCGAGTCCGACCCGCTGTAGGTGCCGGCGTACCAGACCGTTGGGCTACCGCACACAAGGGTCCCGATGCCCATGTCCTGCACCGTCTGGCTGCCGGTCGCCGCGTCAACGACGCTGAGGCTGAGCCCGCCCGTGTTCGTCGACCAGTTGCCGGCGTAGGGATTCTGTCGCGTCTGCGCCTGCGACATCGCGGGCACGAGGATCATCAGCGCCGCAGCACCGAGCACAGCCGCCGACTTGAGAACCCTCACTCAGATCGCCCCCGCGGCGCGATTATCCGCAAACGCGAACCCGATTGCAACCGCAGGCAACCCGGTTCACAGACGCGGCCACCCGACAGCGAGGAGCTTGCACGCTCGCGGGAAAAGTGATATCTATTTGATAACACTTTGATGAGCGTCGTTCCAAGCGGAGGACATCATGAACCAGGCCGTCGATCCACAACGCCAGCCCGAGGCGACACCCGTCGGGCACGCGGGGACCCGCGTCGAAATCCACGAGCGTCCGGCCTGGTCGATCAGCGGCTGGTTCGGCGTGCTGGTCGTCCTGGCGGGCACCGCCGTGAGCATCCTCGTCGCCGAAAGCTCGGCCGCGACTTGGGCGATCGTGCCGATCCTGGCCACGGTTGTCGTGCTGACGTCGCTGGTCATCGTCCAACCAGGCCAGACCAAGGTCGTGCGGTTCTTCGGGAGCTACGTCGGCACCGTGCGCCGTCCCGGCCTGTGGTGGATCGTGCCGCTGGCGGACCGGCGGAACCTGAGCGTTCGGGTCAGGAACTTCGAGACCAACCACCTGAAGGTCAACGACGCCGACGGCAACCCGGTGGAGATCGCGGCGATCGTCGTCTGGCAGGTCGCCGACACCTCACGGGCGGTCTACGCGGTCGATGACTACGTCAACTTCGTCGAGGTCCAGGCCGAGTCGGCGCTGCGCCACGTCGCAACCACCCATCCCTACGACGACCCCACGGAGGAGGGCACGTCGTTGCGCGGCTCGACCGACGTCGTCGCCGCCGAGCTGGCACGGGAGGTGGCCGAGCGGGTGATCATCGCCGGGGTCGAGATCGTCGAGGTGCGCATCAGTCACCTGGCCTACGCCTCGGAGATCGCCCAGGCGATGCTGCGCCGGCAGCAGGCCAACGCCGTCGTCGCCGCGCGCTCACGGATCGTCGAGGGCGCCGTGGGGATGGTTGAGATGGCGCTGAACCGACTGAGCGAGGGCGGCATCATCGAGCTCGACGAGGAACGCAAGGCGGCGATGGTGAGCAACCTGATGGTCGTGCTCTGCGCCGAGCAGCCGGCATCCCCCGTCGTCAACACCGGGACGCTCTATACGTGAGCCAGGAGCGCAAGCCGGTCCTACTGCGCATCGACCCGGCGGTCCACGATGCCCTGGCGCGATGGGCATCCGACGAGTTCCGCAGCCTCAACGCGCACGTCGAGATGCTGCTGCGGCGGGCCCTGAGCGACGCGGGCCGGCTGCCCCAACAGGCGGCGCCGATTCCCAGACGCGGCCGTCCACCGACGCGCAACAGGTGACGGAGGGTCGTGCGTCATGAACGGGCGCGACCACGTCACCGCGGCGGACGGGCTCGCCTCCAAAACGCTGCGCGGCGCGACCGGCTAGCCCATCACGAGGACGATCTTGCCGAGCTTGCCGCCGGCGGCGAAACGCTCGTACGCGTCGGCGACGGCGGTGAGCGGGAAGGTTGCGGCGATCGCCACCGTGACCGCGCCCGACTCGAGCAGGGGCAGCACGCTGCGCTCCATCCGCCGGGCGGTCAGCGCCTTCTCCTCGAGCGGGCGGCTGCGCAGCGTCGAGCCGGTGATCGTGGCGCGCTTGAACATCAGCACGTGCATGTCCCACTCGGCGCGCGAGCCGGCGCCCATGCCGATCGCGACGATGCGGCCGCCGTAGGCGAGGGCGTCGAGGTTCGCGGCGAGGTTCGGCGCCCCGACCAGCTCGAGGATCACGTCGAACGGCCCGTGCTCGGCGAAGCCCTCGGGGGCGATCGCGGTGGCGCCGAGCGCGGCGACGCCGTCGCGCAGCGTGGCGTCTCGGACCGTCGCGTGGACGCTCGCGCCGGCCGCCGCCGCCAGGCCGATCGCGGCGGTGCCGACGCCGCCGGCGCCGCCGTGGACGAGCAGGCGCTCGCCAGGCTGCAGGGCGGCCTGGGTGAAGAGCGCGTCGTGGGCGGTCGTGAAGGTCTCCGGCACGCCGCCCGCGGCGGGCCAGTCCAGCCGCGCCGGGACCGCCATCAGGATCCGCTCGTGGACGACGGCGAACTCGCCCTGCCCGCCGCCGCCGACGATCCCCATCACACGGTCGCCGAGCGCGAAGCGGGCAGCGCCGGGGCCGAGCGCCGCGACCTCGCCGGCCAGCTCGATCCCCGGGATGTCGGGCGGAGCGCCCGGCGGGGCGGCGTAGCGGCCGGCGACCTGCATCAGATCCGCACCGTTCAGCCCGGCGGCGGCCACCTTGACCAGCACCTCGCCGGCACCCGGCGCCGGCGTGGGATGCTCGCGCGCGCTGACCGCCCCGTCCTCGATCGTGGCGGCGATCACCTGCTCAGCACCGCCACGCACTCGATGTGCGGGGTCTGCGGGAACATGTCGACCGGCGTGACCCGCTCGAGGCGCCAGCCGGCCTCCACGAGCTGGGCGGCGTTCGGGGCGAGCGTCGTCGGGTTGCAGGAGACGTAGACGATCCGCCGCGGCGAGGCCTCGATCACCCGGCGGACGATCTTCTGCGAGAGACCGGCACGCGGCGGGTCGACGACCAGCACGTCGGGGCGCCCGGCGCGATCGACGAGCTCGCCGAGCGCCAGGCGCACGTCGCCGGCGTAGAAGGCGGCGTTGGTGATCTCGTTGCGGCGGGCGTTCTCGATCGCGTCGGCGACCGCCTCCTCGATCAGCTCCAGGCCGTGGACCGTTCCGGCCCGCGGCGCGAGCGTCAGCGCGATCGAGCCGATCCCGCTGTAGAGGTCGAACACGCGCTCCCAGCCGCGCAGCGCCGCGGCGTCGACGATCAGGCCGTAGAGCACCTCGGCCATCTCGGTGTTGGTCTGGAAGAAGGCCTCGGGCGAGATCCGCAGCTCC
>CAZABN010000049.1:0-14843 GCA_964483345.1 uncultured Solirubrobacteraceae bacterium
GCGACCTTCTCGCCACCACCGCGACGACGACCACGCACGCCACGCTCGGCTGAACGGCGCCGCGATCTCAGGCGCGAGCCCGAGCAGTGTTCAACGCGGGAGCGCCGGTACCTGTTCGGCGGCGAGCAGGTGCGTGGCGGCGGCGGTGTCGAGCGGGCGGCCGAAGAGGAAGCCCTGGCCGAGGTCGCAGCCGAGCTCGACGAGCAGGGCGCGCTGGGCCGGGTGCTCGATGCCCTCGGCGACGGTGGTGAGACCGAGGTGGCGACCGAAACCGATGATGCCGGCGAGCAGGCCGTGCGGGTTGCGGTGATCGCTCGGTGAGCGGTCGAGGAACGGCTTGGCGATCTTGAGGATGTCGATCGGCAGGTGGGAGAGGTTCAGCAGCGTGCTGTAGCCGGTGCCGAAATCGTCGAGCGCGAGGCGAACGCCGAGCTCCTTGACGGCGTGCAGCGATTCGAGCACGCCGGGGACATCCTCCAGCGGCTCGCGCTCGGTGACCTCGAGGATCAGCGCCGAGGGCGGGAAGGCGCGGGCGATCGCGGCTTTGACGGCGTCGGTGTAGCCGCCCTGGCGCAGCTCGCTGGTCGACACGTTGAGGCTGAGCGCGACCGGTGTGCTCTGCCACCAGGCCGCGAGCTGAGCGCACGCGTGCCCGAGCACCCAATGCCCGATGTCCAGGATCATTCCCGCCTCCTCGGCGACGGGGATGAACTCGAGCGGCGCCACCAGCCCGCGCGTCGGGTGCTGCCAGCGGATCAGCGCTTCGAAGGCGGCGATCGTATCGCTGCGCAGGTCGTAGATCGGCTGGTAGTACAGCTCGAACTCGTCGCGCTCGATCGCGCGCCGCAGCTCGGTGTGGAGCAGCAGGCGCGACACGCGCGCCGATTGCATGCTGGGCTCGAAGCGGGCGTAGTGCACGGTGCCGGCCCGTTTCGCGTGGTACATCGCGACGTCCGCGTGGCGCAGCAGCGTCTCGGCATCGTCGCGGCCGCTGACGATGCCGACGCTGACGCTGATGAACACCTCGTGCGAGGCGATCTCGAAGCCGCGCTGGACAGCGTCGATGATGCGCCTGGCCACCGCCTCGGGGTGTGAGCGTCCGACCAGCAGCACCGCGAACTCGTCGCCGCCCACGCGCGAGCAGATGTCGCCGTCGCGAACGCAGCCCCGCAGACGCTCGGCGACCGCGACCAGGAGCCTGTCGCCGATGGAGTGGCCGAGCGAGTCGTTGACCAGCTTGAAGCCATCGAGGTCGAGGAACAGCAGCGTCACCGGCTCGCCCCCGCGGTCTGCGACCGCGAGCTCGTGCTGGAGGCGGTCGAGCAGCAGCCGCCGGTTCGCGAGGCCCGTGAGCGAATCCGTGAAGGCCTGCTCCAGCGTGTTGCTCGCCCGGACGAGCGCGACGGCGACGCTGACGTGCTCGCCGTACTCGAGCAGCAGCTCGGACTCGCGCTCGGTCCAATGGCGCCCCTTGATCGTCGAGCCGACGACGAGACTGCCGACGACCTGATTCTGCTCGCGGATCGGCACGCCGATGATCGCCTGCGTCTCCGCCGGCGCGAGCTGCGACCCGGTCTGGGCGGCCTCGTAATCGGCGATCGCGAGCGGCTTGCCGGTCGAGATCACACGCCCGCTGAGACCCTCGGTGATCGGCGCCCGGTGGCGCCAGCGCTCGCCCTCCCCGCTCGAGCCGTGCCACGCAACCGCGACGGTCCAGTTGGGATCCTCGAGATCGAGGAAACGAAGCGAACTGCTGTCGCCGTTCAGCAGGCGCAGAGCACCGTCCACCACGGCCTGGTAGATCACGGCCGGCGCGGCGCGGCGCGAGACGAGGTCCTGGAAGCCGATGATCGCCTTGACCAGCGCCGCGTCGGAGGAGGGGGCGAGGCGCTTCACGGCTGCCGCCACGGCAGTCGGCTGCCGGAGCGCGCCGATGGCGCGCACGCGCGTGTGACGCGGGCGCGATGCTCGGCGATGTTCAACCACGAAGACACGGTCCTCAGGAAGAGGATCGGCACGAACGCGCGTCTACATAACATCGCGATAACACCGCGACGGGGCGATCCGCCGGGGCGCCGGCGGCGCAGTGAAATGGGAAACCACTGGTATCCTTTTCCCAGTGAAGACCACGATCGACTCCGTCGGACGCATCGTCGTGCCGAAGCCGCTGCGGGACGCGCTTGGGCTGACCCCCGGCTCGACCGTTGACATCTCCCGCTACGGCGCCGGACTGCAGCTGCTGCCGGCGGGGCGCGCGGCCCGACTGGTCGAGGAGGCGGAGGTGCTCGTCGCGACCGGCGACACGGCGGTCGACGACGACGTGGTCTTCGCGCTGATCGACTCCGGTCGGCGTTGAGCGCGCTGGGATTGGACACGAGCGTCGCGGTCGCGCTGCTCGTGCAGACGCACCGCGAGCACGCAGCCGTGGTTCGCTGGTGGGGAGGCCGCGAGGTCGCGCTGTGCGGCCATGCGCTGGCCGAGACCTACTCGGTGCTCACACGGCTGCCCGGTGACCTGCGGCTCGCCCCTGCCGATGCGGCGCGACTCATCGACGCGCGCTTCGCCGGGCCGCTGGTCCTGCGGCCGGACACGGCCAGACGCCTGCCCGCGGTGCTGGGCCGCCTCGGGATCTCCGGCGGGGCGGTCTATGACGCGCTCGTGGCGCTCGCGGCCGTTGAGCACGGTTCGAGCCTCGCGACTCGCGATCTGCGCGCCAAGGCCACCTACGAGCTGGTCGGCGCGGACGTCGTCGTGGTCACCTGAACGCGCCCCGCCGGCCTGCCGGCGCCGCGGGAACGTTGGACATTCCGCGTAAATCTGCTACGCTCACACTTAGATTTACATGCAGCCAGATCGCTTCACGATTCGCGCCCAGGAGGCCCTTGCCGAGGCCGTGCGGCTCGCCCAGGCGGCGGGGAATCCGCAGGTCACGCCGGCGCATGTGCTTTCGGCGCTGCTTGCGGATCCCGAGGGGATCGCGCTCTCGCTGCTGCGCAAGCTGGGCGCCGACCCGGCCTCGATCCGCCCGGCGCTGACCGCGTCGCTGGAGGATCTGCCGGTGCTCGGCGGCGCGGCCGCGGAGGCGCCGCCGATCGCCTCGGAGCTCGCGGCGGTGCTGAACGGCGCCGACGGCGAGGCGCGCAAGCTCTCCGACGACTACGTCTCGACCGAGCATCTGCTGCTCGCGCTGAGCGCGCACCCCGGCCGCGCGGGCGACGCCCTGCGCGCCGCGGGCGCCACGCACGAGCGGCTGCTCGCGGCGCTCGAGGAGGTGCGCGGCAGCCATCACGTCACCGACCGCAGCCCCGAGGAGCGCTACCAGGCGCTCGAGCGCTTCGGGCGCGACCTGACCGCCGAGGCGGCGGAGGGCAAGCTCGACCCGGTGATCGGCCGCGACGCCGCGATCCGGCGCGTAGTGCAGATCCTCGCGCGGCGAACCAAGAACAACCCGGTGCTGATCGGTGAGCCCGGCGTCGGCAAGACCGCGATCGTCGAGGGGCTCGCGCAGCGGATCGTCTCCGGTGACGTGCCCGAGACGCTGCGCGACCGGCGCGTCGTGGCGCTCGACCTCGGCTCGCTGCTGGCCGGCGCGAAGTACCGCGGCGAGTTCGAGGACCGCCTGAAGGCGGTGCTGAAGGAGATCGCCGACGCCGCCGGCACGGTGATCCTCTTCATCGACGAGCTGCACACGATCGTCGGCGCCGGCGCCGCCGAGGGCGCCGTCGACGCCGCCAACCTGCTGAAGCCGATGCTCGCCCGCGGTGAGCTGCGCGCGGTCGGCGCGACGACGCTCGACGAGTACCGCAAGCACATCGAGAAGGACGCGGCGCTGGAGCGCCGCTTCCAGCCGGTGCTGGTCGCCGAGCCGAGCGTGGAGGATACGATCGCGATCCTGCGCGGGCTGAAGGAGCGCTATGAGAACCACCACGGCGTGCGCATCCAGGACAGCGCGCTGATCGCCGCGGCTGAGCTGTCGGACCGCTACATCGCCGACCGCTTCCTGCCCGACAAGGCGATCGATCTCGTCGACGAGGCCTCCTCGCGGCTGCGGATCGAGATCGACTCGCTGCCGACCGAAATCGACCAGGTCGACCGCCGCGTGATGCAGCTCGAGATCGAGCTGACCTCGCTGGCGAAGGAGACCGACGACGCCTCGGCCCAGCGCCGGGGCGCGATCGAGCGCGAACTGGCCGACCAGCGCGAGCGCTCGTCGGCGATGAAGGCGCAGTGGCAGTCCGAGAAGGACGCGATCAGCGCGATCTCCGAATGCAAGAAGCAGCTCGAGGCCGCGCGCGGCGAGGTGGAGCGCGCCGAGCGCGCGGCCGACCTCCAGCGCGCCGCCGAGCTTCGCTACGGGATCATCCCGGCGCTCGAGAAGCAGCTTGTCTCGCTCGAGGAGGCGGTCGCCGCGCCGGGCGAAACCGTGTTTCTCAAGGAGGAGGTCGACGCCGACGACGTCGCCGAGGTTGTCGCGAGCTGGACGGGGATTCCCGTCACACGGCTGCTCGAGGGCGAGGTGGCCAAGCTCGTGCACATGGAGGAGCGCCTACACGAGCGGGTGATAGGCCAAGCCGAGGCTGTCGAGGCAGTGTCGACGGCGATCCGGCGCTCCCGCGCCGGTCTTTCAGATCCCGACCGGCCGATCGGGTCGTTCCTGTTCCTCGGGCCGACCGGCGTCGGGAAGACCGAGCTGGCGCGCGCGCTGGCCGAGTTCCTGTTCGACACGCAGGACGCGATCGTGCGGATCGACATGTCGGAGTACATGGAGCGCCACAGCGTTTCGCGGCTGGTCGGCGCGCCCCCCGGCTACATCGGCTACGACGAGGGCGGGCAGCTGACCGAGGCGGTGCGGCGGCGTCCCTACTGCGTGGTGCTGCTCGACGAGATCGAGAAGGCGCACGCCGACGTCTTCAACACGTTGCTGGCGGTGCTCGACGACGGCCGCCTGACCGACGGCCAGGGCCGCACCGTCGACTTCAAGAACACGGTGCTGATCATGACCTCGAACATCCGCCCCGAGCCCGGCGAGCTGCGCGAGGCGCTGCTCGAGCACTTCAAGCCGGAGTTCATCAACCGCCTCGACGACATCGTCGAGTTCGAGCCGCTCTCGCGCGAGCAGCTCGGCGAGATCGTCACGCTGCAGCTGCGCCGCGTGATCGAGCGACTCGCCGCGCGGGGCATCACCGTAGAGGTCTCCGACGACGCGCGCACGCTGCTCGGCGACCTCGGCTACGACCCCGTCTACGGCGCCCGGCCGCTCAAGCGCGTGGTGCAGAAACAGCTCGTCGACCGGCTCGCGACCGGCATGCTCGACGGCTCGATCCGCGAGGGCGACACGGTCCGCGTCGAGGCCCGCGACGGCGCGATCGTGTTCGCGAAGTCGGGCGTCACGAGCGCCGTTGCGTAGCGGCGCAGGCGCGCGCCCGAAGCGACGGGCCCGGGCGCGAACGCGCCCATCGCTCAGCCGGCGGTCAGTTGAAGACCTTGACCCACTGCACGTACATCGTCGCCGACGACGGCGGCGTGCAACTGAACGTGCACGCCCAACCGCCGACCGACAGGTCGAAGATCAGGCGGAACGCGCCCGTCTCGTAGGCGGCCCACGAAGCGGCCGGCACGCTGCCCTGCGTCGCCAGGGCATAGGCGATGCCGTCGATCGTCCAGGCGATCGAGGTCGGCGTCCAGATGATGCCGTAGGTGTGGAACTGCGTCGGATCCCAGCCGGCCGGCGTGCCGGAGGCCTGGAACTCCTGGTACCCGGTCGGGCCGTGCAGGTCGAAATAGGCGGTCGTCGGCAGGCCGCCGAACGACGGCGCCTCGAGCACGTCGATCTCGCCCGGCGTCGTCGCGCCCGCGATCGGGTTGTCGGCGAGCATCCAGAACGCGGGGCAGAGCCCCTGCCCGGCGGGCAGGGCGATCGAGGCCTCGATCGTGCCGCCGGCAGAGAACGACTGCGGGTCCGACTGCGGACCGATGCTGTCGAGCTGGGCTGAGCTGTAGCTGTCCGGGCCGGTCTGAAGCGCGGTGATCGCGAGGCCCTGCGCGGTCAGGTAGACGTTCTTGTCGGCGGTGGCGCTGCCGTTCGGCGTCGGCACGGAGCGCGTGCCCGTGCCGCAGCCGCTCCAGTTGTCAAGGCTCCAGTTCGCCGTGTTGGGAAGCTGGTTGGGCGCGCTGCCGCCGTTGACGTAGTCCTGGACGAAGTTGTCCTCCCACAGCAGGTTGGTGTAGGGGTTCGGTGCCGGCGACGGAGCCGCCGGCGCGGGGGCGGGGGCGGGGGCCGGAGCCGGCGTGCTCGGCGGGGAGGCCGACGACGCCGGCGTCGAGGCCGGCGTGCCCGACGGTGTCTTCGTCGTCGTGATCGGCGTCGCCCAGGAAGGAGTTGTGCTCGCGGCGACCGACGGGGGCGCGGTGTGCGCGGGCTTCGGCTGGGCGGCAGCGAGGTCCGGTGTCTGCGGCTGCAGGAGCGTCATCCTGACCCTGACCCGCACAGCGGGCGCGCGGTTTACGGCGCGCACCACGAGCGCGCTGGACGTCAGGCGCAGCCGGTAGCGGACGTGCACCTGCCACCACGGCAGCGCGATCGTCTTTCGCACCCGCGCTCCCGTCAGATACAGGCGAACGTTGCGTTCGTGCCTGCCGCGAGCGCGGACCCAGACCACGACCTCGTAGGTGCCGGAGGCGTTGACGGTCTTGGTGACGAAATGCGACGCGATGTGCGCTTGCGGGGCCCGCTGGGCGGACGCGGCGGTGGCGCTCATGGCCGCTGCGAGCAGTGTCAGCGCCGCGAAGACGAACGCGAGCGCGGCGCACCGTCGCGCCGTCAGGCGTCGACGTGGCGTACCTTCGGACCTCGTACCGGCTGCTCCGAAACCTGCTCGCATGTTCATCTCCCTCCAGCGGCGTGCCGCGTTGACTTGCGTCCCTCATCGAGCGATCGACACGCGTTGAGTAGAGATGCAGCGGTTTGTGCAGTGGCGCCGCGGCGCTCGCGGCTGCGAGCCGCGCCGCGCGCGGCGCCTCAGGAGTCGGTGCGGCGGCGCAACGGGAGCGTGGTCGCCGCGCCGCTGCGCAGCAGGCCGGGCAGCTCGAGCGCGCGCACGAGCCGGCGCAGCTCAGCGCGCTCGGAACGCGAGAGCTTCGACGGCCTGCCCCTGGACTTGCGCAAAAGCTGCGCAAGTCGCGTTCGATGCTCGGCGGGGATCGCGTGCCAGTGGCGGTGCACGACCAGGCCGAGCTGACCGAGTGTCAGCGCGGTGCCGAGCGGACCGATTCGCCTGAGGCCTGCGCGCAGTCCCATCGCTCGCAGCCTACCCGGCGGCGGGCGGGCGAATCGCGAGCTGGTGCGGTGGCTCGGGTCGACCGCGGCGCTGACCGTCGCCGGTCTGGCTCGTCCCGATCCTTCGCAGCGGACGGACCTGGCACCACCCGATGGTGAAGCGCCGACGCATGCCGAAGGTCATCGCTCAGACCGGCTCGTTGGCTGGCCGTCGTAGTCGGCATCACGCTGATCGGGATGCGGGGGCAGCTGCAGAGCGGCGGAGGTGTCACCGTGACGGTGCCGTTCGCCCGCGAGATCGCGCGTGATCAGCTCGCCCAAGCGCTCGCGCGCGCGGCCGCCTGAGCGGCACTCGCACGCGCAGCGCGAGCGTCAAGCACCCGTGGTCGCCCGGCCGGCGCCGCTCGCCACGCACTCCCTGCCTCTCGGCTGTGCGGGCGGCGACGCGGGCGTCGGCTGCTCACCTCGTCGGCCTTCCCGCAGTGGCGCCGGGCCGGTCGACGCGGGTGGCTATTGGGTCTTGGCGGTGAACTTCATCGCGAGCGGGCCGCAGCTCTTGCTGAAGCCCCCGGCTCCGGTCAGATGCTGGCTGAAGGTGATCGCGCCGGTGGCCTTCTTCGCGGTCTTGAACTTACCCGTGACCATCGTCGTGGTGACGGTCTTCGTTCCCGCCTTCGTGTTGGTGTAGGTGAACGTGGCGCCTGTGACCGAGAAGTGGCCGTTTGCGGCGACCGGGATCGTTCCGACCTTGATGATGGCGGCGGCGCCGGCGTAGGGGTTGCCGGAGATCGTGCCGCCGGGAATGCACCCGATGTTGCCGTACTGGAACAGCAGCAGGCTGCTGCCGGCGCTCGAGACGGTGAAGGTGACCGGGCCGCGGAAGCCGTTGACCGCCGGCGCCGCGGTATCGCCCGCGTACGCACCGCCGGCCGTCGGATGGGCGGCCAGCGCGGCGGCCGCCAGCAGCAGGCCGAGCGCTGTCGTGAGCACCGCGATCAGTATTCGCGTGCGAGATGTGAGTTTGCGATGCATTGCTTTCTCCTTCTTCCGTGATCGGAGCCGCGACTCACGTGGGAGCTGTGTGGTTTGGCTGGTCGCCGGCTGGTGTGTGCGGATCGATCGGTGAGCGTCAGATCGCCGAGGTGCGCGGGCGCCGGCGGTGATCGCGCTGCGACCACCGACGCCTCTCCAAACTGGTGCTTGGCCACCCATTACTAGACGCCCGCGGGCAAGCCCACATCCGCCGAGGCCACGAATGCGGATCGGGGGTTACCCGCAGAGCGAGGGCGCGTCTACCGGACGAGCGCTGCGCCGTAGGGAGGAGCGCCCGGTCGTGCATCGTGAGCGACCCGCCGGTCGCCGATCCCAGCCCAACCGCCTCAGCGGGCCGGCTCGCTGAGCGCCCACCAGTCGTCATTCTCCGGCGCGAACAGCACCGCCTTGAGCTCTGCGCCGGACTGCGGCGCCGGCCACTCGCGCTCCAGCTGGGCGCGCGCACCCGCGGCGTCGCGGGCGACGATCGCGCGCCAGAGCGTCGCCAGCGCCGCGACGCGGCGTGGATCGCGGGGCTCGAGCGGCCCGAACGTCCACAGGAAGTCGCGCAGCGGCGTCGGCTGCGTCCCGGTCGCGGCGGCATCCTCGACCACGCCCGCCAGCCACGGCCGCGGCGCCGTCGCGGTGGCGGGCGCGCCGTCAGCGGCCTGACCGCGCACCTTGCGCGTCACCGTCAGATCGAAGCCGCCGGCGCCCTGGCGGACGACGTGGCGCGTGCGAAACGAGAACGCCGTGCGCAGCGACGGCCACTGCGCCCGCCAGAGCGCGATCAGAGCCTTCGCGGCGTCGGAGATCTCGTCGTGCGTGACGATCGTGTCGGCGCCCGGGTCGTACGCGGCGAGCGCGAGGCGTTCGAGCAGTTCGAGGTCGAGCGCTCCCGCCGGGAGGTAGCGGGGCGCGGCCGGGGTGACGCCGTCGAGCGGAAGCGCCGCGCGGTAGTCGCCGAGGTAGATGCCGCCGGTGTGGGGCCGGCGCGGCAGGCCGATCAGCACCTCGAGCGCATGCGGGTCATCCAGGTCGGCCTGCGCGACGATCAGCGCGTGCGCCCAGACGGCGCCCGGGCGCGGCGACTCGGTGGCGCTCCAGGTGACGCAGAACGCGTACTCGGAGCTTTCCGCCAGCGCCAGACCGGTCACCAGCGGTGCCGCGCCGTCCGCCATCGCGGCGTCGGTCGCGGCGAGCAGCGAGACCGCCGTTGCGGGCGCCAGCTCGCGCGACCCGGTGAGCAGACGGTGTCCGTCGTCGTAGCCGAACAGGAACTGGTCGGCGACTCTCACGTGCCCCAGATCGCCCAGCGGATTGGCTCGACGAGGGAGATCCTCAGGCCGTCGCGGTCCTCGGCGAAGACGCGATCGCAGATCTCGCCCTTGGCGAGCAGCTGGTCGCGGTCCTCGAGCGAGCCGCCCTGCGCGGAGACGCCGAAGACCTCGAAGTCGGCGACGTCGCGGTTGCTTTCCAGCGTCGCCAGGGTGCCGGGCAGCCGCGCGGCAAGCCACGCATAGGGCGTCGGCTTGGGCTCGCCGACGACGCGGTCCCAGGCGGAGACGACGACGCCGACGCGGATCGGGCGGCGATCGCTCCACAGCTCGGAGAGGTTCTCGAAGACGTCGATCAGCTGGGCGGCGGTGGAGGTGTGCTCCTGCGCCTGGAAGGCGACGCCGTCGGGCGGGTGGAAGTCGACGTGCTCGGGCGAGCGCTCCGGCTCGGGCGCCGGCGCCGGCTCGCCGCCGCTCGTCACGGCGATCCGCTGGGGCATGCGCAGGCGATCGGGATGGACGAACATCAGGATCGCCGTGGCCTGCGTGCAGGCGGCGAGCAGGTTGGGGTACCAGATCCGCTGCTCGGCGAGCACGCGCAGCGATTCGCCCGAGGTGTCGGGGATCAGCAGGTCGGCGACGCCGCCCGGCTCGAAGTCGACCTCGACGGCCAGCTCCTCGCTGGCGTCGAGCGCGGTGCGGTCCAGCGCGTCGCCGCGCGCGACCTGGTCGGCGAGCTTCTGCACGTATGAGCGATCGCCGCCGAAGCGCGTCTCGCGCACCGCCGGTTCGGCCGGGGATTGCACGAGCGCCCAGAAGGCGCCGAGAAAGGTTGACTTGCCGGTTCGTGGCAGGCCGAGGAAGACGAGCCGCGGTCGGGCCGGCCCGCTCATGCCCGGAAGGCCGCGATGCTGCGCCCGGGCGCAACCTCGGGCACGGGGATCGGCGCGCGTCGCCGGTCGTTGCGGCAGAGCCAGTCGATCCACTCCCCGAGTCCCTGGCGCTCCACGCGGGCGAGCGCCACGGCCGCCGTGAAGACGCAGATCGCCTCCGGGTCGCAGCGGCGCGCGAGCTCGAGCAGGTCGCCCTCGTGTCGCGTGAGCGCCGTCGCGCCGGCCTCGCCCAGGCGGTCGCTCTTGGTCACCACCAGCGCCACACGGGCGCTGTCGCGAACCGCGCCGGACGTCAGCAGCGCGAGCAGCAGCCGGCGCGCTCGCGTAACCGCGATCTCGGACTGGCCGGGGAGCGAGAGCGCCTCGGCGTCCAGCACCACGGCGAAGCGATCGACGCGCCCCGCCCAGGGCAGCTCGTCCAGCAGCGGGTGACCCTCGCGCACGCGCTCGAACTGCTCGCCGGCCAGGTCCGACAGCAGCAGTTCCACGCGGCGCCCGTCGGGCCGGCGCACGCGCAGGTGCAGCAGGCCGCCGTCCTCGGCCCGGGTGGGGGGGAACTGCGCCCGCTGCAGGCGGCTCTGCAGTCGCGCCCAGTGGGCGCGGCGTTCAAGCCCGCGTGTCGTGCGGCTGCCCGCGAGGCGGTGTCCGGCGAGCCCGTCCTGCTCGAGGAACTGCTGCCAGAGCATCGCGGTCAGCGCGGTCTTGCCGCTCGCCGGCTCGCCCATCACGAGCACGAGCCGAGCCCCGCGGCGCCCGCTCAACGCCCGCGCCTGCTGGAGCGTCATCGCATCCTCAAAACTGATCAATGGGCGCTCCGCGCCCGGCAATGTATCCGCCGCCAGCTCCGCCCGCGGGTGCGCCGGCGCCTGCCGCGGCGGCTCGACCGCGAGCCCGTCGATCTCGCTCATCCGCCGAGCGCCCGCGCGAGCAGCAGCTCACGCAGGGTCTGCGCCGCGATCTCGTCGCCGCGGCGCCTGAGTGTCGCGTCCACACCGAGGCGCCCGGCGGCGGCGACCCAGTCGGCCTCGTCGCGCAGGGCGGCCCACACCGCGTTGGTCGTGAGGATCGCGAACAGCGGCCCCGGCGGCGCGCCGTCCAGCTCGACGCCGCCGCCGGCCGCCGCGATCACATCGGCAAGCACGAACTCGGCGTCGGCGTAGGGGCCGAGCACGCGGCGCAGGATCTCGCGCGTCGTCGGGATCTCGGCCTGAAAGCGGTGGCGATCGGCCAGCTCGCGCCCGGCCGCCAGCACGGCGACGGGCCCGTAATCCTCGGTCCAGCCGGCGCCCTGATAGTCGCCGTGGGCGCCGAACGCCCACCACAGCACGTCGAGCTCCTCGTCGGCGGCGTCCAGGCGCAGCTCGTAGTGCTGCGCGAGGCCGGTCAGGACGTTCTCCAAACGCTCCGCCAGCGCCTTCGTCGTGCCCGCCAGCCGCTCCACGGCCTCGGTCGATCGCCAGCCGTCGGCGACGAAGCTCGGCTGGGTGTTGATGAGGTTCGCGAGCTCGAGGCGCGGCACCGGCCCGCGCTCGCGCAGGCCGCGGTAGCGCCTCGCCTGCGTGGCTCGCGCGAGCTGCGCGAGCTCCACGACAGGCGAGTAGAGCCCCGCGAATTCAGCCGACAGCACCGCTCCGGCGACGGCCGCCGCGGTGAGGTCGTCGTTCTCGAGCGCGCGCGCGACCGCCGCGCTGGCGACCAGGTGCGGTTCGAGGTCGGAGGCACTCGGGTCGAAGCTGGGGTCGAGCGCCGAGACGGCGGCGCGGACAGCGGCGAACGCGGTGTCGCTCTCACCGCCCACGGCGTAGGTGACAAGGTCGAGCACGGCGGTCCGGTCGAGCCTGCCGCCGATCGCCTCGGCGGCCTCGCGCAGGGCGGCGAAACGCGCGGACGCGGGTAGCAGCTCGACGCTCTCGACCCAACGGGGGAAGCGCTCAACGAGCACCGTCATCGCGCAAGCGTACGGCAGACTCCGCCACGCATGCAGGAAAACCTTGGCAGCGCGGTCAGCGTGCCGTGGCGTCCCAGTTGAGCCGCTGGTAGTCGAGCACGACCGGCTCGCCGAGCGCCGCCAGCGTGGCGTCGAGGAACGGGGCGTGCAGCTGCGCCGGGAGGTGCTCGAGATAGGGCGCGAAGATCACCGTCTGGAGGAACTCGCGCGGGCGCGGGGGCGTCGTCGGCGCCGGCGCGAGCCAGCAGTCCGAGACCTCGAAACCGGCGCGCTCAAGCCGCTCGCGGGTCCCCTGCACGCTCGCGTAGTTCCAGATCGTGCCCATCGCCGCGAGGTGCTCCGCAAACGGCGGCCGCGCCGACACCTCCTGGCCGATCGCGCGCACGCGCGCGATGTTGCCCTCGCCGCCGCACTGTGCGACGAACTGCCCGCCGGGGCGCAGCAGCGCGCGCATACGCGTGAACAGCGCGTCGTGGTCGAGGATCCAGTGGAAGGTCGCGGTCGAGATCACGGCGTCCACCGGTTGTGGCAGCGTCAGCTCGAGCAGGTCGCAGCAGATCACGCTCACGCGCTCCGCCGGCAGGCGCTCGCGGGCGCGTTCCGCCATCGAGGGCGAGCCGTCGACGGCGATCAGGCGCCCGTGCGGCAGGCGCTCCAGCACCAGTTCGCTGACGCGGCCGGTGCCCGCACCGGCGTCGAGCACCGTCTCGTCGCCTTGCAGCGACAGCCTCGCCACGACCGTCGCTCCCCACTCCTGCTGGGGGGTCGAGATGCTGTCGTAGCTGTGGGCGTTCCAGTCGCGGGTCGTCATCGCGGGGTGCGTATGGCGGACTTCGAGCCGCGCGCAAGCATAAAGACGCTGGCGAGCACGACGAGCACCGCCCAGAAGAGAACTGACCCCTCAATCACGTGAACTGTCGAAATCGGGGGTGTGCGAACGCTGAGCCCTGGAAGAGACGACGACACGAGCAACGCCATCCCGCCCGTAAAGGCAGCAACGGCTGCCCCAGTCTTGCGCCACGCATACGTCGCCGCCAGGACCGCGAGCAGCACCGATATGACATCCGTGATGTCGGAGCCTCGCGCGGTGCCAGCCGATCCACTCTGGGCAACGAGCGTGAAACACACGGCGACTCCGATGAACACGACTGCTAAGTCGCGCGGGTATCTACCGTCAAGGAATAGAAGTGCCGCGACCAGTGCAAACGACGCGAGATAGGCATCTTCAAGGAACGGCGAACACGCAACCCCAACGGCCAGCGCTACCGACCAGCGAAGCGCCCAACGCTGAGGATGCAACACATAGACACACACGAAAACGGCCAGCGCGTACACCGCAAACGCAGCATCAACCGCGTGGGTCGCTAAATGCGCAATGCCCGGCGCATACGGATTCGCGGTGAACAATCGGGCAGCAATGTTCAGGGCGCTGAACGCATACGTTGTGGCAGTCAGCGCCGGACTACTCGTTGTTGCCAGCGTCGCGAACTCATGAAAGGGATGGAGTCCGACAACCGCGGCCGCGATCGCACTCGTCACGATCAACGCCCCCACGCACCCCGTTGCGATCCAGCGGATACCGGGCGGTCGAGCGACAAAGTAGGCAATCAGCGCGAGGACTGGATACACCTTGATCGCGATCGCGACACCGATCAAAGCACCAGCGCAAACCAAACGCCACGGCACCAAGACACGCGTCGCCCAAATCGCTCCGGCCACCAAGGCCAGGACATACAGGTCCGCTTTGTCTCGAAGACTGTCGCCGATCGGCGCGAACGCCATCATGCCAAGGAACAGGACGCCCGACACGACACCCCGGTGCGCGGGGAACAAGCGGCTCACGATCAGCGCGGTCACGGCAACCATCACAATCGCGGCGACCCACCATAAAGTCGCAGCGGTGTGAACCGAGAAGAGCGCAAGCGGGGCGAAGAGGACCGCCGCGAACGGCGGGTAGCGAAAGACGTTTACATCGGCCGGCGTGTATGGCGGCAGCTTGTAATGCAGGTATCCGTGGAGAGCCTGCCGGGCAGCAGGGTAAAAGTCCCGAACGAAGTCACCCGCACCCGGACGGAGAGTGCCGTGCGCCAGCGCGACCACGAGGCCAACTGCCCAAAGAGCCACGACTGCAAGGGCTGGTCGGCGGCTCACAGTCATGGCCTGGAGACTGGCAGGTCTGCATGGTGCCCGCCAACCCGGATTGCTTGGTTACGGCTGGTCCCTGCTAGGCGCCGTGGCTGGCGTCGACCCCTGCCTCGGACGTGTCACGGCTACATACTCGCCGTTATCGAATACGCCCCACCGTCGTACCGCATCCCAACCATCGAACGCGGCGATCGGATAGAACGCTCCTGATGACCCGTCCCAAGGTTCTCGTCGTCGGCTCGGGCGGGCGCGAGCACGCGCTGGTCCGCGCG
>CAZABN010000050.1:0-14569 GCA_964483345.1 uncultured Solirubrobacteraceae bacterium
ACACGGTGGTCTCCAAAACCGCAGCGTCAGGTTCGACTCCTGGGTCCCCCGTAGTCCGCGCGGGCAGAATCGCCCGACGTGGGCCGCTCGGGACGTCGCGTTTGACGCGAAAAGCGAAAAGCCTATAATTCCGACCACCTTAGAGGGTAATTGAGGGGGGCGTGGTCGCGTCTGCGCACCGGCGCCTCACCAGGTCGCCTACCCACAGCGTCAAAGTGAGGAAACCATGGATCGCGAAGCACGTCGACAGCTCGAGCAGTACCGGCGCAACGAGGCTGGGCCATCCGAAAACGCGCTCATTGACGACTTCATCGCGGGCGAGTTCGACCGCCGCGAGCTGCTGCGCCGGGCGAGCATCCTCGGGGTGTCGATCCCGGTGGTCGGCCTCGTCGCGCGCGCCCTGGGCGAGCCGGCGCCGGCGTCCGCCGCGGCGCGCGCCGTCGCCGCGAGCGCCAGCCGGATCCGCGTCGGGATCATCCCGCCGCCCTCCGGAGCGATCGAGCCCTCGACCGTCTCCGACATCGGCGGACTGCAGACCGCCGGGATCGCGGGTGAGTATCTGGTCCGCGCGACGCAGAGCAAGGTCCTGGTGCCCGAACTTGCGGTCAGCTGGAGCTCGAACCCCGAGGTGTCGATCTGGACGTTCAAGCTGCGGCCGAACGTGGTCTTCCAGACCGGCCAGCCACTGACGGCCGACGACGTCGTGGCGACCTGGAAGCGGCTCGCCTCGCCGGGCTCGCAGGCGCTCTCTGCGGTCGGCAGCTACCTCGGCGCGGGTGGCGTGCAGAAGGTCGACGATCTCACGGTCGCCTTCCACCTCAATCAATCGGTTTCCAACTTCCCCTACCTCGTGAGCTCGACCACCTACCAGGGGATCATCCTGCCCGCCGACTACGAGCTCGGCACGTTCACGAGCAAGCCGCAGACGACCGGCGCGTTCGAGCTCGTCGCATACACGCCGGGCGTGGGTGCGACGTACAACCGTTTCGGCGGCTGGTGGAATGGCGCCGCGCCGCTCGCCGGCGTCGACGTCACCTACTACGGCGCGGCCGCGGCCGCCGACGCCGCGCTGCTGGGCGGTCAGATCGACCTCGTGGGTCAGGTCCAGCTCGCGACCGACCGATCGCTGTTCAACAACTCGAGCGTGCAGATCTTTAAGGCCCACGGCGCCACGCATCGCGAGGTGCCGCTGCGGGTCGACGACGGCAACCCGCTCGCGGACTACCGGGTGCGGCAGGCCATCGCGCTCACGCTCGACCGCCCGGCGATCATCAAGACGCTGTTCGACGATCTCGCTGACATCGGCAACGACTCGCCCTTCGCGCCGGTCTACGGTCTCGCGAGAAGCGTGCCGCAGCGCAAGCAGAACATCAGCAAGGCCAAGCAGCTGATCGATGCCGCCGGGCACGCCAAGGGCTTCGCGCTCACACTCACCACCGAGCAGCTCGGCGAGATCCCGGATCTCGCGCAGATCATCCAGAGCTCCGTGAAGGCGATCAACATCGACCTCAGCCTGTCGATCCTGACCGTCGACGCCTACTACGCCGGGACGCAGACGGGACCGCCGAAGGGGTGGGGCGACACGCCGTGGCTGAACGCGCCGGTCGACATCACCGACTGGGGCAGCCGGGCCGTGCCGAACGTCTTCCTCACCGCCGCGCTGGAGACGAAGGGAGTCTGGAACGCCGCGCACTACTCGAACAAGCAGTTCGACGCCGCCGTCAAGTCCTTCCTCGCCGCGCCGAGCTTCAAGGATCAGAACAAATACGCGGTTATCCTGCAGAACATCCTGCTGCACGACACCCCGGTGATCTTCCCCTACTTCTACTACTACCTCGCCGCCGGCTCTCCGAGCGTGAAGGGCTACTCGGCCGACGCGAGCGCCCTGATCTACCTGAGCAAGACGTCGCTCGCGTGATCTCCCTGCAGGGACGCTTCCGCGGTCGCGCCACCACAGACGGCGCGACCGTGGAAGCGGGTCGTACCAGGTAACGGCCGGCTGACGCGCGATGGCCCGCTTCCTGTTCAAGCGCTTCATCCTCGCCGTGGTGACGCTGCTGATCCTGAGCGTGATCGTGTTCGCCGTCGCGCAGGTACTGCCCGGCAACGTCGGGCGAAACGTGCTCGGCGGCTTTGCGACGCAGCAGTCCGTCAACCAGCTCAACCACCAGCTCGGCGTCGACCGGCCGGTCTACGTTCAGTACGCCAGCTGGATCTCGAAGTTCGTCCAGGGCAACCTCGGCACCTCGCTCGAGTATCGCGTCCCGGTCTGGTCGTTGCTCGGCCCGGCGCTGCTCAACTCGCTCAAGCTGGCGGCCGTCGCCTTCCTGCTCGTCGTGCCGCTCGGAATCGTCGGCGGCGTGATCGCCGCACTGCGGCGCGGGCGCCTGGCCGACCGCGTGATCACCCTTTCCGGGCTCTCGCTCACGGCGATCCCCGAGTTCGTCTCCGCGATCGTCCTGATCCTCGTGTTCGGCCTGTGGTTGAGGGTGCTTCCGGTCGACGCCACGGCGCCGCCCGGCGCCGGCTTCCTCACGCAGCTCAGGTACCTGCTGCTGCCGAGCATGGCGCTCGCGATGGTTCTGTTCGGCTACATCGCGCGGATGGCGCGGGCCGGCACGATCGAGGCGCTCGACGCCGACTACACGCGGACCGCCTACCTCAAGGGCATCCGCACGCGCACCGTGATCCGCCGGCATGTGCTGCGCAACTCGCTGCTGCCGACGATCGCGGTCATCGCAACCCAGACCGGCTACCTGATCGGCGGTCTGGTGGTGATCGAGAAGCTGTTCAACTACAACGGCATCGGGCAGCGCATCTACACCGCGGCCCAGAACAAGGACTTCACGATGCTGCAGAGCGGCGTGCTCGTGATCGCGATCGTCTACCTCAGCGCGATGCTGATCGCCGACATCCTCTACTCGCTGCTGAACCCGCGCATTCGAACCGCCGGAGCGGCGTGAGCACGGTCGCGGTAGCGGTCGGCCCGTCCCCGGCGGCCGTCGCGCGTCGCGAGACCCTGCGCGCGCTGCTGCGCTCGAAGACCTTCGTGGTCGGCATGCTCATCGTCGGCTGGTGGGTCTTCTGCGCGATCTTCGGGTCCGCGATCGCACCCCAGGATCCACTCGCTCAGTCGGCGAACGTGCTCGCGTCACCGAGCAGCCATCACCTGTTCGGGACCGACCAGCTCGGGCGCGACGTCTTCTCGCGCGTGCTCGCCGGCGCCCAGAGCATCCTCACCATCGCCCCGGCCGCAACCCTGCTCGCGGTCGTGGCGGGCACGACGCTCGGTCTCGTCACGGGCTACAAGCGGGGCGCCGTCGACGACATCGTCAGCCGCCTGACCGAAGCGATCCTGTCGCTGCCGCTGATCGTGCTCGCCTTCACCGTGATCGTCGCGCTGGGTAACTCGACCGCCACGTTGGTCGTCGTCGTCGGCGTCCTCTTCACACCCCTGATCGCGCGCACGGTCCGCGCGGCGGTGCTCGTTGAGCGCGAGCGCGACTACGTGCCGGCCTCACAGCTGCGTGGCGAGCGCGCGCCCTACATCATGTTCGTCGAGATCCTCCCCAACGTGGCCGCGCCGATCATCGTCGAGGCCACCGTGCGCCTCGGCTACGCGATCTTCACGGTCGCCAGCCTCACGTTCCTCGGTTTCGGCGTCCAGGAGCCCTCGCCGGACTGGGCGCTGCAGATCTACGACAACTACACGCTGCTCGCCGCCGGCACGTATTGGTGGACGGTCCTGTTCCCGGCGCTTGCGATCGCCTCGCTGGTGATCGGCCTGAACCTCATCGCCGATGGCATCTCGCAGGTGATCGAGCGATGAGCTCGCCGCCCGCGACGGCGCTGGAGATCGCCGACCTCGACGTCGTGTACCGCGTGCGCGGCCTCGACCGCGAGGTGCTGCGGGGCGTGACGCTCACGGTTGGCGCCGGCGAGGCCTATGGCCTGGTCGGCGAATCGGGCTGCGGAAAATCAACCGCAGCGCTCGCGAGCGTGCGTTATCTGCCGCGCAACGGCCGTGTCCGCTCCGGCTCGATCCGCGTCGCGGGTCAGGACGTGCTCTCGGCGTCGCGCGAGCAGCTGCGCCGCCTGCGGGCCGACACGGTGTCGATGGTCTACCAGAACCCGGTTGAAGCGCTCAACCCGGGGCTGCGCGTCGGGCAGCAGGTCGCCGAGGTCTTCCGCGTCCGCGGCGTGCGGCGGCGGGAAGCGCTGGAGCGCGCCCACGACGCGCTCGCGCGCGTGCAGATCGCCGACGCCGGCCTGGTGCTGTCGCGCTACCCGCATCAGCTCTCCGGCGGGATGGCGCAGCGGGTCGTGATCGCGATGGCGCTGGCCAAGGATCCGGCGCTGCTGATCCTCGACGAGCCGACGACGGGGCTCGACGCCACCGTCGAGGCGGAGGTGCTCGAGCTGATCGCCGGGCTCAAGGCCGACCTCAACACCGCCGTGCTGTTCATCAGCCACAACCTCGCCGTGATCCAGCGGATGTGCGAGCGGGTCGGTGTGCTCTACGCGGGCAGGCTCGTCGAGGAGGGTCCCGTCGAAGCGGTGCTGAGCGATCCCAGCCACCCCTACACCGTCGGCTTGATCCGCTGCATCCCGCGCGGCGGCGCGCGCAAGGACCAGGGCCGCCTCGAGAGCATCCCAGGATTTCTTCCCGCGATCGGCGAGGATCTGCCGGCCTGCGTGTTCGCGGACCGCTGCGCGCTCGCGGAGCCGATCTGCACCAGCCAGGAGCCTGCATTTCACCGCGTGGGGGACCGCCATGCGAGCCGCTGCCACTTCCATCAGCGCGCGGGCGAGCTTCCCCGCACGACGGCGCCCGCGCGGGAGCGCTCGCTCGAGGTGTCGCGCACGGGCGATCCACTCGTGCGCGTCGAGGACGTCGCCGCGGTGTTCCACGAGCGTGGCCAGCCGGTCCACGCGCTCGCGGGCGTATCCGCCGCGATCTGGCCGGGTGAGACGCTCGGACTCGTTGGCGAGTCCGGCAGCGGCAAGACCACGCTCGCGCGCACGCTGCTCGGGCTCGTGGAGCCGACGCGGGGCAGCATCGAGCTCGACGGGCGCGCGCTCCCGGCGCTCGCGCACCGCTCGCACGAGGACGTGCGCCGGCTGCAGATCGTCTTCCAGAACCCCGAGTCCGCGCTGAACCGCCGCCACAGCGTGCGCCGCATCCTGCTGCGGGCGCTGCGCAAGCTGGGCGACCTCGTTGGAGCTCTCGCGGAGGAGCGGCTGCTCGCTCTGGCTGCTCAGGTGCGTCTCGCCGAGCGCTACCTGGCGGTGCGTCCCAACCAGCTCTCGGGGGGTCTCAAGCAGCGCGTCGCGATCGCTCGAGCCTTTGCCGGGAGTCCGCGGCTCGTCGTCTGCGACGAGCCGACCTCGGCGCTGGATGTGTCGGTCCAGGCCGCGATCCTCAACCTTCTCGTGGAGCTTCAGGCGAAGGAGCAGGTCGCCTACCTCTTCATCTCCCATGACCTCGGCGTCGTGCGCTACATCGCCGACCGCATCGCGGTCCTCTACCTCGGCCGCCTGATGGAGGTCGGCCACGCCGACCGCGTCTTCGACGGGCCGCACCACCCCTACACCGAGGCGCTGCTCTCAGCGGTGACCACGATCGACGGCGGCGGGCGCGATCGAATCAGCCTGGGGGGCGAGATCCCGAGCGCCGCCACGCCGCCGACGGGCTGCGTCTTCCACACACGCTGCCACCGCAGCCTCGGCGCGATCTGTGAGGAGCAGGAGCCGGAGCTGTCGCAGGCGGACGACGGCCACCTGCTGCGCTGCCACATCCCGGTGGAGGAGCTGCAGCGGCTGCAGCGGAACGGAGGCCCGGCGCCGGTCGGCCAGACGGCGCTGTGATGGCCGGTTCGCCGGTCGCGCTGCAATCGCGCTGGCGCGGCGGCACGGCCGGGGGCCCGAGCACCGCGTGGTCGGCGTCTGGGACTCGGGCCGCTCGCTCGCCTGCTTCCGCGAGCGGCGGTGCTCAGCCGGCGAGCCGCCGAGCCGTCGTCTCGGCGCCGTCGCGGGCCAGCGCGCCGAGGTGTTCGACGAGCAGCTCGCGCAACAGCCGATCGCCGGCGAGATCGTCACCGAAGATCTCGGTCATCGACAGCAGCGCGTCGACGACGCCCCCGGGGTCCTCACGGCCGCCGAGCCGGGCCGCGATCGCGCCCGCCAGCGGATCATCGACGCTCAGCGGCCGGCCGGCGTCGGTGCGCCGGGCGCTGACGAAGCGCATCCAGGCGGCGACGCCCAGCGCCGCGGCCCGCGGCTCGGCGCCGGCCCGGCGGCGGTCGCGGATCGTGTCCAGCAGCCGCTGCGGGAGCTTCTGGCTGCCGTCCATCGCGATCTGGAGCGTGCGGTGGTGCAGGTGCGGGTTGGCGAAACGCTCGAGCACCTGACCCTGATAGGCCGGCAGATCGAAGTTGTCCGGGACGGTAAGAGTGGGCTCGACGTCCTCGGCCATCAGCAGGCGCAGGACCGCGGCGAACGGGGCCGCCTCGTCGACGGCGTCGGAGACCAGCCCGTAACCGGCCAGGACGCCGAGGTAGGCGAGCGTCGAGTGGCTGCCGTTCAGCACCCTCAGCTTGATCCGCTCATACGGGCGCACGTCCGCGGTGAGCGTCGCCCCGGCTCGCTCCCACGCCGGGCGCGCCGCGGCGAAGTCGTCCTCGATCACCCACTGGCTGAACGGCTCGGTCACGACCACGCCGTGGTCAGCGACGCCGAGGGCCGCCGCGACGGCGGCGCGGTCGCCGTCGGTCGTGGCCGGCGTGATTCGATCGACCATCGTCGACGGGAAGCGGACACTCTCCTCGAGCCACCGCAGCAGCGGCTCGGGATCGGGGAGCCGAGCGGCGAAGTCGCGGACCAGGGTGCGGAGCACGCGGCCGTTTTCGGGCACGTTGTCGCAGCAGACGACGGTGATCGGCGCGCCGCCTTCGCGTCGGCGGCGGTCCAGCCCGCGAGCCAGCTGGGCCACCACGGTGCGCACGCCGCCGTCGGCCAGATCGGCGGCGAGCTCGGGATCGCCGAGGCGCAGATGGTTGGTGGCGGGGTCGTAGCGGTACCCCTTCTCGCTGACCGTCAGGGTGATTACGCGCGTCGCGGGAGCTGCGATGCGCGCAAGCAGAGCGTGGGGGTCGCCGGCGACCCAGCGCAGCTCGCGGATCGCGGCGATGACCCGCAGCCGCTCGCCGCGGCTGCCGCGCTGCGCCAGCGTGTAGAGCCCGTCCTGGGGGCCGAGCTGCTCGACCACGGCGGCGCTGCGCTCGCTGACCCCGCAGATGCCCCAGTCGCCGCCGTCGGCGGCCATCGCGTCCTCGGTGTAGACCGCCTGATGGGCGCGGTGGAAGGCCCCGACGCCGAGGTGGACGATCCCGATGCCGAATCCGCGCGGATCGATCGATGGTTGGACGGATCGGGACAGCGACGGGAGCGTGGCCAGGCTGAGCCGCGGCGCCGCGGCCGCCGTCGCGCGCGCGGCCTGTGCGGCTGCGGCGAGCGGCTGGGAGGGGGTGGCGCTCACATCACCGCGCCAAGCTGCCACGGCGCGAACTCCTCGTCGCCGAAGCCGAACTCCTCGCTCTTGGTGCGCCGGCCCGAGGCGACCGCCAGGATGTCGTCGAACAGGCGCTGGCCCAGCTCGGACACGGTGGCGTCGCCGTCGAGCACAGCCCCGGCGTTGAAGTCCATGTCGTCGGGCATGCGGTCATAGAGCTGGGTGGTCGTCGCGAGCTTGAGGCTGGGGGCGGGCTTCGAGCCGAACACGGAGCCGCGTCCGGTGGTGAAGCAGACGACGGTGGCGCCGCCGGCGACGATGCCGGTGACCGAGACCGGGTCGTACCCGGGCGTGTCCATGAACACGAGGCCCGGACCGCTGACCGGCTCGGCGTAGCGATAGACCGCGCACAGCCGCGTGGACCCGCCCTTGGCCACCGCGCCCAGCGCCTTCTCCTCGATCGTCGTCACGCCCCCGGCGCGGTTGCCGGGCGACGGGTTGTTGTCGAGGTTGCCGCCATCGCCGGCGGCGTAGCGCTCCCACCACTGGATCCGCTCGAGCAGCTGTGCAGCCACCTCCGGGCTGGCGCGGCTGGTCAGCAGACTCTCGGCGCCGTGGATCTCCGGCGTCTCGCCCAGGATCGCGGTGCCGCCGCACGCGACCAGCCGGTCAACGGCGGCGCCGAGCACCGGGTTGGCGGTCACGCCCGACCAGCCGTCCGAGCCGCCGCAGTTGAGACCGAGTATCAGCGCTCCGGCCGGGACGGGACGGCGCGGGGTTGCGGCCATCGGCAGCAGCTCGCGGATGCGCTCGATTCCCATGCGGACGGTGGCCACCGACCCACCCACCTCCTGGATCGTCATCCGGTCCGCGGGAACGCCGCCGGCGAGGTCGAGCTCGGCGGCCAGGCCCGCGATCTGGTTGACCTCGCAGCCGAGGCCGATCACGAGCACGCCGGCGATGTTGGGGTGGCGGGCGTAGCCGGCGAGCGTGCGCCGCAGGACGGCCAGGCCCTCGCCGTCGGCGGCCATGCCGCAGCCGGTGGCGTGCGTGATGGCGATCACGCCGTCGACGCCCGGGTGCTCGTCGAGCGCGCCGGGGGCCGAGAACGCGGCAACGATGCGCTTGACGACCGTGGCGGAGCAGTTGACCGTGCTGAGCACCGCGATGTAGTTGCGTGTGCCGACACGGCCATCGGGGCGGATGATGCCGTCGAAGGTGGGGACCGGCGACGGCGGCGCCAGCGCCGCGACGGCGGCCGGGGAAGCGGCGAGCGTCCCCGTGGCGACCGCCAGGCCGCTCCGCGACAGCGACCGCAGGTTGTGCTCGTGGACGTGTTCGCCGGCAGCGATCGTCGCGGTGGCGACGCCGATCGCCAGCCCGTACTTGTGGACCTCCGCGCCCTCGGCGACGTCGGTCAGCGCCAGCTTGTGGCCGCACGGGACGATGTCGCGCACGACGATCTCACGCGCGCCGCTGCGCAGCTGCGTCCCGGGTTCGAGCTCCTGGCGCGCGATCGCCACCGGGTCGTCTGGATGCAGCAGGAAGACCGCGTCGGTGAGCTCCATCGTCATCGGCAGCTCCTCCTGCTCACGGGCCAGAACGTTAGACCGTCGTGCAACATAATCGTGGGATGACCGCGCCGCCGCCACACCCCGACCGGCTGCTCGGGCTCGATCCGGCGGCTCGCATCGTTGCGCGCGAGCTCTACGACGCGGTCGCCGAAGCGCCGATCATCTCGCCGCACGGTCATATCAGCGCAGAGATGCTCGCGACCAACCGGTCGTTCGCAGACCCGGCCGAGCTGTTCGTCACCCCCGATCACTACGTCACGAGACTGCTGCACAGCGCGGGTGTCGAGCTC
Organism: uncultured Solirubrobacteraceae bacterium; assembly: GCA_964483345.1. GTDB lineage: Bacteria > Actinomycetota > Thermoleophilia > Solirubrobacterales > Solirubrobacteraceae > Palsa-513. The sequence continues at coordinate 9,375 of CAZABN010000050.1, forward strand.
GACAGCCTGGGGTTGGGCGAATCGACAACGGCGCCCCGGGAGATCTGGAGGACGCTCTGCGCCAACTGGCGCCTCTTCGCCGGGACACCCGTGCGCTACTGGCTCGCGGACTCGCTGTTCCGCGTCTTCGGCCTCTCGCTGACGCCGGCAGCGGATACCGCGGACGCGCTGTACGACCGGCTCGCGGAACAGCTTTCGGAGCCGGCGTGCCGTCCGCGCGAGCTGCTCACACGCTTTGGCGTGGAGGTGCTGGCGACGACCGACGATCCCGCCGACTCACTCGAGCACCACCGCCACCTCGCATCGGCTGCGGACTTTCCCACGCGCGTCATCCCGACGCTCCGCGCCGACGCCTACATGACACCGGACGCGCCGGCGTGGCGGCCGGGGTTGGACGCCCTGGCCGCAGCCAGCGGCGAGGATTGCGGCAGCTACCTTGGGCTGCTCGAGGCGATCCGGATCAGGCGCGCGTTCTTCAAGCGACACGGTGCGACCGCGACCGACTGTGGCGTCGCGGACGCCTGGGCCACCCCGCTCAGCGACACCCAGGCCGAGACGCTCCACCGCCAGGGGCTCGACGGCTCGATCAGCGCGGAGGGCGCGCAGGCATACCGGCGCAACCTGCTCTTCCAGTTCGGCGTCATGGCGGCGGACGACGGACTCGTCATGCAGCTGCACCCGGGGGTGATCCGCAACCACCACGCGGCGACCTTCGCGCGCTTCGGGCCGGACACGGGGGCGGACCTGCCGGCCATGACGGCCTTCACCGAGCCGCTGCGGCAACTGCTCAACCACGTCGGCGCGAGCCCGAGCTTCCGGATCGTGCTGTTCACCGTCGATGAAACCGCGTTCTCCCGCGACATCGCGCCGCTCGCCGGCTTCTACCCCAGCGTCTACGCGGGCGCGCCCTGGTGGTTTCTCGACGCCCCCGCCGCCGTGCGCCGCTACCGGGGTGCGGTGACCGAGACGGCCGGGTTCTTCAAGACCTCCGGCTTCATCGACGACACCCGGGCGCTCTGCTCGATCCCCTCACGGCACGATATGAGCCGGCGACTCGACGCGAGCTATCTGGCCGAGCTGGTCATCGACCATCAGCTCTCCGAGGAGGACGCGCACGCGATCGCCAAGGCGCTCGTGAGCGAGATCCCGAAGGCCGCCTTCCGCCTGGACGTCGGCTAGCTAGTTGCTAGTCCGCGCGCTCGCCTGACCGCGGCGCGTTCGCCCGAGCCCAGCGGGCAATCGAACCCGAGCCGGCGACCACATCGCCGTCGTCGAGTACGAGGATCGGCACCGTTCGCCGGCCGCTCAGCCGTTTGATCTCGGCGCGGTCGCGGGCGCGCGAGGACCACGTCCAGAACATCAGCCTGCCGCCCCTGACCCGCCTGTGCTCGTAGGTGTGTCCGGCGTCGTCGAGCGCCTTCGCGGCGATGCCGCAGGGATGCCACGACGCAGCCGCTTTGCCGCCCGGACAGGTGTAGAGGATCACGGTGACCGCAACACTACCCGGCCCGGTGAGGCCGGGACCCTGCCGATCCGCCGGCGCGCGTCGGTCGGCTTCTTCGCGGTGGCGGGCGAGCTGAGCCCCTTGCGCGCCGCCGCCCGCGGCGGCTTCGCCGGTGCGCCAACCACGATGGCGCGCGGCGCCGGCGAGCACTCCGGCGGGCGGATCCGGCAGCAGAGCCCTCCTGACTGGCTCTGCCGCCGGATCCGCGTCCGCCTCAGTCGGCGGTGTGTCTCGCCGCTACGGCCTGGTCAGCCACGGCGTGTACGTCACCGTGCCGATCGCGGTGGTGCAGCCCGGCGTGTTCGGGCCGGTGCGACAGCCCCACCAGTTGTTCGCCGCGTTGACCACGGTTCCGACACCTCCGTTCGCGCCCGTCTTATCGGCGACGAACGAGTTCCCGGATGCGGTAACGGTCGCCTGGCCACCGGCGGGTTGGCCAGGGGTCGGCGTGGTCTGCGTCACGAACATGCCGGTGCCGGTCAGCGTGAGCAGGTTGCCGGTCAGCGTGGCCGTCAGATCGCCGAACGCGAAGCCCAGCATGTCGGTTGTCAGGTAGGCACCGTATGTGCCGTTCGGGTCGGTCGTCTTGGCGCCGAACCCGCTCACGGTGTTGTTCGAGAAAGTCGGTCCCTGCCCGGACACGTTGCTACCAAAGGCTCCGAGGCCGATGTAGCAGCCGACGACCGTGTTCGAGTCGATCGTCGCCGAAACGTACGGGGCGAAGGTGTAGATCCCGTAGCCGTTGACGGTGCAGCCCTGAACGTAGTTGTCCTTGATCAGGTCCGCCACGCCGCCGAAGCCACCGTTGTTGTCGGTGTGGATCCCGCTCCCGGAGTCGAGGATCGTGTTCCCGAGGAACTGCGTTCCCATCGACCAGTTGGCGGAGATCGCGTCGTTGGCGTTGATCACCAGGTTGTCAGCCATCACGCCCGACCCGCCGAAATTGAACATCGCGATCGATTCCCCACCGCCCTGCACGTTCTCGACGGCGTCGTGATTGAAGTTGAACGTCCCACCGGAGGCGGCGTAGATCCCGCGCAGGTAGATGTCGGAGACGTTGACGCCAGTGACGGTGAGGTTGTTCTGGATGCCAGATGTGTCGTCGTAGTCGGTGATGATGCCGTTGGTGGCATCGACGTAGACACCACCCACCTCGGCGCCCACGGACCGGCTGAGGTATGGGTTGGCGCCCTCGAGCCGCAGGTTTTCGATCGTCACGTTGTCAGCGTCGACGAGGATGATGTTGCTGGCCGTTCCGCCGCAGAGCGACCCCGACCCGTTGTTGGCGCACGTCGGATTCGCCACGGCGGGGTAAATCGTGGTGAGCAGGCCCCAGCCGGTCAGTGTCAGCGGCTTGTTGACGTCCACGTTCTCGTAGTAGTTGCCGGGTCCGATCTGGATCGTGTCGCCCGGCTTCGCGGCGTTGACCGCCGCCTGGATGCTCGTGTATTGGCAGCCCGCGTGGCATACCGTCCGCTGTGCAGCCAGCGCCGGGCCCGCGAAAGCCAGGAATCCGGCAACGACGCCCGCGGCCACGAAGGCCTGCATTGTGCGTCTCATCTGTCCTGCCCCCTTCTCACCCCACCGCTGGGGAAACACGCAGCGTGCACGCATTTGTGCGCACTTATGTGCAGTGTATAGCGAGCACCAAACGTCAGCGCGTGGGGGAATTGTTCCCCGGTGAGTCACGCTCCGCGATACTGCCCTCATGGGTGATCGAAACGTTCTCGGTGGCGAGCTCGAAGCGTGCGGCAGCGACCCGCTCACAGGCTTCTACCGTGACGGTTGTTGTAACACCGGTCCCGAGGACCGTGGCAGTCACACGATCTGCGCGGTCGTGACGGCGGAGTTTCTCGAACACCAGCGGGCGATCGGCAACGACCTGTCGACCCCGGCGCCGCACTACGGCTTCCCGGGCCTCGTGCCGGGCGACCGCTGGTGTGTGACGGCGGCGAACTGGCTGCGGGCCCACGAGGACGGCGCCGCCGCCTATGTCGTGATGGCCTCGACGCACGAGCGCGCGCTCGAGATCGTTCCCCTCGAGGCGCTCGCCGAGCACGCCGTGGACGTCCCGTCCGACGCGGGTCCGTTCGCAAGCGGCTGAGCAGGGCCGCGCACTGCCGCGCCACGCGGCCGCGCCACGCCCCCCGCGCCGCCGCACGCGCGCGCCACCGCGCCTCCCCCCGCCCCGCCCGCACGCGCGCGCCACCGCGCCGCCCCCCGCCCCGCAAAGCCCCGACCGGCGCTCAGCCCCCGCCCAGCACCGACGGGTAGAGCGCCGCGAGGCGCACCTTGAGCACCTCGCCGAACGGCAGGCTCATCGCCGCGGGCGCGCAGTAGCGCACGAGGTCGAACTCCGCGGTGTGCGTCGGCGGCGCGCAGAGGGTGAAGCCGGCGAGCTCGACGGGCGCGGTCACCGCCGGCGGGTTGTGCTGGAGGTCGATCACGTCCACCTCGCGCGTGCTCACCGGCTGTCCCTGGGCCAGCAGGTGCAGCGGTGCGTAGATCTCGAGCGCCGGAACGCCGTCCGACGGATTCACATCGACCACGCGCGGGCCGTGTGTCGCGGGGCCGAGCGCCGCCGCCACGGCCCGCCAGTCGTCGCGCTGGTAGAACGCGTTGCCCTCGACGCCGGCGAAGGCGATCACGCCGACCGCGCAGAGCCCGGCGATCAGCGCCACGCCGTAGCGGGTGCGGCTCGCGGCGACGCCGGCGAGCACCACCAGCGGCACCATCGCCGCGATCAGGTTGCGGGTGATCAGGTAGTCGGCTCCGAGCAGCGCCATCGCCACCGGCACGGCGACCGCGAATGCGGCGAGCACCACCAGCGCTCGGTCCGAGCGGCGCAGCGCCGGCACGAGCGCCAGCGCGAACGCGGCCGCGAGGATCGTCAGCACCACGGCGTGCGGGGTCGCATAGCCGATCAGGAACTGCTTGGGGACGGCTGCGACGCGACCGCCGAGCGCGGTCGAGTGGATGAAGGCGGCACGGTTGCCGCCCGCCTGCACGATCGCCAGCGGCGAGAGCGCGGCGGCGACGGCGACGACGAAGCCCGCCGACCAGGCGGCGGTCCGCGAGCTGCGAGCGTGACGCCACAAGAGCCACGCCAGCTCCGGCACGACGACGAACACTGCGAAGTAGTGGGTGGCGAGCGCCAGCGCCGCCGCGATCGCCCAGCCGCGCCAGTCCTCGCGCAGCAGACACCACAGCGTGAGGGCGCAGAGCGCGACCAGCAGCGCGTACGCACGCGCCTCCTGGCTGTACCAGATCAGCAGCGGACTTGTGGCGCACAGCGCCGCGGCCGCGAGGCCGGCGCGGTCGCCGGCCAGGCGTCGCGCGATCAGCGCGAGCAGCACGATCGTGACGGTGCCGAACAGCGCCGATAGCGAGCGCAGGCCGGCCTCACCCGCGCCGAACACGCGCACCCACGCCCATGCCAGCACGTAGTAGAGCGGCGGCGTCGACTCCGAGTGCGGGATCGCCGAGAGCATCGAGCCGAAGGTCCGCGTGACGAGCTGGTGCGTGACCGCCTCGTCGAGCCAGAAGCTCTGCACGCTCAGCGTCGAGAAGCGCAGCGCCGCGCCGGCCGCGCCGAGCGCCGCGAGCCCCCAGATCCATGCGTCCCGTGGTCGTCGCAGGGCCATCGCCGCGGAAGGTTCCCAGACCACGCCCGCCCGCCGCGCGATCGCGC
>CAZABN010000051.1:0-1765 GCA_964483345.1 uncultured Solirubrobacteraceae bacterium
CGCGCTGACGGCGGTCGCGGGTACGAGGCCCGTGTTGTCCTGGCCGAGCGTGATGTTGGTGCCGTTGGCCTTGTTCGCCTGGGCAACCGCGAGCTCGGCGAAGTGAAGCTGCTCGAGGCCTAGCGGAATCGCCGGGCCGGTCGAGAAAGGCGCTTCGATGGCGATGCTCGCCGAGCAGGTGCTCGCGATCTTGGCGCCGGCAACCTTGGCCACGTGGGCGGAGCTGGTGCCGCCGAAGACCGTCACCGAGGCGAGCGCCATCACCCCCAGCGTGCCGGCAAATATGCGTCGTACCTTCATGTTTGTCCTCCTCGTTGTGTGAAAGAACGCTTCATGTTGAGATTGCGGCAGTCCTGGGTTCGGCGGCGACACAGGTCGCCGGCGTTCCGTCCGGGTAGAACGCGGCCGCGGGCGAGCCGGCGGGGCGGAAGACCCCTAGGACGCGCATGATGCCGGGGCCGCTGTTGGCGAGCGTGTGCAGCTTGCGCGCCGGAAGATGGATGCACGAACCGGCCCGCAGCGGGGTCTGCGAGGCGTTCATGTGCATCACGCCGTCCCCCTCGAGCACGTAGATCACCTCGTCGTAGAGGTGGAAGTGGGCGGGCGCGGCGCCGACGGGGATGTAGCCGACGAACTGCGTGGCCGACGCGCATCCGTTGTCGGGGTCGAAGACGATCCGGAACTCGCGCTCCGCCGTCGCGGGCTGGGCGGCCTGGTCCGCAAGCCGCGACAGTGTCGCGCCGGGAGCGCCCTCGCCGTCACCGGCCAGCGGTGCGTGCAACGCGACCGCGACGATCAGCAGGTCCTCCGGACCATCGTTGTCGAGTTCGTAGAGCGCACCGCGCGACAGCAGCGCGCCCGCCTCTGCCTCGAGTTCGTGCTCGCCGTCGGCGGTGATCAGCCGCCCGGCGCCGCTCAGAACGAACAGCAGCTCATCGGTTTCGCCGGTCGCCCGCGCGGCGCTGCGCCCGACCACGGTGCGCAGCAACCGCATCGAGAAGAGATCGCAGCCGACTGTTGCATCGAGCACGTCGCGCACGGCGGCGGCGTCGTTGCCGGTGCGGCGCTCGGGGGCGTCGCAGGCATGCCGAACCAGCCCGTTCACGCCGTGAAGCTCCCGGGCGCGTTCGCGCCGGCACGCTCACCCAACTGTGTGCGACCGCTCATCCGCATTGCGATCAGGCCCTCTCGAAACGCCTTGACAACGGGCTTCTCCCTCGACGTCTGCGCGACCGTACCGGTTTTCACGGCGCTTCGCGCTGATCGTTTGCCAATTCGGCGACGAGAATGATCTCCGTCCCGGCGAGCGCGCGCGACACCGTGCAGGTCGCCTTGGCCTGCTGCGCGAGCGCGTCGAAGGTCGTGGCGTCCACTCCCTCGACGGCGCCGGTCGTGTGCAGCTCGATCCGCGTGATCGACCAGCTCTCGCCGGTCTGCTCTAGATGCACGCGTGCGGCGGTCTCCAGGGACTGTGGGGGATGCCCTTCGGTGCTGAGCAGGTCGGCCAGCGACATCGTGTAGCAGGCGGCGTTGGCGAGTCCGACCAGCTCCTCGGGGTTCGCCGTGTGCTGGCCGTCTTCCACGCGCGCGCGCAGCGTGAACGGCCCCTCGAATGCGCCGCTGCCGAGCGCCAGATGCCCCCCGCCGTCCGGCACGGTGCCGCTCCAGCTGGCCTGGGCGGTACGGATGATCCTTATTCCCACGACGCTCTCCCCTCGACGGCGATTGGCTCCACGACCCCGCGCTCCGCGACCCTTCGCTCCGC
>CAZABN010000051.1:1865-14328 GCA_964483345.1 uncultured Solirubrobacteraceae bacterium
GACCCCGCGCTCCACGACCCCGCGCTCCACGACCCCGCGCTCCACGACCCCGCGCTCCACGACCCCGCGCATCACGACTCCGCGCACGCGGCCAGTTCGCTGACGAGCCGGTCGACCTCGTCGGCGGTGTTGTAGTGGATGAAGCCGATCCGGATCGCGTCACCGTCGTAGCCCAGGCGCTTGTAGAGGTTCAGCGAGTACCAGCTGTTGTGCGCCCAGACGCCGATGCCGCGCTCGCCGAGCCGTGTCGCCACCTCGGCGGCCGGCGCGCCGTCGACGTTGACCAGGAAGGTCGGCACGCGCCCCTCGAGCGTCGGCAGCCCGTACACGGTGACGGACTCGGGCAGCGTCTGCAGAAAGCGCTCGCCGAGCCCGCGCTCGTATGGCACGATCGCGCTCATGCCGCCGATCTCCCCCAGGTAGTCGATCGTCGCGTTGAAACCGGCGAGCAGCTCGTAGGGGAGCGTCCCGGTCTCGAAGCGGCGCCCGAGCGGGCTCATCGGCGCCGGGCGGGCCTTGTAGGGACGCCAGGACTCGAGCAGCGAGGTGCGCCCGTACGCGATCCCGAGGTGCGGGCCGCAGAACTTGTAGGGCGAGCACAGCAGCACGTCGGCGCCGATCGCGGCTACGTCGATCGGTTCGTGGGCGGCGTAGTGCACCGCGTCGACCCAGGCCAGCGCGCCGACGCTGTGCGCGAGCTCGCAAACCCGCGCCGCGTCGGTGATCGTGCCGATCGCGTTGGACGCCCACGCGAACGCCACGACGCGCGTGCGCTCGCTCAGCTTGGCTGCGAGGTCGTCGAAGTCGAGCGTCGTGTCCGGGTGAAGCTCGATGTGCTGCACGCGCAGGTCCTTGTCGTGGGCCAGCTCCAGCCAGGGCGCCACGCCGCCGTCGTGGTCGAGCGAGGAGACGAGGATCTCGTCCCCTGCGGCGAGCTCCCGTCCCGCCGTGCGCGAGAGCGTGAAGTTCAGCGATGTCATGTTCGGTCCGAAGATGACCTCGGTCGGTTCGCAGCCGAGGAACGCCGCGGCCTTCGCCTCGGCCTCGGCGACGATCGCGGCGACGCGGTGGCTCGTCTCGTAGGTCGCGCCCATGTTCGCGCTCGCCTCGCGCAGGCAGCGGGCGACCGCCTCGCCGACGCTGTCGGGTACCTGGCTGCCGCCCGGCGCGTCGAGGAAGGCGAAGCCGCTCGCCAGGGAGCTGAAGCGCGCGCGCACGGTGGTGGGGTCAAGCGTCATGGTGGCCATCGGTCTCCTCGTTCTCGAGCGTGGGTCGCCTGGTGGCGACCCGCGTGTGCGGCGCTCGCGGCTCTTGGCGGTGCGTGGCGCGGGCGGTCATGCCTGCGGACCCTCCCTCTCCCTCTCGTCACGTCGAGCGTCGAATCGCTCGACGAGCGTGGCGCGAGCTTTCCACAGTTCGGGCAGCTGGCGCTGCGCGATCAGCTTCCCCAGCACCGCCACCGGTGTGCCCTGCGTGCCGGTGGTGTCCTCGCCGAGGCTTCGCGCGACGGTCGCGTAGTGGCGGAAGCGCCAGATCCAGATGCGCTCATCCCAGTCGGTGAGCGCCTCCGCCGCCTGGTAGAGCGCTTCGAATTCGCGCCCCCGCTGGTAGAGCTCGACCAGCTCCAGCCCGGCGTCCGCCACCAGCGCCTTGAAGGCGCGCCCGGCGCGGTGCGTGGTCTCCGCCACGGCGCGAAAGCCGGGGGAGTCAAAGCCGCTGCCGTGTCCCAGCACGACGCGGATCTCCTGGTAGTCCCAGGGCGACATCTTCTCCAGCATCTCGAGCGAGGTCGTCACGTAGTCGACGGCGAGCACAGCGCGGCGCATCAGCCGCACCGCCGCCCACACCTCGCCCGCCTCGAGCAGCGCCGCGGCCTCGTCCATCTCGCCCGCGGCGAACTTCAGCCACAGCTCGGAGCTCTGGTGCACGGCCGTGAACAGCAGCTCGTCGCGGTGGGCCCACTCGCCGGGCGTCTTCTGCAGCGACAGCAGCTCGTCGGTGCGCAGGTAGCGCTCGTAGTCGCTCGCGCCCGCTCCGGCGAGCAGTGGCTCCTTGTAGTTCTCCCCGGCCCCGGGCGGCCCGTCGTGCTCGCTCATGCCGGCACCTCGCCGTTCAGGATCTGGGTGAAGGTCGCGAAGTCGATGTTGCCGCCGGAGACGATCGTGACGATCCGGCCGGCGCCCGCGCGTCCGGCCAGCGCCGCGGCGGCCGCGAGCGCCCCGGCGCCCTCGGCGATCACGCGCAGGCGCTCGGCGATCAGGCGCACCGCGGCGGCGGTCTCGGCGAGCGTCGCGACGAGCGCGTCGTCGATCAGCGGCGCGACCCGCGGCCACATCTCGGCCAGCACGCCGCGGCTGCCGGATCCGTCGACCCACGAGGGCACGTATTCGACCGCCGTCGGCTCCCCGGCCGCCCGCGCCGCCACGACCGCCGCCGCCGTCTCCGGCTCGACCGTGTAGAGCCGCGTGTGCGGCGAGAGCGCTCGCAGCGCGCTCCCGATGCCGACGCTCAGCCCGCCGCCGCCGTAGGGGATCACGACGGCATCGACCTCCGGCAGATCCTCGAGGATCTCCAGGCCGATCGTCCCGTTCCCGGCCATCACCGCGGGGTCCGACACAGGGTGCACGAAGAAGCCCTCGATGCCCTCGACGCGGCTGGTGACGATCGCCTGCCACCAGTCCGCGTAGGGCAGCTTGACGACCGACCCGCCGAGGCGGGCGATCGCGTCGAGCTTCGTCGCCGGCGCATGCTCGGGCACCGCGATCGTCGCCGGCACGCCCAGCTCGCGGGCGATCCAGGCGACGCCCTGCGCCATGTTTCCGGCGCTCGCCGTCACCAGACCGCCGCGGACGAGCGCCGGATCGGCCGCGCGCACGCAGTTCGCGGCGCCGCGGATCTTGAACGAGTTGACCGGCTGCAGGCTCTCCAGCTTGCACCAGATCTCGCACGGCGCGTCCTCGACGGGCAGGCGCACCAGCGGCGTGCGCACCGCGGCGCCGGCGATCCGCTCGCGCGCCGCCCGGATCTCCTCGATCGCGATCACAGCTCCACCTCTACGCCCGCGCCCGCGCGGCGCGCGTTCGCGACGGCCAGCTCGGCGGCGGCCAGGTCTTCGACGGCGAGGCCCAGCGAGCGAAAGACGGTCAGGGCTCCCTCGCCGCTGCGCCCCGGGTGCGCGCCGATCGCCACCTCCCCCAGCTCCGCGCGAATGTGGTCCTCGCCGATCGCTCCGTCGCTGCGCGCGAGGCGGTACTCGCCCGCCTCGTTGGCGGCCGACTCGCGGCTGTCGACGAACAGCTCGGCGGCCGCGACGGTCGCGACGTCGAGTTCGCGCGCGGAGGGGATGCTCGCGCCGACCGCGTTGACGTGGGCGCCGTCGGCGAGCCAGTCGCGCTCCAGCACGGGTGTGCGCGAGTTGGTTGCGGTGACGACCACGTCGGCGCCCTCGAGCGCCTCGCGTGCGCTCGCGCAGGCCTCGAAGCGCACATCGTCGCCGAACTCCGCGCGCCCGGTCGCGGCGAAAGCGCCAGCGTGCTCGGCGTTGGGCGAGTGGATTCGCACGGCGCGGAAGGCCCGCACGAGCATCAGCGCGCGCAGGTGCGCCCGCGCCTGCACGCCGGAACCGAGGATCGCCAGCGACGCGGCCTCGGCGCGCGCGAGCAGCCGGGTCGCCAGCGCGCTCACCGCGGCGGTGCGGATCGAGGTCAGCGCGGAGGCGTTGAGGATCGCCGTCGGGCGCCCGGTTTCGCCGTCGAAGAGCGTCACGGTTCCCTGGTGGGCGTCGAGCCCGAGCCCCGGGTTGGCGGGGAAGATGCAGACCGACTTGAGGCTGTACACCGGATGCTCGCCGCCGCGGTAGGCGGGCATCAGGCCGAGCATGCCGGCCGAGCCGTCGCCCCGCAGCACCGACCGCAGCGGCATCTGGGCCTCGCCGCGCGCCAGCGAGCCGAGCGCCGCGGCCATCGCCTCGATGCACTCGCCGAACGCCAGATGCTCGTTCACCTGCTCCTCGCCGAGCACCGTCACGCTCATCGCAGCAGCCTCGCGATCGACTCGCGCGCGGCGGCGTCGAGCGGGCTGGCGAGCGCCTCGCGCACCGGCTCGAGCTGGGCCGGGCTGCCCGGCCCGACGACGATCGCGCTGACGTCGGGGTTCGACAGCAGCCAGCTCAGCGCCAGGCCCGCCATCGAGATCCGCCGCACGGACGCGAGCTGCTCCAGCAGCTCGAGTGCGTCGAAGACCTCGTCGCGGACCATGTCGGCGTAGACGTCGGGGCGCTGCGTCATCCGCGAGCCGGCGGGGAAGCCGCCGCCGCGCCGGTACTTCCCGGTGAGCCAGCCGCCGGCGAGCGGGCTGTAGACGGTGTAGCTGACCCCTTCGCGCGCGCACAGCGGCAGGAGCTCCGCCTCGTCGCCGCGGGCGAGCAGCGAGTAGGCGTTCTGGATCGCGTCGACGTGGCCGGCGTCGAGCGTCGCGCGCAGCTGGCGGGCGTCGTAGTTGCTGACGCCGGTGGCGCCGATCAGCCCCTCGGAGCGGAACCGTTCGAGCGTCTCCACAACCTGCTCCGGCGCGACGTCGGGGTCGAACTCGTGCGTGAGGTACAGGTCCACGCGCGCCACGCCGAGGCGCTCCAGGCTGGAGTGCAGCTGGCGCGTCATCCGCTCCGGCGCGAGACCATGGTCGGCGCCGTCCGCCATCGGGTTGTAGGTCTTGGTCGTCAGCAGCGGCAGCCGCCCGCGCGAGCGCATCCAGTTGCCGATCATCGTCTCGCTGCGCCCGCCGCCGTATGCGTCGGCGGTGTCGAAGTGGTTGATCCCCAGCTCCCAGGCGGCGTCCATGATCGCGAAGGCCTGCGCCTGATCGAGCCCGCGGCCGAAGAACTCCGGCGATGAGCCGACGCCGCCGAAGTTGCCGCAGCCGAGCGCGACGCGGGGCACGACCACGTCGGAGCGCCCGAGCGTGCGCGCTTCGATCGCCGCGGCGGTCACGTTCGATCGCACGGAGCGAACAGCGGGGCCATCATTGATATTTGATCAGAAAGGTCCGAGCCGTGCATCGCGAAGGGCATGACGCGCATCGCGGCGGTCCAAGCCTGCGTCGCGGCGGTTCGAGCCGTGCAATCGCGGAGGTCGTGCCTTCCCGCCGCATGGCGTGCACCGCGCGGGCCGGCCGCTAGACTCCGGGGCGGACCGTGCTAGGCGGGGAGTTAGCGGTGCCCTGAACTCGCAATCCGCTCAAGCGGGGCCGAATTCCCTCCCGAGGGGCGTGTCGCGCGGCACGCTCCGTCGGTTGGGGCGTTGAGGGGCAGGGTCCCCAGCGATGTTGGTCCGCGAACCAGGTCAGGTCCGGAAGGAAGCAGCCTTAAGCGGGTGCCGGCAGGCGCGAAGGGAGTCCCCTGACCGGAGCCCCGGCCGACGGCGGCAACCGCACGTCAGGCTTCGAAGCTGGGTGCACGGTCCACTTTTTCTTAGGGGCAATTGATCCTCTGCCGGGATCAATTGCAGGTTGAGTACTCGCGCCAGGAGCGGTTGGCGGCGGTGAGGCGAAAGCCGGCCGGCACGCCGCCGTGGCGCTCGGGGTCGTTGCGGTCCAGGCGGTACTGCACGTAGACCGCGCTGCTCGCCGCGACGATGTAGGTGCCTCGGCTCACCGAAGCCACGACGATCCTGGCCGGGCTGGTGTGGAGGTAGAGCGCGAGCAGCGGGATGGGGGTGGCGTAGGGGACGCTGATCGGGCCGCAGCTCGCCGTGATCTTGTGGCTCGTGACGAGTGCGATCAGATCGCCCGCGATCCGCTGCTGGGCGGGCAGCGACTGGTCGGCCGGCTTCGAGGAGCTGAAGGTCTTGTTGAAGCGCGGGACCTGCCAGGCGATCGAGGCGACGATCGCGACGACGATCACGGCCGATGCCCCTTGCCAAAGGCGCCGCCGCGGGTGCTCGGGCGGCAGCGAGCGCCAGCCGAACAGGCCGGCGCCGCCGAAGACCGCTCCGAGCGCCGCGATCAGGAACACGTAGCGGTCCTGGATCGGCAGCCCGGAGCTGGCGACGAGCGCCAGCGCGACCACCGCGACCACCACCACCACCGCGCCGAGCGCGGCCCGCGAGCGGGTCAGCCAGAGCGCCAGCACGCCGCCCAGCCCGGCGGCGACGAGGCCGTCGGGGCCGAGCACCTCGCCGAGCCGCCGCGCGCCGTAGTAGGGGACGTTCAGCAGGCCGGTCGCGCGGCCCAGCTGCCTGGCGGTCGCGCGCGTGTTGGTCAGCGACCACAGCGGGTTGCCGGTCACCGCCAGATCGCTCAGCGCCCACAGCACCGGCGCCAGCGCGACCAGCGCGCCGAGCCGCCAGCGCTCGCGGGGGCTGGCGCCCCGCCACAGATACAGCCAGTAGACGACTGCGAACAGCCAGGCCTCGGGGCGCAGCAGGCCGGCGAGGTCGAGCAGCGCGATCACCGGCCAGCCGGCGCGCCGGCGGCGCGTCTCGAGCGCCAGCGCGGCCAGCACGAGCACGACGTAGGGGATGTCGGCGTAGGCGCGCACGCCGTAGCTCAGCACCTCGTAGCGGCTGAGGATCAGAGCGGCCGCTGCCAGGCCGACAGGCCATGAAAACCAGTCCGTGCCGAGCCGGTAGACGAGGTATCCGAGCGTTGCGAGCGCGAGGTAGGCGAGCGCGACGACGATCGCGATCGTGGTCGCGGCGCCGAGCGGCTCGAGGATCACCCCGAGCGCTTCGAGCAGCGGGTGCGGCGTCGGCGCGAGCGGCAGTTTGTAGGCCGGCGTCTGGCCGCGCGCGAGCTGCTGGCCCCAGACCAGCGAGTAGAGCGTGTCGTAGTTGGCGAAGCCGACGCCGATCGCCAGCCGCAGCGCGACCGCGCCGACCACGATCGCGAAGGGCGCCCGCAGCCGCATCACAGGCACGCTACCCGCTCCGGGGCTCGGGGTAGACTCAGGCGACCCGTGTCCGCAGGCCCCTCGCTCTATCGCCGTCACCGCCCGCGGACCTTCGCCGAGGTGGTCGGGCAGGAGCACGTCGTGCGCACGCTGACCAACGCCGTCGCGCGCGATCGGGTCCACCACGCCTACCTCTTCGTCGGCTCGCGCGGGACCGGCAAGACGTCGATGGCGAAGATCCTCGCGGCCTGCCTCAACTGCGTGCACGGGCCGACCGTCGACCCGTGCGGCGTCTGCGACTCCTGCGTCTCGATCGCCTCGGCGAGCTCGCTCGACGTGATCGAGATGGATGCCGCGTCGTCGAACTCGGTCGACGACATCCGCGCGCTGCGCGAGTCGGTCGCCTACGCGCCGGTCTCCGGGCGCCAGAAGATCTACATCCTCGACGAGGCGCACATGCTCTCCACGGCCGCCTGGAACGCGTTCCTCAAGACGCTCGAGGAGCCGCCGCCGAGCACCGTCTTCGTGCTCGCGACGACCGAGCCGCAGAAGGTGCCGGCAACCGTCGTCGACCGCTGCCACCGCTTCGACTTCCAGCGTCCGACGGTCGAGCAGATCGCGACCGTGGTCGCCCGCACGGCGACCGCGGAGAGCATCACGATCGGCCCGGAGGCGGTGGCGGTGCTGGCCCGCCACGCCTCCGGCAGCTTCCGCGACGCGCTCGGCACGCTCGAGCAGCTGCAGACCTACGCCGGCGGCGAGATCGCGCTCGCCGACGTGCTCGCGGTGCTCGGGATCTCCGACGCCGAGCTGCTGTTCGAAGCCTTCGACGCGATCGCGGGCGCCGACCCGCGCGGCGCGCTGGCCGCCTCGGCGAACGCCGTGGACGGCGGCCACGACCCGGCGGCCTTCATCCGCGAGCTGGAGATCCACGCGCGCGAGCTGCTGATCGTGCAGATGCAGGGCGGCGGCGTCCCGGCCGAGCTGAGCCTCACGCCCGAACGCGACGAGCGGCTCGTGGACCAGGCGGCCCGGCTGAGCTCCGGCGCGCTCGTGCGCACGCTCGACCTGCTCGCCGCGGCGCTGGCGCATTTGCGCGCCGGTGCCGACGCCCGCACGCAGCTGGAGCTGGCGCTGGTCAAGGCCGCCCGCGCCGACCTCGACCCGAGCCTCGCCGCTCTGACCGCCCGGCTCGAGCAGCTCGAGCAGGGTGCGCCTTCCGTGCCTGCTTCGGCGCCCGAGACGCACGCCGACCCGGCGGATCACGCGCCCGCCCCGGTCGAACCCGACCTCCCCGAGCCCGGGCCCGGGCCCGACCCTGAGCCTGAGCGCGTCGTGCCGCCGCCGCCGCCCGTCAGCGCCGGCGCGGGCGAGCTGACGTTCGAGCGCCTGGTCGGCTTCTGGCCGGACGTGCTGGACAGCGTGCGCGCGTCCAACGCGATGCTCGGCGCCGTCGTCGACGTCGCCAGCCCGGTCGAGCTGGCGGGCGACCGCCTGGTGCTCGCGTTCGGCAAGGACGCCGCCTTCCTGCGCCAGAAGGCGGAGGAGCGGGCGACCCGCAGCGCGCTGGCCGACGCGGTGCGCGCCGTCACCGGCCATGTCCTGACGTTCAGCTACGAGCTGCGCGAGGGACAGGCGCCGGCGCAGCCGCAGCCGCTCAGCGAGGACGAGCTGGTGGGGCTGCTGAAGGACGAGTTCGGCGCCGAGGAGCTCTCAGGCAACGAGGAGGAGGAGGCCGGCTGATGCCCCAGCCCAACATGCAGCAGATGCTCAAGCAGGTGCAGAGGATGCAGGCGGAGATGGCGCGCGCCCAGGAGGAGCTGGCGGCGGCGGAGGTGGAGGCCTCGGCCGGCGGCGGCATGGTCAGCGTGCGCGTGACCGGCGCGCTGGTCGTCAAGGAGATCCGCATCGACCCAGCCGCGATCGACCCCGACGACCCGGAGCTGCTCGCCGACATGGTCCTCGCCGCCGTCAACGAGGCCCTGCGCGCGGCACAGGAGCTGGCGGCGCAGAAGATGGGCGGCGCGACCGCGGGTCTCGACCTCGGCGCCCTCGGCGGCCTCGGACTGCCCGGCTTTTGAGCTACGCGCCCCCGATCGCGCGGCTCGTCAGCGAGCTGTCGAAGCTGCCGGGGATCGGCAACCGCACCGCCCAGCGGCTCGCCTTTCACATCCTGCGCTCGGACGACGCCGACGCCGCCGCGCTGGCGGCCGCGATCACCGAGGTCAAGGAGCGCATCGGGCAGTGCGAGATCTGCTTCAACCTCTCGGAGGGCCCGCGCTGCCGCATCTGCGAGGACACCCGGCGCGATGGCGCCGTGATCTGCGTGGTCGAGGATTCCTCCGACGTGATCCCGCTCGAGCGCACGCACGAGTACCGCGGCCTCTACCACGTGCTCGGCGGCGCGCTCTCGCCGATCGACGGCGTCGACCCCGACGACCTGCGGATCGAGGAGCTCTACGTGCGCGCCACCTCGACCGGCTCCGGGGTGCGTGAGGTGGTGCTCGCGACGAACCCGACCACCACCGGCGAGGCGACCGCGCTGCACATCGCGGCCGGCCTGCGCGAGCGCGCGCCGGCGCTGACCGTCACGCGGCTCGCGAGCGGCCTGCCCGTCGGCTCGGACCTCGAGTACGCCGACGAGGTGACGCTCGGCCGCGCCTTCGCCGGGCGGCGCTCCGCGTAAAGAAGGGGGGCTGTTCGGGAGGGCGCATGCGCCCTCCCGTGGGGCGGGTGCATGCACCCGCCCCGGGATCGGTGCATGCACCGATCCCCAATATCCTCCAATCCCCATGGGCATTGTCGTGATGAAGTTCGGCGGCACCTCCGTCGCTGACGCCGAGCGGATCAAGCGCGCCGCGGCACGGATCGTCGCCAAGCGCGAGCAGGGCCACCGCGTCGTCGCGGTGCTGTCGGCGCGCGGCTCCACCACCGATGAGCTGATCGCGATGGCCGAGGAGGTCTCGCCGGCGCCCGACCCGCGCGAGCTGGACATGCTGCTCTCGACCGGCGAGCGGATCTCCTGCGCGCTGTGCGCGATGGCGATCAACGACCTCGGGCACGAGGCGCTGTCGCTGACCGGGTCGCAGGCGGGCATCGTCACCGACACCTCGCACACGAAGGCGCGGATCCTCGACGTGCGCGCCGAGCGGATCATCGCCGCGCTCGACGAGGACAAGATCGTGCTGGTCGCCGGCTTCCAGGGCGTCTCCACCAGCCACGACGTGACGACGCTCGGGCGCGGCGGCTCGGACACCACGGCGGTGGCGGTCGCGGCGGCGCTCGGCGCCGAGGTCTGCGAGATCTACACCGACGTCGCGGGCGTGTTCAGCGCGGATCCACGGATCGTGCCCGATGCGCGCAAGCTCGCGGTCGTCTCGTTCGAGGAGATGCTCGAGATGTCGGCCTCCGGCGCCGGGGTGCTGCAGCTGCGCTCCGTCGAGTACGCCCGCAACCATGGCGTGCGCATCCACTGCCGCTCAAGCTTCGACGAGGGACCCGGTACCGTTGTCGTCTCCGAAGAGGACACGATGGAGCATCCGCTTGTAACCGCCGTCACCCACTCGACCGCCGAGACGCGGATCACGCTGCTCGGCGTGCCCGACGAGCCCGGCGTCGCGGGGCGCATCTTCCGCACGATGGCGGCGGCGAACGTGAACGTGGACATGATCATCCAGAACGAGCCGCTGCTCGACGGCCGCCGCGCCGACATGTCGTTCACCGTCCCGCGCGAGGACGGGCGGATCGCGCGCGAGGCGCTCGACGCGATCGTCGGCGAGCTGGGCATCGAGCATGTCGCGGCGGAGGAGTCGATGGGGAAGGTCTCGATCGTCGGCGCCGGCATGCGCAGCCACCCCGGCGTCGCGGCGACGGTCTTCACCGTGCTCGGCGACGCCGGCATCAACATCGAGATGATCTCGACCTCGCCGATCAAGATCTCCTGCGTGATCGCCGCCGACCGGGTGCCCGAGGCGGTGCGCGGCCTGCACGCGGCGTTCGGCCTCTCCGGCGACGGCACGATCGTCGCCGAGGACCCGTTCGGGGGCCCGCGATGAGCGCCGGCCCGCGCGTGGCGGTGGTCGGCGCGACCGGCGCGGTCGGGCGGATCATGCTCGAGGTGCTCGCCGCGCGCGGCTTCGGCGCCAGCGAGATCGTGCCGTTCGCCTCGGAGCGCTCGGCGGGACGCGAGCTCGACGGCGCCGGCGTCGTCGTGGCGTTGCGTGAGGACACGATCGCGGGCTTCGACCTGGCGCTGTTCTCGGCCGGCGGCGGCACCTCGCGCGAGTGGGCGCCGCGCTTCGCCGCCGCGGGTGCGATCGTCGTCGACAACTCGAGCGCGTGGCGGATGGACCCGGCGGTGCCGCTGGTGGTCAGCGAGGTCAACCCCGACGCGCTGGAGCGGACGGCGCGCGGGATCGTCGCCAACCCGAACTGCACGACGATGGTGATCATGCTGCCGCTGAAGGCGCTGCACGACGCCTTCGGGCTGCGCGAGGTGGTGGCGACCAGCTACCAGGCCGCCGGCGGCGCCGGCCGCAAGGGGATGGACGAGCTGGCCGCGCAGGTGCCGCTGCTGCACGACGCGCGCGAGCAGCTGGTGGGCGCGGGCGCGCAGGCGATCGCCTCGATAGAGCACTCGATCCACGCCGCCCCGCTGGCCTACAACATCGTCCCCTGGCTCGGCTCGCCGGCCGCCGACGGCTACAGCGACGAGGAGCTGAAGCTGGTCAACGAGTCGCGCAAGATCCTCGACCTTCCCGACCTGCGCGTCAGCCCGACCTGCGTGCGCGTGCCGGTGATGGTCGGCCACTGCATCGAGGTGCGCGCCACCTTCGAGCGCCCACCCGTGCTCGCGGAGGCACTCGCCGCGCTCGCGGCCTTCCCCGGCGTGGTGCTCGACGATCTGCCGACGCCGGTGAAGTACGCCGGCCGCGACGAGGTCGCGGTCGGACGGATCCGCCCCGACCTCGGCGACAGCCACTCGCTCAACCTCTTCGTGGTCGGCGACAACCTGCTCAAGGGCGCCGCGCTGAACGCCGTGCAGATCGCGGAGCTGCTGGTCGCGCGCGGGCTGCTCGGGCGCGCGGTCGCGGCGAGCGCGCGTTAGCGCGTCGCGTCAGGCCTCAGTGCGCGCTTCGCACCGTCGCCGGCGGAGCACCTCGGCGACCGACGGGCCGAGCGAAGCAGAGTGCGGCCTGGTGGCGACGTCGCAGTGGTAACAGCGGTCACAGCCGTCGCCGGCGTGATACCACTCGTGGGCGCCGCAGTCGCGCGAGCCCTTGGGCACGAAACGACCAGCCCATCCGGGCAGCATGCCGCGTAGGTTGGTGCGTAGGCGATAGCGAGCCATGAGCCGAGTGTAGTTCACGTCGTCAGCGGCCATTGTGTTTCCGCTTGTTTCGCCGCCGTCGGAATTTCGCCTCAGCGACTGCGTCTTTTCGCAGCCTGCGGTCGACGGTTCGGCCGCTTGCGAGGCCGAGACATCGGCCGCGACAGCGGTGCCGCGTCAGGCCGCGGCCGCGGCGGCGACGACGCTCTCGGTCCAGTCGATCACCGCGGTGGGCTTGACGATGTGGC
>CAZABN010000052.1:0-13772 GCA_964483345.1 uncultured Solirubrobacteraceae bacterium
TCTGCGGCTCGGCGGCCGCGAGGTGCTCCTGCAGCCAGACGACCTGGTCGCCGCGCGAGTGCAGCTGGAGCAGCGGCCAGGACTGATCGACCGTGACGGGCGCGGTGTCGGTGATCGGCGAGATCAGCGCCCCCCACATCTTCGCGGTCGCCGACTGCCAGTCCCACCATGACAGGCCGGGCGCGCCGTAGGCGGCGGCGACCTGGCGGAAGCGCTCGATCTGCGACGCCGGCACGCCACCGTAGAGCTGCCCGAGCGGCACCATCGGCCGTCCGTAGATGCGGTTCTGGACGAAGGTGTGAGCGTAGGCCACGTCGGGGCTGTCGCCGATCGCGTGCCAGTAGATCTGCGGCACGTCGTACTGCGCCCCGCCGGGTCCGAGGAAGACGGAGTAGGGAACCGACTCGTGGTAGTCGACGTAGGGGAATGAGGCAAGGCCGATCGGATAGTTCGGCCCGACACCCGCGCGCAGGTCCTCCATGTAGGTCTGCGCCGCGGCGTACTTGCCGTCGTATTCGACTTCGGCGTCGATCACCAGGCAGTCGGCGCCGGCCTGGACCGCGCGGATCCCGAGCGCCGCCTCCTCGGCTGGACGATTGCCGTAGACGTACTGCCAGGCGCAGATGTCGAGACCGAGGGCGTGGACCTGCGCGACCAGCGCGGGACTGAACTGCGACCAGTAGTTCGTGCCGCCATCGGAGCTCTTGACATAGAGCGTCTTGATGCCTGCGGCCTCGGCCTGGGCCGCGATTGTCGCGAGGTCGCCGCCGTCGGACTGGTTGAGGTACCAGATCCACATGCCGGGAGCGTCGAACGCCGAACTGGTCGGCGCGACGGTGTCCACCGTGCCGCCGGGGGCCGGCGGCGGCGGCGCCGGCGCCGCGCGCACCGCGATCGGGCCGTAGAGCCTCGACCTCACACCGGCTGCAGCGGCCACGTAGATGCGCCCGCTGGAGGCCCCTTGCGGAATCGTCACGGCGAGCCCGTGGTTGGTGGGGCGCAGCACTGCGCCGAGCGCGTGCGTGCGGGACGCGCTCGCGTGAGCCACGGGAAAGAAGACGATGAAGCCCTGCCTGAGGTTGTGGCCACGCAGCACCAGCTCGCCGCTGATCTGGACGACGTGAGGGTTCTTCGCGCAGACGGTCCTGCGCACCTTGTAACAGTTGGCCGCCGTGATGATCGGCGTGGCCAGGTGGCGAGCGAGCGTCGGGGCGGGCAGGCTCGGCGTCTTCGGCGTCGAGGACTGCGAACCGCCGGCGGCGGGGGCGGTGGCGCCGCCGGTCGGGGGAGCGGCCTGCGCCGAGGCGCCGGTCAGCGCGAGCGCGGTCAGCGCGAGCGCGAGCGCGAGGTTCCGGAATATCCGCGTCGAAGAAGTCATCAGAAAGATGCCCTGTCGAGGGCCCCCCAGATGAGCTGAACACGCCAGACTTGGCGACGTCGCGGTGGTGGCGCTTCCCTCTCAATGCTTAACGGCGCCCGCGCAAACGACCTGAAGAGCGTAGCGCCGGGCTGAAACATTCGTCTCACGGTCGGCGCGCGCTCCGGCGCGTTGTTCAGAAGCGGAGCCGCAGCCGGCGCCAGAGGCTCGGCTTGCGCGGCTGCGCGGCCCGCCAATCCTCCTTCAACGGCAGTCTCCCGGCGGCGCGCGCGCGCATCACGCAGGCGGTGTGGGCGTGGCGGCGCAGGCTGTGGTCGCCTTCGGGGAAGAGCAGCATGTGCTCCGACAGCGCCGGCAGATGACGCCCGCAGATCGGGCAGCGATAGGTCGCGGGCTTGCGGTTCGCCGCCGGACGAACCTCCCACCACGCTGCGGCAGGGAGGCTCATGACCGCGCTGCCCGCGCGTCCCGAGAGGTGGGTCGAGCTTTCACAAATAGACTCGTCGGCGAAGCATGGCATCCCGCAAGCGCATCCTCCCCTCACCGGCTCGGCCGGCCTCCCTCGCGTCGGCGAGCCGGGCAGGATCGGACTACGGCGTCAGCGACCAGCCCGATTGGCGCACCGTGGCTTGGCGCAGCCACCTGCGTGCCGTGACCGTCGACGGCCGGCGCGTCCATCTCGTCGATATCGGCTCGAGCGCGCAGACGCCCGTGCTGTTCGTCCACGGTCTCGGCGGCCGCTGGCAGAACTGGATCGAGAACATCCCGCGCATCGCGCGCGACCGCCGCGTGGTGGCGCTCGACCTCCCCGGCTTCGGCCGCTCCCAGCTGCCGACCGCGCCGATCTCGATCACCGGCTACGCAACCGTGCTCGATCGTGTCTGCGACCTGCTGGAACTCGACTCGGTGGTGCTGGTCGGCAACTCGATGGGCGGAGCGATCGCCGCCGAAACCGCGGTGCATTTCCCCGCGCGCGTCCAGCAGCTCGTGCTGGTCTCGGCGGCGGCGCTCTCGATCGCCGACTTCAACCCGGCACCCAGCGCCGCGTTGATGTCCGCGATCACGCGCACGCCGCTCGGCACCCCCGCGGGCGTGCGCTCGGTCATCGGCCGCCGGCGCGGGCGCCACCTCGCGTTCGCCGCCCTCGTGCGCCACCCCACGCTGATCCGCACCGACACGCTGTACGAGCTCGTCGGGGGGCGCGGGGCGGCCGGGCTCGTCGGCGCGATGGCGGCGATGATCTCCAATCAGCTGCGCGGAGAGCTGGCGGCGATCGCCGTGCCCGCGCTCGTCGTGCACGGACGCAACGACATGCTCGTCCCGGTCGCGGACTCGGTGTGGCTCGCCGAGCACCTGCGCGACGCACGGCTCGAGATCTTCGAAGACACCGGGCACCTCGCGATGCTGGAACGCCCGATTCGCTTCAACGAGCTGGTGCTGGACTTCGTGTCGAACTGATCAGCTCGACGAGCGCAGCGGCACCGACGTGTCGGCACGATCGCGGTTGCTGAAGTCAGGCCCGTCGCAGATCGGCAGCGCGCTCTGCGGCAGCACGTCGGAGAGCTCATCGAGCAGGCCGACGCTGTTGGCCGACAGGGTGACCGTGACGCCGACGCTCTGACCGCAGGCGTCGAACTCGAAGACCGCATAGTCGGCCCCGGATTGCGTGTACAGGATCTCCGTCGTCGAGCCGGGCTCCCCGCCCGGGAGCGCAATCGTGTAGGTCAGCCCGAGCGCGACGCCCGGCGTGTTGCGGAGGTTGTTCGCGAGCGCGTCGGCCCGCGAGTGCGGTGTGCCGCCGGCGGGCGTGCTCGCCTGGATCACCTCGGAATCGTCCGCCTGCGACGAGTTCACGAATCCCGCGACCGCGGTGCCGTGAGGGCCCGCCAGCAGCTCGTCGCTGTAACCCGACGGGACCAGGGCGACGAGGTCCGAGCTGCGGTAGGGCAGGTAGCGCAGGCCGCTGTTGGCGGCGTCGACGACGATGCGCGTCACGAACACGGCGACCGCCACCGCGGCCAGGCACACCAGGAAGCCGCGCCAGCCGAGGATCGGCCGGTAGCGGAACTGGCGCGCCCCGCAGTAGGGGCAACTGGCGCTGCTCGCGTTGATCTCGACGAAGCAGTTGCGGCAAACTCGTGTTGGCGGCGCCTCGGCCGTCAGCTCCTCGGTGCTCATCGCGAGTTGGAACTGTACGGACGCGCGAGGTAGCTCGTGACATCAAAGCGGCGCAACGCAGCGCGGAACCGCCGCGCCGAGTCCGGCCACAGGATCGAGTGGCCGCCCGCGTCCAGATACCAGCTGGCGCAGCCGCCGCTCTCCCACACCGTTCCGCGAGTGCGCCGGCGCACCATCGACACGAACGCGGCCTGCGCGCCTTCGCGCGGCTCGAGCGCCTCGATTCTCCCCTCGTCCATCGCCGCAAGCGCCCCGAGCAGATAGCCGATCTGGCTCTCGATCATCAGCAGCACCGAGGTGTGCCCCAGGCCGGTGTGCGGCCCGAGCAGCATGAACAGGTTCGGGAAACCGGCGATCGTGGTGCCCTTGTAGGCCTGCGGGCTTCCATTCCAATACGCGGCGAGCGTGCGGCCGTCACGCCCGCGAATGTGATGCGCGGCCGGCGGGTCGCTGGCGCGAAAACCGGTCGCGGCGACGACCACGTCGGCTGCACGCTCGACGCCGTCGGCGGCCACCACCGAGCGCGCGCGGAGCTCCGAGACGGCGTGCGGGACGAGCGTCACGCCCGGCCTCTGCAGCGCCGGGTAGTAGCGGTTGGAGAGCAGGATGCGCTTGCAGCCGAGCCGGTAGGCCGGTGTCAGCTGCTCGCGCAGCCGCGGGTCGGCGACCTGGCGCTCGAGGTGGCGTCGCGCGAGCGCCTCGCCCGGCCTGCCCAGCAGCGGGTGGCGAAAACCGAGCACGAGCGCTTCCCGCGACCACGCGACAGACTCCCGCACAACCCGCTGGGCGAACGGGGCAGCGCGGTAGAGCGCCCGCTCGCCCGGACGGATCGGGCGATCGGGGTGGGGCAGGATCCACGGCGGCGTGCGCTGATAGACGACCAGTTCGCGCGCCACCTGCGCGAGCTCGGGGACGATCTGGATCGCCGACGCGCCGGTTCCCAGCACGGCGATGCGAGCGCCGCGCAGGTCGACGTCGTGGCGCCACGCCGCCGAGTGAAACAGCGGGCCCTCGAAGCGCTCGATGCCGGGGAGGGCCGGCAGCGACGGCTCCGACAGCCCACCCATCGCCGCGACCACCACTTTCGCGCTCAGCGTTCCCGCGGAGGTCTCGAGCCGCCAGTGCGCGACCTCCTCCTGCCAGTCGCACTCGCGCACCTCCACGCCGAGCCGCAGGTGAGGGCCGAGATCCCAGCGCTCGACGCAGGCACGCAGGTAGTCCCAGATCTCGCCCTGTCGCGAGAACGTCCGCGTCCAGTTCGGGTTCGGCGCGAAGGAGTAGGAGTACAGATGTGACGGCACGTCGCACTGGCAGCCGGGATAGGTGTTGGCGCGCCACGTTCCCCCGATCTCGCCGGCGCGTTCGAGCAGCACGAAGTC
This sequence comes from uncultured Solirubrobacteraceae bacterium, assembly GCA_964483345.1. Lineage (GTDB taxonomy): Bacteria > Actinomycetota > Thermoleophilia > Solirubrobacterales > Solirubrobacteraceae > Palsa-513. Next base: position 4,936 of record CAZABN010000052.1, read on the forward strand.
GTCGATGCCGGCCTGCCTCAGACGAATCGCGGCGCCCAGCCCCGAGAATCCGGCGCCGATGATCGCGATGCGGTGACCGGCGCTCACGGCCACACCGTAGTCGGTCGGGCCGGCCCGTCTGCGCCCGCCTGGCCTGAGCCCGAGAGTCGCGAAGTGCGACCGCCCGCAAGGTCACCGCGTACGATGATCGCAGTGGGGAGCCGCAAGCTACGAACACCGGCGTGCGCGGCGCTCGCCGCGATGCTCGCGGCCGCGTGGCTGTGCGCCGGCGCGTTCGGAGCGGGCGCCTCGCCGCCGCTGATGACCTACATCACGGACCTCGACAGGCCGGCGCCGCAGGTCTGGGTCGCAGCGATCGGGGGCGGCTCCGCCCAGGACCTCGGACCGGCGAGCAGCGCTCTGATCAGCCCGGACGGCGTCCTCGTCGCGGCGGTCAGCATCGCCAAGGGGCAGGCCGCGAAGACGTCGACGCTGTCGCTGTACACGACCGACGGCGGTACTCCGGTGACGATCCTCTACAGCCAGGAGTTCATTCAGCTGCTCGCCTGGTCCCCCGACGCGAAGAAGCTGCTCGTCGCAATCGGCGCGAGCCCGGCGCAGCTGCGGGTGATCGATGCGGCCACCGACCAGAGTCACACGATCGCCACCGGCGTGATCGACGGCGCAGGCTTCGCGCCGGGCAGCTCCGACCAGGTCGTCTACGCGCGGGCTGCGGTCAACACGACGCGAGTCAACATCTACACCACGTCGGCGAGCGGCACCGGCACGCGTCAGCTGACCCGCGACGGACTGAGCGAATACCCGGTCTGGGGCCCGCACGGCATCGTCTACTCACACGAAACCCCCAGGCCGAAGAACCCCTACCCGGCCCTGCAGCTGTGGTTCATGAGCAGCTCCGGCGCGGGCGCGCACCAGCTGACCGCCACCAAGGTGACCGCGAGCGAGCAGGGCCTGACGCCGATCGCCTTCTCGGCCAACGGCAAGCACCTGCTGGCGAACCTGGTCGGCCCGGAGGGCTCCGACCAGGCCGAGGCCTACGTGGTGGACCTCAGCGGGCCCAAGCCAACCGCTCCGCGCGACCTCACGGGCCAGGGCAACGGCTACATCGGCGACGCGATCTCCTCCGACGGAGGCACGATCCTGTTGACCAAGGGCGTCGCGAACAACCTGGCGCCGCTGTCGATCGAGACGATCCCCTGGGCCGGTGGCACACCGACCACCGTCATCGCGCAGGGCGCCTACGCGAGCTGGGATCTGTAGCGACCGGGCGTCAGGGCGCCGGCCAGCGGCCGTGGCGCTCGAAGTAGCGCCTCGCCCGCTCCTCCTCATCGCGCGCGCGGTCGCCATCGACACCCACGCGGTAGAGCCAGGAGATCAGCCACGTCGCGAGGCCGGCGCCGATCAGCCCAGCCCCTCCGATCAGCGAGGTCTCCGTGTCGAAGCACATCGCGACGACCCCGGCCAGCACCGCCAGCGCGGGAATCCCGTGGCGCGTGAAGCGCAGCAGCGCGGGCGTCGGCTTGGAAGTCGGGCGCGATGGCGCATGAGCGCGTTCGGGCGCGCGCAGCGGCGGCACCGGCCGCGCGCGGGCAGGCCCGCGCGTGACGTGCGGGCGAACGCGCTTGGGCAGCCTCGAATCCATCGCTCGAGGCTACACCCCGCCGGTGCTATCCGAGCGCGGAGAACGACGCGTCAGTGCCGGCGAAGGCGAGCTCCACGGCGCCGGCGCCGGCGGTCGCCGATACCAGCGAGACGCCGAACGGCAGGTCCCCCAGTGTGCGCGAGCAGCGCGCGTCCTCGCGGGCCAGCGCCAGCTGCGCGGCGTCGACCGCCTTACCGTCCTGCTCGAGCCCGATGATCGCGAAGCGCAGGATCGTGCCCGAGGCGTACGGGCGCAGGCGCACCTCCACGGCGCGCCCGTGCGGCGGCAGCAGATCGATCCGACCGGGGAAGAGATCCACGCGCGGGGTGCGGGTGAGTCCGGCGAGCGTGCCCTGCGGAAGCGAGTCGAGGCACGCCGGGGTGGCGAGCAGATCGCGTACGCCGGCCGCCGGCAAGCTCGCCTCGACGCTCAGCGATCCGATCGCGCCCTGCAGGCCCGTCAGGCTGCGCAGGTGCACATCGCGCAGCGTCGCGCGCAGAGCAAGCGGCGGCAGGCCGTCGATGTGTGCGCCGGCGGCGCTGACGCTGACCGCGCTCAGCCTGCCGCGGACGATCTGCAGCAGCACCGGTGTCGAGCCGAAGCCGATTTTGGGGGCCACACCGATCCGGGCCTGGATGGCATGAGCGACCGCGTCGCCAATCAGCTTGCGCGCGACCAGCTCGCCCGCGATCAGCGGGATCGCGAGGAAGGCGGCGAGCAGCAGCAGCCGGCGCAGGATCGGGAAGAGCAGCAGCGTCAGACGAGGTTCTGGCTCGCTCACGCCGTTTCCTGCATCGGGGCGCTGGTCTCAGCGCATGCGTTGGCCGGCGAGCGTCAGTCGTTGTGGCGGATCGGGCCTGTCTGGACGACCTGAAAGGCGCTACCGGGGACCGACTTCAGGGTGTCGAGCGCGGCGTCGTTCCAGCGCGGGTCGGTCGCCCCCTGGAAGTACCACGGGCTGCCGTTGTCGGCGAGGATCAGGCCATAGGTCTTCATCGCCGTGAGGATGATCCGCGCGACGCGCGGGAAACGGGCGATGTCGAAACCGGCCTTCAGGCGCAGGCGCAGCCCCATCGGCGGCAGGTCCGGGTTTGTGGAGCTCGAGGCGAAGTGGGTCGCCGGGTGGATGAAGCCGGCCTGCGTCGACGGCGCGGTGAAGCGGATTGCGTGGTTGATGTAGCCGCGCTGGATCTCGTCGTAGCGAATCAGGCCGGCGAAGATCGGCAGGCCCGCCGCATCGGCCGAGGTCCAGCCGTCGGGTCGCAGACGGTTGGAGCGCAGGTTGAACACGGCGCCCGAGGCCGCGTTCCATGATCCATCCGCGTTGGGGTGGGCGGAGTACAGCTCGTAGAGCTTGCAGACACCCGCCTGCACGACCAGCACGTGACGGTCGCCGGTCGAGTTCGCTCCCCCTTCGACCGGCGCTCCCGGCGGGATTGGATACGGGCCCGGGTCGGACTGGTCGCCGTAGGCGGTGAAGTGAATCGGCACCTTCGGCTGGTTCGCCGGGACGACCGCGTAGGGGATGCCGTATGTCAGGTTCGAGCCGAAGTCGGGGTGAAGGTCGAGGTGCGCGCCGATCGAGGCGATGTAGGCGGTCGAGAGCGGGCTGACCGGCAGCTTCGAGATGTTCTCGTGCCAGGCGTTGTTGGCCGGGAAGACGGGGCAGCCGCCGGTGGTCGTGCCGTACGGGTAGGGCGCCGCCGCGATCGCGGCGGCGCCGGCGGTGGCGGTGGCGAGCAACGCTGCGGTGATCACGACACGGCGGCGGCGTGACATTGGAGAGATGGTCGCAGGCGTGGCAGGCGCACTCAGCGGGTGTTCGAGCGGTGGCCTCGGCCGGTCGCGGGCCGGCGCGCAGCGGGCGCGACGCTCATCGGCTGGGCGGCCTGCAATTTTTCGCGGACGGCCGGCCCTCAGGCTGTCACGCTGAAGTGCACGGTCCGCGTGGCGGTGCTCGAGCCGCGCAGCGACACCGTCACCGTGTAGCTGCCGGGCGCGAGCGATGACCGCGCGGCGCCGAACTTGATCTGCCAGTGGTTCGCGCCGGCCCTGCCGGGCCCGATGAAGCTCCCGAGCGCCTGCGGCTTCGACTTCGCGCTGGTCCGGCGCACGACCTTGACGACGATCGTCGCCGGTGCGCTGAGCGTCACGACCAGCACCACCGGGCGACCCGTGCGGACCGGCGCCGAGGGCGCCCTGACGGAGGTGATGCGCGGTTTGACGGCGACGTGCAGCGGCGCGAGTGCTGTCGTGGCAGACGTCCAGGCCGGATCGGAGTTGTCGGCCGTCGGGTTGTTGGTCAGGTCGGTCGCGCTTGCCGGGAACGTGCAGCCGTTCGCGACGCTGCAGCTCGCCGGGATCGTGTAGATGTCGCCGGTGGCCTTCCCGTTCAGCTGCCGGTGCGCGTCGAAGACGATGTTGGTGCCGGCGAAGCGCGCCTGACCGAAGGTCCAGCCGGCCGGCTGGGCGACGACCTCGGTCACCGGCTTCGTCCCCGGGACACCGGCCACCGCCGTCGTGTAAATGCCGGTGTTGGGCGCGGTCGCGTCCACCAGCAGCAGCGTGCTCCCGTCGGCGGAGAGATCGAGCGACGTCGGTCCGCGGCCGTTCGCGGCGACGAACTCGTTGTCGTAGATGACCACCGGATCGGCGAGATTGGACGCCGTGCCGAAGTGCACGGCGTACTGGCATGAGCTCTGCTGCACGTTCTGGGCGTTGGGGTAGAGGTGGGTGCATCCCTGCGACTCGACCCACGCCGCCATCGTCGGGTCGGCCGGATCCGTCGCGGGGTCGAACCCGGCGGGGGGCTCGCCTTCGGCGTTCGTGTTCGACCACTGCGTGACCGTGGCGTCCTGTGCCAGCGGGCGTTCCACAAGCGCGGTCGCGGGGGCGCCCGGAGTGCCGCCGGCGATGCCGGTGTAGAGCGCCGAATCGAACAGCTCCTGCCCGTCAGCGGTGATCCGCGGCTGGGTTTCGTAGTACGCGGCACCGGCCGCCGGCGCGGCGGCGGGCCCAAGCTCGGTGAGCACCCCCTTTTCGAGCTCGAAGGTGCCGGTGCAGTCGGCGCCGCAGGCTGCCGGCAGGCTGGGGTCGGAGAAGGCGCTCGTGCTCCCCAGGAAGAGCACCGCCGTGCCGCCGGCCTGGAAGACGTCCGGTGCGCTGAGCGTGCCGGACGGCAGCAGGGCCGCAAGCGGCGGCGAGGCGGCGGACAGCAGCTCGTGCGGAGCGGTGCCGTTGTCGTTCATCGCCCAGATGCCGTTGCCCGCGCTCCACACGATCTGCCCGCCGGCGGGCGTCGCCGCCGCCCGCGCGCTCCCGCCCGCCGCGAGCAGCGCGGCGAGGCCGCAGAGGAGCGCGAAACACCCTGCTAGCCCGCGCCGCAGCGCGCTCGCAGGCCGTACCACCATCATCATCCGAGCTTAGCGGGCCGGTGGCGGGCGGGCGTCGCACACCAGGGCGACGCGTCGCGACCGCCTCAAGCGCAGGGCGACATAAACCGATAGCCAAAGGGATGAGTGACGCGGAGCGACGCAAGTCGACCGCACGCGAGGAGAAACGACGCGCGATCAATAAAGAGACCGCCCGCCTGTTCGCGAAATACGCGGTCATCAGCCTCGTCCCCGTGTTCGCGCTGGGAGCGGCTCTGGCCGCCACGAGCCCTGACAGCCTGTATCTGGGCCTGTCGATCGCGCTCACGCTGCTCTACGTGGCGCTGCTCGGGCTCGTCTCATCCGTCAGCCTGGGCCTGCGCCGCCAGCTGCTGGTGAACACGCTGCAGGCGGAGCAACTCAGCACGGCCGGGCGTCAGTACCGGCTGCTGTTCGAACAGAACCCGCAGCCGATGCTCGCCTACGCGCGCGACACGCTGCAGATCGTCGCCGTCAGCAACTCGATGATCGCGCGCTACGGCTACTCGCGCTGGGAGTTCCTGACGATGACGATCCGCGACCTATCGCCGCCCGAGGATCTCGAAGAGCTCGGCCGCTACATTGCGAGCATCAGCGGAGACCAGCGGCGCGGCCTCGTGAGTCACACGCGGCGCCACCGTTTCAAGGACGGCACGATCATCGATGTCGAGATCACCAGCGAGGATCTGACGCTCGACGGCCGCGCCTGCCGGATCGTGCTCAGCCAGGACGTCACCGAACGCAACCGGACGCTGGCCGAACTCGCCGTCGCGCGCGACCAGGCGGTCGAGGCGTCGAAGGTCAAGTCCGCGTTCCTCGCCAACGTCAGCCACGAGATCCGCACACCGATGAACGGCGTGATCGGCATGAACGACCTGCTGCTCGACACCGAACTCGACGACGAACAACGCTCCTACGCCGAACAGGTCGCCCGCTCCGGCGACCAGATGATGGCCGTGATCAACGACGTTCTCGACCTCTCGCGGATCGAGTCCGGGAAGTTCGAGCTGGACATCGCCGACTTCGACCTGCGCGAGACGATCGAGCAGGCCTGCGCGATGGTCGGCACGCAGGCCGACGCGAAGGGCCTGGCGTTGAAGTTGGCGCTCGCGGCAGAGCTTCCCGTGCGGGTGCGCGGCGACAGCACGAGGATCCGCCAGGTGCTCTCGAACCTCGTCTCCAATGCGGTCAAGTTCACCGCCGAGGGGTCGATCGTCGTCCGAGTCGTACCGGTCGGCGGCCTGGGTGGCAACGCGCGCCTGCGCTTCGAGGTGGCCGATACCGGCATCGGCGTGGATCCACAGGCGCTCGAGCGGCTGTTCCAGCCATTCGAGCAGGCCGACGCTTCGACGACCCGCAACTATGGCGGCACCGGCCTCGGGCTCGCGATCGCGCGCGAGCTGATCGAACGCATGGGCGGGCAGATCGGCGCAGCCAGCGAGCCCGGCGTCGGCAGCACCTTCTGGTTCGAGCTGGAGCTCTGTCCGGCGGCCACGCTCGCCGAGCCGCCCCGGTTGCGTGAAGAGCCGCGGCACGTCGCGGCGCGAACGAACCATCTGGCGCCGCTCGTGCTGGTCGCCGAGGACAACCCGGTCAACCAGATCGTGGCCGTCCGCGCGCTCGAGCACTGCGGCTGTCGCGCCCAGGTCGCGGCCGACGGCGAGGCGGCGCTGGCGGCGTTCGCGGCCGAACACTTCGACGCGGTGCTGATGGACTGCCAGATGCCGGGGATGGACGGATACCTGGCCACGGCCGAGCTGCGCTTGCGTGAGCGCGCCGACGGTGGCGCCCGCCGCGTACCCGTCATCGCGATGACGGCGAGCGCGATGAAGGGAGACATCGAACGCTGCCTCGCCGCCGGGATGGACGACTACATCAGCAAGCCGATGCGCCCAGGCGTGCTGCTCGCCACGCTGCGCCGCTGGCTGCCAGCGCTCAGCGAAGCGATCGACGACGCCGCATAGGGGCGCCGGCTGGATCGTCGTGCGCGCGCGACGCCTAACATGGCGAGCGTGTGGCTGCGGACGCGCGGATGATCGAGGCGCTGCTCGTCGCGAATCGCGGCGAGATCGCCGTCCGTGCGTTCCGTGCGGCCAACGAGCTGGGCGTGCGCAGCATCGCCGTGTATGTCCCGGAGGACCGAGACTCGGTGCACCGCCTGAAGGCGGACGAGAGCTATGAGATCGGCGCGCCCGGGCACCCGGTCAGCAACTATCTCGATGCCCAGCTGATCGTCGATCTGGCGGTCGCCGTCGGCGCCGACGCGATCTATCCCGGCTACGGCTTCATGGCCGAGAATCCGGTACTCGCCCGCAGCGCACAGGCCGCCGGGGTTCGCTTCGTCGGGCCGCCGGCGGAGGTACTGGGGCTCGCCGGCGACAAGACGCGGGCGCGGGAGATCGCGCGCCGCGCCGGGGTGCCGGTGCTCGACGCCTCCGACCCGGTGCGTGACGCGACCGCGGCCGGCTCGATCGCGGAGCAGCTCGGCTTCCCGCTGTTCGTCAAGGCGGCGCTCGGCGGCGGCGGCCGGGGGATGCGGCTGGTCTCCTCACCCGAGGAGCTGCCGCGGGCGCTCGACGGCGCGATGCGCGAGGCGCTCGCGGCGTTTGGCGACGACACGGTCTACCTCGAACAGGCGATGTTGATGGCACGCCACATCGAGGTGCAGATCCTCGCCGACGGCGCCGGCGAGATCATCCACCTGTTCGAGCGCGACTGCTCGCTGCAGCGCCGCCACCAGAAGGTGATCGAGGTGACTCCCGCGCCCGGGCTCGACGCCGACCTGCGCAGGCGGATCTGCGACGCGGGCGTCGCCGTCGCGCGCGAGATCGGCTACGAGAACGCCGGCACGGTCGAGTTCCTGCTCGACGGCAGCGGCCGCTTCGCCTTCATCGAGATGAACCCGCGCATCCAGGTGGAGCACACCGTCACCGAGGAGACCACCGACGTCGACCTCGTGCGGGCGCAGATCCTGATCGCGGGCGGCGCGACACTCGAGGATCTCGGGCTCTCCCAGGATTCGATCCGCCAGCGTGGAGTCGCCCTGCAGTGTCGCGTGACGAGCGAGAACCCGGCGAACGGCTTCCGCCCCGACGCGGGACGGATCACCGCGTACCGCTCACCCGGCGGAGCCGGCATCCGGCTGGACGAGGGCTCGGCGTTCGTCGGCGCCGAGGTCTCCCCCTTCTTCGACCCCCTGCTGGTCAAGGTCACGGCGCGCGGACCCGATCTGCGCAGTGCGGCCGCACGGGCCGGCCGGGCGGTCGCCGAGCTGCGCGTGCGCGGGGTGAGCACCAACCAGAGCTTCCTGCGCGCGCTGCTGCGACACCCCGACTTCCTCGCGGGCAAGGTGCACACCACCTTCGTCGACGAGCATCCGGATCTGATCTCCGCCGACCCGGGCGCGGACCGTGCTTCGCGGCTGCTAGCGAGGCTGACCGACGTCACGATCAACCGCGAACGCGAGCCGCCGGCCGGCCTGATCGATCCGCGCGAGAAGCTGCCGCCGCTCCCCGCCGGGAAGCCCGCCGATGGGTCGCGCCAGCGCCTGCTCGAACTCGGGCCCGCCGCCTTCGCCGCCGCGCTGCGTGCGGCGCCCGCGGTGGCGGTGACCGACACGACGCTGCGTGACGCCCACCAGTCGCTCTTCGCCACGCGGATGCGCACCTTCGACATGCTCGGCGCGGCCGGGCACCTCGCGCGCGAGATGCCGGAGCTCCTGTCGCTCGAATGCTGGGGCGGCGCGACGTTCGACGTCGCGCTGCGCTTCCTGCACGAGGATCCCT
>CAZABN010000053.1:0-13763 GCA_964483345.1 uncultured Solirubrobacteraceae bacterium
GCGCCGACTGCAACCGGATCCGCGTGACCGCCGACGGCCAGCTGCGCACCTGCCTCTTCTCGCTGCGCGAGACGGACCTGCGCGCGGTCCTGCGCAGCGGCGCCGACGACGACGAGCTCGAGCAGGTCCTTCGCGACGCGGTCTGGCGCAAGGAGCTCAAGCACCACATCGGCGACCGGGGCTTCGTGCAGCCGGACCGCACGATGTCGGCAATCGGGGGTTGATGGGGTGAGTGGGTGCAGGGCACCCCTCACCCGGTCGTCAGCAGCTCGATCGTGACCCGCTCACCCGCCGCGAGCACGCCGGCGCCCGCGGGGATCAGCGCCAGCGCGTCCGCGCCGAGCATCGAGGTCAGCACGTGCGAGCCCTGGTCTCCGGTCGGCATCGCGTGCCAGCCGTCGGCGCGCAGCGCGAGCGCGCAGCGGACCGCGTGCAGGCGCCCGGGCGCCCGCTCGCAGTCTCCGTCGAGCGTCGCGGTCGTGCGCGAACGCTCTGGCGCCTCGCCGGCCAGCGCCAGCAGTGCCGGCCGAACGAGCAGCACGAAGGTGACCAGCGATGAGACGGGGTTGCCGGGCAGGCCGAACACGAGTGTCGTTCCGCGCGTGCCGAACCAGAACGGCTTGCCGGGCCGAAGCGCCAGGCCCGCGAGCCTGCGGGTGACGCCCAGCCCCCTCAGCACGTCGTCGACATGGTCGTGCTCACCGACGGACATACCTCCGGTGATCACCGCAACATCGGCCTCGAGGGCCGTGGCGAGCGCGTCGCGAAGCAGCTCCCGGTCGTCGACGGCGTGCGCCAGGGCGACCGTTTCGCCGCCCGCCTGCGCGACCAGCGCGGGCATCACGAAGGCGCTCGTGTCGCGCACCGCGCCCGCCACCAGCGCGGCGTCCGGGCCGACCAGTTCGTCGCCCGTGGTGACGACCGCGACGCGCGGGCGCCGGCCCACGAGCAGCGCGGCGCGGCCGGCCGAGGCGAGCACTCCGAGCTCGGCGGGACCGAGCCTGACGCCCGGCTCGAGCACCGTCTGGCCGGCGCGCACGTCCTCGCCCGCGCGACGCACGTAGCGGCCCTGCGGCACCGCGACCGCCACCTCCACCTCGCCGCCGTCGCGGCGCGTGTCCTCGACCGCGACGACCGCGTCGGCGCCGACCGGGATCGCCGCGCCGGTCGAGATCGCGCAGGCCTCCCCGGCGCCGACCGGCGCGCTCGCCGGCGCCCCCGCGCGAGAGCTGCCGATGACTCTCAGCCGGATCCCCGGGCCGCTGTCGCTCGCGCGCAACGCGAAGCCGTCCATCGAGGAGTTGTCGAACGCGGGCACGTCCTCGGCCGCGCGGACCTCCTCCGCCAGCACCCGCCCGAGCGCGTCGCGCAGCGCGACGGTCTCCGGCGCCGGCGGCCGCGCGTGCTCGAGCACGAGCGAGCGCGCTTCCTCGAACTCGGTCAGCTTGGCGGTCACGGGCGTCGCAACTCTAGCCGCGCCCAGGCGCGATCGAGCGCCCTCCGGTATGTTTGCCCCCGCCGCGTCTTGGCTGGGGAGGCTGGTTTTCGCGCCATGAGCAGGGGCGTTTGCTCGCGGCCCGGTTGGCTGTGGTGTCTGGTTGCGTCTGTCCCCGTCGAGGTTCGGAGTGTTGATGAGTTCTGATTCTGGGTTTCTGTTCACGTCGGAATCGGTGACCGAGGGTCATCCCGACAAGATCGCCGACCAGGTCTCCGACGGCGTGCTCGACGCCGTCCTGACCGACGACCCTTACGGCCGCGTGGCATGTGAAACGCTCGTCACCACGGGCCTGGTCGTGGTCGCCGGGGAGATCACCACCTCGACCTTCGTCGACATCCCGGCGGTGGCGCGCGAGACGATCCGCCGCATCGGCTACGACGACGCCGGCTCCGGAGCGGGCTTCGACTGCGACACCTGTGCCGTGATCTCGACGATCGACCGCCAGTCGCCGGACATCGCGCAGGGGGTGAGCGAGGCCTTCGAGCATCGTGCCGCCGGGTCCGGCGACGAGCTCGACGTCGCCGGCGCAGGCGACCAGGGGATGATGTTCGGCTACGCCTCGGATGAGACGCCGGAACTGATGCCGCTGCCGATCTCGGTTGCCCACAGGCTCGCCGAGCGGCTCGCGGCGGTCCGCAAGGACGGCACGCTCGGCTATCTGCGCCCGGACGGCAAGACGCAGGTCAGCGTGCGCTACATCGACGGCCGCCCGGTCGCGATCGAGAAGCTGCTGATCTCCACCCAGCATGCCGACGGCGTCGATTCACAGACGCAGATCAAGGGCGACCTGTGGGAGCACGTGGTGACCGCGGTGCTGCCCGAGGAGCTCTACGACGCGACGGCGTTGCGCAAGGCCTTCCTCGTCAACCCGACCGGACGCTTCGTGATCGGCGGGCCGATGGGCGACTGCGGGCTGACCGGACGCAAGATCATCGTCGACACCTACGGCGGCATGGCGCGTCACGGCGGCGGCGCGTTCAGCGGCAAGGACCCCTCGAAGGTCGATCGCTCGGCCGCCTATGCCGCCCGCTGGGTGGCGAAGAACTGCGTCGCCGCCGGCCTCGCGGCGCGGATCGAGGTCCAGGTCGCCTACGCGATCGGCGTCGCCCACCCCGTCTCGGTGATGGTCGAGACGTTCGGCACCGAGCGGATCGACAGGGCGCGGATCGCCGCGCTGATCGACGAGCACTTCGACCTGCGTCCCGGCGCGTTCCGCGAGGAGCTGCAGCTGCACCGCCCGATCTACCAGGCGACCGCCGCCTACGGCCATTTTGGCCGCAGCAACCCCGACTTCACCTGGGAGCAGACGGGCAAGGCCGAGGCGATGCGTGCCGCCGCCGGGCTATGAGGGCGCCCGACCCGCCCGCCGCCCTGCCGGCCTGAGCGAATGCGCGACGAGCCCGCAGGCTCGCTGTCGCTGCCGGACCGCGAGGCGGTGCTCGATCACGCCGCAGCACTGATCCTCGAGACCTGGCGCTCGTTCGACTCCGCCCGCGCCGGTCAGCCGCTGCCGAGCGAGCGTGACCTCGCGTTGCTGCGCGAGTCGCTGCCGCAGTCCCCGGGCGCGGGCGCCGCCGCGCTCGATGCGGCCACCGGCGTGCTCGACGCCTCGCTCACCCAGGCGCGACCGCGCTTCTTCGGCTGGATCGGCGGTTCGGGCCTGGAGATCGGCGTGCTCGGCGACGCACTGATGGCGTCGCACGACGTCAACGTCGCGCTCAGCGCGGGCGCCGCGACGCTGCTCGAGCGCCAGACCGTTGCCTGGACCGGCGAGTTCGTCGGCTTCGCCCCGCGCGCGGACGGCCTGATGGCCGCCGGCGGCACGCTCTCGAACCTCACCGCGCTGACCGCCGCACGCGAACGCGCGCTCCCCGGCGGGCGCTACGTCGGCCTGTCCGACCACCGCCTCGCGCTCTACTGCTCCGCCGAGGCGCACTACTCGGTGCGCCGCGCCGCCGAGGTGCTCGGGATCGGCGGCCGCAATGTGCGCGCGATCGCGATCGACGCCAACCGGCGCATGGACCCGGCGGCCTGCGCGGCGGCGATCGACGCGGACCGGCGCGCCGGCGTCGTCGCGGTCGCGGTCGTCGCGACGGCCGGCACGACCCTGACCGGCGCGGTCGACGATCTGGACGGGCTGGCCGACGTCTGCGCCAGCCGCGGGGTGTGGTTGCACGTGGACGGCGCCTACGGCCTGCCGGCGGCCGCCACCGCGCTCGCCGGGAAGCTCTTCGCCGGCCTGCCGCGTGCGGACTCGGCAACCGTCGACGCGCACAAGTGGCTGTATGTGCCGAAGGCCTGCAGCGTGCTGCTCGTGCGCGAGCCCGCGACACTCGAGGCTGCCTTCACGCACGACGAGAGCTACCTCCCCCACACCGACCGCGACGCCGTCCACCCCGTCGATCGCACGCTCGAGTACTCGCGCCCGCTCAGCGCGCTGAAGCTGTGGCTCGCCTTCCGCGTGCACGGCGCGCGGGCGATCGCGGCGGCGATCGAGCGCAACCTGCGCCAGGCCCGCCTGCTCGCCGATCTGGTCCGCGAGGATCCCCGGCTCGAACTGCTCGTCGAGCCGCAGCTCTCAGCGGTCTGCTTCCGCCACCTGCCGCCGGAGCAGATGCCCGCAGCCGTCCACAACGCCGCGCTGGCGGCCGCGGTCGCGGCCGACGGGCGGATCATGCTGGCGGCGGCGACCGTCGACGGCGTGCCCTGCCTGCGCGCCTGCATCGTCAACCACCGCACCACCGAGGACGACGTGCGCGCGATCGTCGCCGTCGTTCGCGAGCTCGGCGAGCGCGTCCCGCATCCGCGCTAGCTCGTGGACGACCCGCCACTAGGCCGTTAGCCCCTCCCACCAGAGCCCGAACAGCTCCCACGCGTGGCGGCGCGCGAGCGGCGCGAGCACCTCGCTCTGCGCGCGCAGCTCGTCTGCGCTCACGCCGAGCTTCGCGAGCTCCTCCTCCGAGCGCGACCACGACGCGATCACCTCGAGCGTGACCTCCGGATGGAACTGCAGTCCGATGTGGCGGCCGTGGCGGAAGGCGGCGGGCCCGGCCTCGCTGTGCGCGAGCGGCTCGCCGCCCGGCGGCACGCTGAGCTGCTCGTAGTGCCAGTGAAACCACGGGCCGGGCGGGACGGCGTCGACGCGCTCGGAGAGCTCGAACCAGCCGATCTGCGGTTTCGACGCGGGCGCCACCCGTCCCCCGAGCGCGATCGACAGCGCCTGGCCGCCGAAGCACACGCCGAGCACCGGCAGCTCGGCGGCGACCGCCTCGCGCAGCAGCTCGATCTCCGCGGCCACCCACGGCGGGTCGGTGGAGGTGGCGGACTGCACCGAGCCGAGCGACGCGACGAAGGTGAAGCCGTCGAGCGCCGGCAGCGGCCCCCCGGTCACGTCATGGACCTCGTACTCACAGTCGTGCTCGGTCAGCCACTCCTCGAGCAGCGCCGCGGGCGCCTCGTCGCCGTGGCTGAGGATCAGTCCGCGCCGTCCGCTCACCGCCACACCGTAGCGGCCCTCACTGGTCGCCATCGACGGAAAGCGCCGCGGCAAGGCCCCGCGCGGCCTGCGCGCTGGCGCCGGCGCCGCCCCGATCGCGCGCGCGCTCGAGCAGCGCGAGTGAGCCGCTGAGGAGCACGATGTCCGCGGCGCGCAGGTCCGCGAGCGTCAGCGCCAGCTCCCGCGCGGCGATGCCGAGCCGCCGCGCGTGCTCCAGCACCACGGCCCTCGTCACGCCGGGCAGGATCGCACCGTCGGCCGGCGGCGTGGTGAGCACACCGTCTCGCAGCAGGAAGACGTTGGCGCGCGTCGTCTCTAGCAGCGCACCGGAGCGCGTCAGCAGCAGCGGCCGCACGCCCGGGCCGACGAGCGCCTCGATCCGCCCCAGCCATGCCCGATCGATCAGCTTGTGCGCGCCGGCGCCGGCGCGCACAAGCACGGTGACGAGCGTCGCCTCCGCCGCCGGCAGCACGCGCCCGCGGTGCAGCTCCGTCACCGCGATCTCGACGCCCGCCGACGCCCCAGCCCGCGGAACCACGTCGACGCGAAGACGGGCGAGCGCGTGCCCGGCGGCAGCCTGCGCCACCCGCGCGCCGAGCTCCGGCGCGAGCTCGGCGTCGTAGAGCGCGCGCACGCTTGCCGCCAGGCGCTCGATGTGGCGGCCCGCCCACACCGGGCACCCGTCGCGGACCAGCATGGTTTCGAATACGCCCAGCGCCGGATCCGCGTGGGGCGCCGCATCGAAGTCGAACTGGGCGCCGTCGCGTGCGTGCATCGGCGGGCATCTTCGCGCGATCGACGATCATGCGTGAGGAGGCCGGTCTTGACGACACTGCTGATCGACAACCACGATTCGAACACCTTCAACCTCTTCCAGCTGCTGGCGCTCGTCGAGGGGCGCGAGCCGGTGGTCGTGCGCAACGACGAGGCGCACTGGCCGGCGCTGGACGCCGGGCGCTTCTCGCGCTGCGTGATCTCGGCCGGCCCGGGACGGCCGGACCGCCCGCGCGACTTCGGTCTCTCGCGCAGCGCGCTGCTCGCGGCCGAGCTGCCGGTGCTCGGCGTCTGCCTCGGGCACCAGGGCCTCGTGCTCGCCCACGGCGGCGAGGTGGACGCCGCACCGCGTCCGATGCACGGGCGGCGAAGCCGCATCTTCCACCAGGGGACTGGTCTGTTCGCGGGAATTCCACAGGGCTTCCTCGCCGTCCGCTACCACTCGCTCGCGGCCTGCGAGCCGCTGCCGGCGACACTCGAGGTGCTGGCCCGCACGGCGTCGGGCACGGTGATGGCGCTGCGCCACCGCGAGCGCCCGCACTGGGGCGTCCAGTTTCATCCCGAGTCGGTGCAGACCGAATGGGGCGCGCAGCTGCTCGAGAACTTCTGCAGCCTCGCGCCGCCGCGGAGGACCGGCGCGCGCGGGCGAGCCGCCGCCGCGCCGACCGGCGCCCGCCGCGCGCAGGGCGCCGCCCCGCGGGCCCCCCGGCCGCCCGCCTCGCCGGAGCGCACACGAGTGCGGCGGAGACTCGAGCTGATCGTGCGGTCCGTGCGCCGCCCACCGGACGCCGAGAGCGCGTTCGTGGCGCTCTTCGCGGGCGAGCCCAACGCGTTCTGGCTCGACAGCTCGAGCCACGACGGCGGCCTCGGCCGCTTCTCCTACATGGGCGCGGGCGGCGGACCGCTGTCGGCGCTGAT
This sequence comes from uncultured Solirubrobacteraceae bacterium, assembly GCA_964483345.1. Taxonomy (GTDB): domain Bacteria; phylum Actinomycetota; class Thermoleophilia; order Solirubrobacterales; family Solirubrobacteraceae; genus Palsa-513. The sequence goes on from CAZABN010000053.1 coordinate 6,687, forward strand.
CAGCCACGACGTCGCCGCCGGGCGCCTGACGGTACAGCGCGCCGGGCGCCGCGAGCTGCACGCCGGCGGTCTCTTCGACTGGCTCGAAGGAGCCCTGGCCGAGATCTCGCTCGCCGATCACGATCTCCCGTTCGACTTCACCGGCGGCTTCGTCGGCTACCTCGGCTACGAGCTGAAGGCCGAGTGCGGGGCCGCGCTCGCGCATCGCTCCCCCGATCCCGACGCGTTGCTGCTGTTCGCCGACCGCCTGATCGCCTACGACCACGGCGCCGACGAGGCGCACGTGATCTGCCTGGCGGCGCCCGAGGGCCGCGACGGCGCGGCGGGCTGGGCCGACCTGGTCGCGGCGCGACTGCGGCGCACGCGCGCCACCGCGCCGCCTGACCCCACGAACCCCGGCGGGAGCACCAGTTTCGAGCTGCGGCGCCCAGCGCCGGACTACCTGCGAGACGTCGAACGCTGCCAGCGCCATCTCGCCGCCGGCGAGAGCTACGAGATCTGCCTGACCAACGAGCTGAGCGCGGCGCGGTGCGCCGACCCGCTGGGCCTGCACCGCGTGCTGCGGCGGGTCAACCCGGCCCCGTTCGCCGCGTTCCTGCAGCTCGGATCCGTCGCGGTCTCGAGCTCCTCACCCGAGCGCTTCCTCGCGCTCGACCGCAGCGGCGCCCTGGAGGCCAGGCCGATCAAGGGCACGACCGCCCGCGGCGCCACGCCGACCGAGGATCGCGAGGCGGCGGCCCGGCTGGCACGCGCCGGCAAGGACCGCGCCGAGAACCTGATGATCGTCGACGTCCTGCGCAACGACCTCGGCCGTGTCGCCGAGATCGGGTCGGTGCGGGTGCCCAGCCTGATGGCGGTTGAGAGCTACGAGACCGTGCACCAGCTCGTCTCGACCGTGCAGGCGCGCCTGCGCAGCGGTGCGACGATCGTCGACGCGCTGCGGGCATCCTTCCCGGGCGGTTCGATGACCGGCGCGCCAAAGCTGCGCACGATGGAGTTGCTGGACCGCATCGAGTCGCGTCCGCGCGGCGTCTACGCCGGCGCGATCGGCTATCTCGCGGCCAACGGCAGCGCCGATCTGAGCATCGCGATTCGCACGATCGTCAACTCGCGCCGGTCGATGACGCTCGGCGCCGGTGGCGCGATCACGGTGCAGTCGGACGCGAACGCCGAACTGCGCGAACTGCTGCTGAAGGCGCGCGCGCCGCTCGAGGCGGTCGGCCTCGCGCTCCACGGACGCCGCGACAGGGCCCGCGTCGCCCGCGCTCAGAACTCGACGTTCGCGGCGAGGTAGGCGAGCGAGGCGCTCCACGAGCTTCCCGAAACCGTGCCCGAGAAGGCTCGCCTCGTCTTTTTCTCTGCGCCGTCGGTCCGCCCGCGGGGGCGTTTGAACGGCCGGGAGATTCGTTTCATTTCTTCCAAGACACGACGCAGCGCGGCCTTCGGCCTGCGCTCGCCGGCGCTGCTACGCTCGCGCCGGATGGTGAGCGAGCGGCGTTTTCATCTCGCGCAGGTCAACATCGCGCTGCCGCGCGAGCCGCTCGACACACCGTTGCTCGCCGACTTCGTCGCGGCGCTCGCACCGGTCAACGCCGCCGCCGAGGCGAGTCCGGGATTCGTCTGGCGCCTGGCGACCGAGGACGGCGACGCCACCGCCGTGCGCGCCTTCGGCGACGAGCGGCTGATCGTGAACCTGTCGGTGTGGGAGTCGCTCGAAGCGCTGCGCGCCTTCGTCTACAGCCACCGCGAGCACCTCGCCGCGCTGCGCCGCCGCCGCGAGTGGTTCGAGCGGCTCGGCGATTCCAGCGTGGTCCTCTGGTGGGTGCCCGCCGGACACCGCCCGAGCGTCGACGAGGCCGAGCAACGGCTCGCGGCCCTGCGTTCGAACGGACCGGCGCCGGAGGCGTTCAGCTTCCGTGAGAGCTTCGCGCCGCCGCCCCACGACGGTCGCGACGAGCGCGCGCCGAACGTCGATTCGCGCGCGCTCTGTCCCGCCGGCGACTGAGAAAAGCGCCGCACACGACGCTGATCCTGCACGACAGCCCGCCTGAGCCCGCGCCCCCGTCTGCTACGGTAGTCGGGCGGTCGGCGTGGTCGGCCGCGAGGCAGCTCGCTTGGGTCCCTTGTTCATCGAGGTTTCGGGTCAGCCATAGCCTCCCGAATCTCTAGCGGCCTCAGGCCGCCGAACAGGAGTCATCCAATGTCCAAGTCGTCCTTCGCCGAGCTCGGCGTGTCGCGCCCCGTGGTCGACGCGCTCGCGCGCGGCGGCATCAACGAACCGTTCCCGGTCCAGCGCCTGGTGATCGGCGAGGTTCTCGCCGGTCACGATGTGCTCGTGTGCTCGCCCACCGGTTCGGGAAAGACACTCGCCTTCGCGCTGCCGCTCGTCGAGCGCATCGCCGCACAGGCGGCGCGACCGGCGGCGCTGATCCTCGCCCCCACGCGCGAGCTCGTCGTGCAGATCGCCGACGAGCTTTATCCGATCGCGCACGCGCGTGCGCTGAAGACCGCGCCGGTGTACGGCGGCGTCGGCCTCTCGAAGCAGTCGCAGCTCGCGGCCCACGCCCACATCCTCGTGGCGACCCCGGGCCGTCTGGAGGATCTGCTGGCCCGCGGCGCGTTCGATCTCGAGTCGATCCAGCTGCTCGTGCTCGACGAAGCCGATCGGATGCTCGACATGGGCTTCCGTCCGGCCGTCGACCGGATCGTCCGCCAGTGCCCGGCCGTTCGCCAGACGCTGTTCTTCTCCGCGACGCTGTCCGGGGAGACCGGCCGCGTCGCAAAGGCCTACACGCGCGATGCGGTGCGTCTCGAGCACGCAGCCGATCCCGGCTACTCGCAGGGCGTCGTCGAGCACCGCTTCCTCGAGGTGGAGACGCAGTCGCGCGTCGCGGCCCTCGTCGCGGAGCTCGGCGCCGAACGAGACCTCACGCTCGTCTTCGTGCGCACCAAGCGCGGCGCGGACCGGCTCGTCAAGCGGCTCGGCGACCACGGTGTCGCCGCGGTCGCGATGCACGGTAATCGCTCCCAGGTCCAGCGCGAACGGGCGCTGGCTAGCTTCGAATCGGCGAAGGTCAGCACGCTGGTCGCCACCGACGTCGCGGCGCGCGGGATCGACGTCGACCGGATCTCGCACGTGATCAACTTCGACCCGCCGGAAGATCGGGACGCCTACGTCCACCGTGTCGGCCGCACCGGCCGCGCCGGTCGCGACGGCATCGGCATCACCTTCCATTCCGCCGCGGAGCGCGGCAAGATCGCCGGCCTGGCGGACGAGCTGGGGATCGAGCATCGCGTCGCGGCAGGTGCGCGGGCGGATGTACGGCCCGCCCGCACCGAAGGCCGCCGCGCCGGCACGCCACGGCGCGGTCGCGGCAAGCCCACGTCGGCGAACGCCGGTTCGGTCGCGCCGACGGGCGGACGCACGCGCTCATACGGCAGGCAGCGCGGGCGCTAGCTGCGCGCCTGCGTCGCCGGAGGAGCGCCCGGCGCTCAGAACAGCACGCGGACGACGCGCGGCAACACCTGCCACGCCGGCTGGTGGTAGTACGTCCAGGCGGTGGTCTCGAACAGGTAGATCGCGCCGAGGCCGCTGAGCGTCATCGCGGCGGCCGGGATGAACCACTTCGGTATCCGCCAGGGCAGCTTCACCGCGCCGACCAGGATCGGGATGACGAGCACCAGCAGCGGCGCGAAGTAGCGTCCCTGGATGCCCTGAACGATCGGCGCGCCGACCCCATCCCAGGTCGTGTACAGCGCAAACACCGTGACCAGGAAGCACACGACGAAGAGGCCGGCCAGTGCCGCGCGCAGGCGCCGCGGCGGAGCCGCGCGCTGAGGATAGACGAGCACCAGCGCCCCAACCAGGATCAGCCACGGCACGGCAAACCAGCCATTGAAGAAGTGGGTGCCGTAAGCCCCCACGAGCCCATCGACCTGCAGCAGCCGCCCGGCGGTGAACGTGTTCCAAAACAACGCCGGCATGTCGAGCAGGTGCGTGAGCACGTAATGGATCTGGGCGTGCTGGTTGATGTGCTCGCGCTCGGAGACGTTGAAGACCGTGTTGCGGTACGGCAGGAAATAGGCGTTGATCGTCACGTTCCACCAGGCCGCGGCGGCAAAGCAGGGCACCAGCAGCGCGGCCAGCGCCGCCGATCTGGACCGCCCGCGACCCAGCAGCGGCCAGACGATCAGTACGACCCCGACGAGCACGAGCGGGATCGGAAACTTCAACAGGCCGAGGAGCAGCCCGAGCACGGCCAGGCGAGCGACCTGCGAGCGGCGCAGCGGCTCGCCGGCGTGGGCGAGGCGAAACGCGTAGGCGACCGAGACCGCAACGAGACCGAGCACCACGGAATCGGCCGAGAGCGACGGCCCCTGAGCCAGGCCGGTCGGCACCAGCACGGCCACCGACCAAAGCCACCGCCAGCGCCGCATCAGCGCCACCGAGCAGGTCACCAGCGCCGCCCAGACCAGGCCGGCGACGAGGCGCGCGAGAAACAGCGTGGTCACGACCGGCGCCGAGAGCTGCCGGGCGAACCAGAACACGACCGTCTGTGGCACGTAGTTGACCGGCGAGTACAGCACCGTGTTCTCGAAGTGCGGGAACACCGTGTTCGATGCGTTCAACGCGAGGCCGAGATACCGGCTGTAGCTGCTGGGGTTGAAGTGCGTGCCCTGGCGCCCGAGGCTCAGACGAAACAGCTTGTGGATCACGAGGAACAGCGACTTGTTCAGGTAGCCGCCCACGCGACGATGCGGGACCAGGTAGCCGCTCTGCCCATTGCAGCCGACTGGCTTCGGATGCAGCGCGCAGCTGATGAACTGGGGGTACAGGTGCCCGAGCGCGAGCTGATAGGCACGGAAGACGTGTTCCGCCTCGTCGAGCCCGTCCCCGATCGGCACCGCGAACGTCATCCACACGACCGCCAGGAGCGCGACCACGGCCGTCCAGAGGACCGGCCCGGGGAGTCGCAGCCGCAGCCTCATCGCCCCCTGCTAGTCGCTGACTGCGGATTCCTGCGGGCGGGCCTCATCCTCGACGGTCTTCGTCTCGTGGTACTCCCGCTCCACGTTCACATCCCAGATGTTGTTCTTCGCGTCGATGCCCTTGGCGATGTTCTCGACCGCGGCGAAGGCCGTCAGGATCGAGTGGTCCTGGTTGTTGTAGCGGTGCATCCCGTTGCGGCCGATCAGGAAAAGGTTCGGCAGACGGTCGACCCATTCGCGGATCACCTCGAAGCGCTCGTAGCTGCCGAAATAGGCGGGATAGGCCTTCGGCACCCGCAGCACCTTGAGATCGAGGACGTCGTCGCGTTCGATTAGCGCGAGCTGGCAGAGCTCGTCGATCGCGAAAGCCGACAGCTCGCTGTCGCTCATCGACCACAGCTCGTCACCCTCGTTGGCGAAGTACTCCATCCCGACCCAAAGCGTGTCCGCCTGGCCGACCAGGTAGGGGCTCCAGTTGTTGAAGATCTGCAGGCGGCCGACCTTGACCTCGGGCTCCTGCACGTAGATCCAGTTGTCGCTCATCCCCTGCAGGCGTGCGCCGTCGCGCCCGCGCAGCAGCACGCCGATGGTGATGAAGTCGCGGTACACCAGATGCTCGGCGACGTCGCGAACCTCGGCGGGGACGGCTCCACCCATGCCGGCGATCAACTCGCGCACGGGCATCGTGGAGATGAAGTACTCCCCCGCGACTCGGCGCTCGTTGCCGTCGGCATCCCGGACCGTCGCGGCCACGACGCGTTCGCCGGCGATCTCGAGAGCGGTGATCGTGTTGCCGAGGTGGATCTCGCCGCCGCGCTCGACGACCTGGCGCGCGACCTCCTCCCACAGCTGCCCGGGACCGCGCTTGGGGTAGAGGAAGCGCTCGATCAGACTCGTCTCGCTGCCCTGCTGGTAGATGTCGCCGTCGGCGCCGCCGCGCGAGAAGATTCGGCTGAGCGCGTGGATCAGGACCTTCGACACCGACAGGCCCTTGATCCGCTGGGCGCCCCAGTCGGCCTTGATCTGCGAACAGGGAACTCCCCAGACCTTCTCGGTGTAGTCCTCGAAGAAGGTGCGGTAGAGCTCGCGACCGAAGCGGTTGATCATGAACTGCTCGAGCGTGCTCTCGTCGCGGATCGGGAAGGCCCGCGCACGGGCGTAGCTGACGGCGATCTTCAGCATTCGCCACGGTCCGAGGTTGCGCACCGTGTTGGCGTTGAGGCTGACCGGATAGTCGAACATGCGCCCGAGGTAGAGGATTCGCGAGCGACGCTCGCGCAGCAGCATCACGAGCTCGACCTCGTCCGGGTCGGGGCCGGCGGCGGCGACACCCGCCAGCCAGCCGGGATCGTCCTGCCGGCCGCCCTGGACGGGCATGATCTCGGTCCACCAATCCATCACGCGGGTGCTCTTGGAAAAGAAGCGGTGACCGCCGATGTCCAGCCGGTTCCCCTTGTAGTTCACCGTCTTCGAGAGACCGCCGACCATCGCGTCGGCCTCGAAGACAAGCGGGACCACGTCGGTCCGCTCGAGCAGCTCGAGCGCCGCGGTGAGCCCGGCGGGACCGGCTCCAGCGATGATGGCCATGTCAGCCATGGTCAACCTCTCATCAGATCGGAGCACTCGGGCTCGCCAGCAGAACGGCTAACAGTATGGGATATTCGACGGCGAGCGGGAGCTCCCCGTCACGACGGGGCTGAAGGTGTTCGCAGATCGACCGCTCCATTGCGGATCCGCTCGATTGGGCGCTCATCGCCTGCACGTGCGCGCATGCTAGTCGGTCCTGCGGGAGCGTTCGGCCGCCAACCCGCTTGTGGCGAGCTCCGGTCGGCTGCGGGGAGTCGGGCGGCGCGAAAGGCCGCTTGCCGCTGCGATCCTGGTCGGGGCTGTGCGCCCCCGGCGCTGTGTTAGGGTGGCCTAATTAGGGTCCCCTAACCTCAGCGGAGGCGATATGCGCAGCGTGGTCGCTCGTCAGCGTTGGCCGGTGCCTCCGCGCCTATGAATGCACGAGGTCTTCGCGGGCTCGCAGCTCCTCGGTGTAGGGGATCGCGTCGCGTTCGAGAACGCCGTCGGGGCCGGTGCGGTAGA
>CAZABN010000054.1:0-13495 GCA_964483345.1 uncultured Solirubrobacteraceae bacterium
CGATCGCGTCCTGGTCGCCGAGGAAGTCCGAGCCCTTGACCGTGTCGTAGGCGTGTGAGCGCCAATCGTCGGCGACGCTGATCGCCGCGTTGATGCCCCCGGCGGCCGCCACCGAGTGCGAGCGCACCGGGTGAACCTTGCTGATGATCCCCACCGACACCCCCTCGCGCGCGGCGGCGAGGGCTGCGCGCTGGCCGGCCAGGCCGGCGCCGATGATCAGGACGTCGTGTTCGGGCATCGTTTGAGTGGCGGGGTCTCCGGGTGGGGTTCCGGGGCCGGACTCTATAGGGCGGCCGACGGATTCATCGCCCGGCGGATGCTCGGCAGCGTGAGCACCCCCGCCAGTTTGCCGTCCGCATCGACCGCGACGATCGCCCCGAGCCGGCGCAGCCCGTCGGAGCGCAGCGCCGTCTCGAGCGTCGCCGAGGCGTCGATCCGCCACGGCGGAGAATCGATCGAGACCTCCCCGGCGGTGAGCGCCGGACGGCCCTCGCTCAGCTCGTGCTCGAGGCGTTCGCGCAGCAGCAGCCCGCGGTAGAGGCCGTCATCGTCGGCGACCACCAGCCACGGTTGCCCCCCGGCGTGGAAGTAGTGAGCGTCGGCGTCGAGCAGGGTCGTCTGCGAAGGGACCGTGACGGGCTGGCGGTCCATGATGTCGGCGACCTTGACGTCGCGGATCCGCGCGCCGACCGTCGCCTGCGCGAGCGCCTGGCGCGCGGACTGCGTCACGAACAGCCCGATCAGCACGAACCACAGGCCGCTGACCGTGTAGCGGTCGACGACCAGCACGACGCCGCCGGCGACGACCAGCATGCCGAACGCCCGGCCGAGCCGCGCGCACGCGCGCGTCGCGCGGTTCGGGTCGCCGGTGAGCTGCCAGACGATGGCCCGCGCCATCCGCCCGCCATCGAGCGGGAAGGCGGGCATCAGGTTGAAGACGAGCAGCACCAGGTTGATCAGCGCCAGCCAGCCGAGCAGCACGAGCGCCGCGCTGACATGCAGGCCGGACTCGAGCAGCGCGACGTCGAGGAAGTGGCGGAAGCTGCCGAAGGCGAGGCCCAGGCCGACGCAGATCGCGATCACGACGGCGTTGACGGCGGGGCCCGCGGCGGCCATGCGGAACTCCGCGCCCGGCGTCGCGGCCTCGCCGCGTGTGCGTGTGAAACCGCCGAGCGCCCACAGGTCGACGCCCTCGATCGACATCCCCTGATGGCGTGCGACCAGGGCATGGCCGAGCTCGTGGGCGACGACCGTCCCGAAGAAGCACAGCGCTCCGAGCACGGCAACGATGAACGCCTGTGTGCCGTTGGGGAGGATCTGCCCGAAGTAGCCGTTCAACGCATAGATCACGAAGAACAGCACGAGAAACCACCAGCGGCTGACGCCGACGCGGATCCCGAACAGCTGTCCGAGCCGGATCGTGTCGGAGCCTCGCACAGCTCAATCCTACGGTGAGGAGCGATAGCATCGCCCCCCCGAGCGAAAGGAACACCGTTGGGCTACGAAGTGACTCTCATCCCCGGCGACGGCACCGGACCCGAGCTTGCCGAGGCCACGCGCCGCGTGCTCGAGGCGACCGGCGTCGCGTTCGACTGGGATGTACAACAGGCAGGGATCGACGAGTATGAGAGCTCGGGCAACCCGTTTCCGCCGGCGACGCTCGACTCGCTGAAGCGGACGAAGGTGGGGATCAAGGGACCGACGACGACGCCGGTGGGCTCCGGCTTTCGCTCGGTCAACGTGCTGCTGCGCAAGGAGCTGGACCTCTACGCCTGCGTGCGGCCGTGCAAGGCCTACGCCGGAGTGCGCACGCGCTTTCCCGACACCGACCTGGTGATCATCCGCGAGAACACCGAGGATCTCTACGCCGGCATCGAGTTCGAGCGCGGCACGCCGGAGAACGCGCGGGTGCGCGAGCTGCTCGCGGAGCTGGGCTCGGTGGTGCGCGAGGACTCCGGCATCTCGATCAAGCCGATTTCCGTGTTCGGCTCGGAGCGGATCGTCGAAGCCGCCTTCGACTACGCCAAGCGCAACGGTCGCCGCAAGGTGACGGCGGTGCACAAGGCGAACATCATGAAGTTCACCGACGGCCTCTTTCTCGAGGTGGCGAGGGACGTCGCGACGCGTCACCCGGAGATCGAGTTCGAGGACCGGATCGTCGACAACCTCTGCAACCAGCTGGTCTCGCGTCCCGAGGAGTACGACGTGCTCGTGCTGCCCAACCTGTACGGCGACATCGTCTCCGACCTCGGCGCCGGCATGATCGGCGGGCTCGGCTTCGCCGGCGGCGCGAACATCGGCACGCACGCCGCCGTGTTCGAGGCCACGCACGGCTCGGCGCCGAAGTACAAGGGGCAGAACAAGATGAACCCGACGGCGTTGATGCTCTCCGGCGTCTACCTGCTCGCCCACCTCGGTGAGCAGGACGCCGCCGATCGCCTCGAGCATGCGCTCGCCGAGGTGATCCGCCGGGGCGAGAAGGTGACCTATGACCTCAAGGCCGACCGCAACGACCCAACCGCGGTCGGCACCTCGCAATTCGCCGACGCCGTGATCGAGGAGATGGGCGCATGAGCAAACCTGTGAACGTCACTGTGACCGGAGCGGCGGGCCAGATCGGCTACGCCGTGCTGTTCCGCATCGCGAGCGGCGCGATGCTCGGTCCCGACACGCCCGTCGCGCTGCGCCTGCTCGAGATCCCGGCCGCCGTCAAGGCGGCCGAGGGCACCGCGATGGAGCTCGACGACTGCGCCTTCCCGCTGCTCGCGGGGATCGAGATAACCGACGACCCGATGGTCGCCTTCGACGCCGCCAACATCGCCCTGCTGGTGGGCGCGCGGCCGCGGGGGCCGGGGATGGAGCGCTCCGACCTGCTCGAGGCCAACGGGGGCATCTTCAAGCCGCAGGGGCAGGCGATCAACGCCCGCGCCGCGGCCGACGTGCGGGTGCTGGTGGTGGGGAACCCGGCCAACACGAACGCGCTGATCGCGATGTCGCACGCGCCGGACGTGCCGCGCGAGCGCTTCAGCGCGATGATGCGCCTCGACCACAACCGTGCCCGCGGCCAGCTCGCGGCGAAGGCCGGAGTCGGCGTCGCCGAGGTGACGAACATGACGATCTGGGGCAACCACTCGGCCAGCCAGTACCCGGACATCTTCCACGCGAAGATCGCCGGCCGCGCCGCCGCCGAGGTCGTCTCCGATCGGGCGTGGCTCGAGGGGGAGTTCATTCCCACCGTGCAGAAGCGTGGCGCCGCGATCATCGAGGCGCGCGGCGCCTCGAGCGCAGCGTCGGCCGCCAACGCGGCGATCGATCACATCCGCGACTGGATGGGTGCCACCGCCGAGGGTGACTGGGTTTCGATGGCGGTGCCGTCCGACGGCTCCTACGGCGTGCCGGAGGGCATCCTCTGCGGTTTCCCCGTCACCACCTCCGGTGGGAAGTACACGATCGTGGACGGCCTGGAGATCGACGACTTCTCACGCGCGCGGATCGACGCCAGCGCGGCGGAGCTGGTCGAGGAGCGCGACGCCGTGCGCGAACTGGGACTGCTTTCCTGACGCACACGGCGGGCGCAGGCGCGGCACGCATGGTGCCCGCCTGCGCCCGCCGCCGTCGTTGCGGCCTCAGCCGGCGGCGTGCCAGCCGCGGTCGTGCTTCTTTACCTTGCCGTCCTTCTCCAGGCCCGGCAGCACGCGGTAGAGGTAGTTCTGCTTGATGCCCATGGCCGCCGCGATCTCGGGAATCGTGATCCCGGGCTTCGCCTTGACGAGCTCGAGCGTCTGGAGCGCCCGCGTGCCCGAGCCGCGTGGACGGCCGCGACGGCCGCCGCTCGCAGGCTTGCGCGCACGCGCGGTGCGCGCGGCGCGTGGGGCGGCCGCACGCCGCCGGGTCGCCGTGGCGGCGGCGCGGGCTGCGCGGGCGGGTCGCGACGCGCGCGCGGCGCCCGGAAGACCTGCGAGCGCCGCGGCGGCCGCTTCGAGCTGGCGATACTCGGTGACGAGCGGTTCGAGCTCTCGGAGGCGAGCGGCGATCTCGTCACGCTTTGTCTGCAGGAAGTCACTCACAGATAATTCCTCAATTCGGATGTCGGACGGTTTTGTTAAGGCAAATACCTGAACACATAATGACAGGTGTGTTCGCGGGCGGGCAACCGTGGCCGCCGTCTTGCGGGATTCCTGCAACTGAATGGCACTCATCAAACGCGCCCGGGTAAGGGCGTGGACGGCTTCCGGCGGGGTCGCGGACGCGGGCGCTGCGCCCCCGTCGAGGTGGTCTTTGAAGAGCCTCTGCACGGCACCGCGGCGGGGCGGGCGGCGCCCGATCGGGTGGGCAGGGGACGCAGGCGGCGCCGCCACGGGCGCGGCCGCAGTGAACGACGTTCTCCCTGGGCGACGTTCGCTAAGACGCTGCGGGCTGCGGTTCCGGCGTCTCCGGATCCTGCGGGCGCCCGCGTGTGTAGAACCACACACCGGCGCCGATCAGCAGGAGTACCACGACGACGCCCGCGGCGATGTAGCGCAGCGTGTGATGCACCGCCGGGCGCTTGGTGTAGACGGGGTGGATGCCGTGGTGCAGCAGGGTGTCGACGAGAAACCTGTCCTTGGCCGCCGGGTAGGAGACCAGCGGTCGCGAGCCGTTGGCGAGCGTCACCCTGACGTGGTGGTCGGTCTTGTCCACGGTGGCGGCGATCACGCGCTGCGGGTTGCCGTGCTTCGCGTCGATCTGCGTCAGCAGCGCGGCGTAGCTCTCGGTCGGCGCCGGCGCCGCGGCGAACGCGGCCGGCGCGAGCGCGAGCAGGCCGAGCAGCGCGAGAAGCAGCGTGGGTGTGGCGCGCCTGAGCATCGTGGGACAGTATCGACGCGGGCGCCCGGGCGTCGTGCTCAGTCCGGCGCGCTCTCGATCAGGCGGCGCAGCGCGGCGAGCGAACGGTCCGCCTCCCGCTGGGGCGTCTGACCCATCACCGTGCGGCTCGCGATCGCTCCGAGCGCGCCGAGCGGCGGGCAGAACTCATTCTGGTAATCGAAGCGTGTCCCCTCCGGGGTGGCGGTCAAGCGGTATTCGATCTGTGCTGTTGAACGGGCGGGGCCGCGACCCTCCCAGCGCGCGTAGTTCGGCTCGCGGCAATCCATCAGCAGCCAGCGCACGCGGATGTCGGTGCCGCGCAGGTGAAGCACCTGTTCCATGATCGAGCCCTCGCGCGGAGGGCCGTCCGACAGTACGCGCAGTTCGCGGTGAATCGTGACCCAGTCGCCGAAACGGCGTGGATCCATCACCACCGCCCAGACCCTCTGCGGTGGCGCGGCGATCGCGATCGAGCTCTCGACGACGCTCATGGGAATCCCCGGGGCTCGAGCTCTTCCCACTCGCGCAGCGCGTGCTCGACGGCCGCGTCGAAGCCGTGCAGCGGCACGCCGAACGCGGCCCGCGCCGGCGCGTCGTCGGCTAGCAGGTCGCCGCCGAGGCTCCGCATCAGCGGACCGAGCAGCTCGTTCGGCTGCCCGCTGACGCGCGCCGCCACCGCGCTCGTGATCGGTCCGGCGGCGACCGGAAGCGGCAGCACCGGGCGCGCCAGCAGCAGCAGCCCGGCGATGCGCTCGATCATCGCGCCGTACGTGAGCAGCTCCGGCCCGGCGATGTCGAACGCCCGGCCGCCGACGCCGTCGGCATCCGCCGCGGCGGCGAGGTAGGCGATCGTGTCGCGCTCGTCGATCGGCTGGGTCCGGTAGCGCCGCCAGGGGGGAAGGGGGACGAGCGGCAGCCGTTCGATCAGGCGCACGATCGCGCGAAACGACCGCGACCTCGCGCCGATCACCAGCGACGCTCGCATCGCGACGCTGTCGGGCACCGCCGCCAGCAGGATGCGCTCGACCTCGCCACGGCTCTCGAGGTGGACGGAGCTTCGGCCGTGGGCCGCCCGCAGGCCGCCGAGATAGACGATCCGCCGGACCCCGGCGCCGGCGGCGGCGGCGGCGAACCGGTGTGCCGCGAGGCGGTCGCGGCGTTCGAAGCTCGCGTCGGGGCCGGGCTCCATCGAGTGGATCAGGTAGTAGCAGACCTCGACGCCGTCCAGCGCGCGCTCGAGGCCGGCTCCGGTCACGGCGTCGCCACGGAGCACCTCGAGCTGCAGATCCCCGGCCACCCGGGCCGGCTCGCGCGAGAGGCCGCGAAGCTCGTGGGCACCGGCGAGCGAGCGCGCGAGGGCTGCGCCGACGGCGCCGCTCGAGCCCGTGATGAGGATCCGCATGCCCCCACTGTAGAGCCGCGGCGGCCGCGGCCGGGCGCTCCCATAGCGCACCTCGCGGCGGGCGTCCAGCGCCGCTCGCGCAAACTGCGCGGATTGTTCTCAGTAACGACGTAAGCTTACATCCATATCGAAACTATCTGGCCGATTTGCAGGGATTTCGTCGCTGGTCGGACGTTTTTAGCGGGTATTGCGAGAAGCCTCGCTGTGGTGTCCGGCAGGGCTTGCTTTGATCCTCGTGGTCGCAGTATCGACGTGGAAAGGACGCTTCGCCCGTGGCCCGCTCCGCCGCCCGAGCACCCAGTTGTGACGATTGCTTCTTCCGGCGCAACCTGCTCTGCGCGCTGCCGGAGCCGGAGCCCTGCGCGACCTTCCGTCCCTACCATCCGGACGGCCTGCGGCCGCCGCAGCAGCTGCGGCTCGTGTTTCGCGCCGACCGGCTGACGCGCGCCGCCTGGGCGTTCCCGACCGCGCAGGAGCAGGCCGCGCTGCACGCGTAGCGGCCGCGCTGGACGCGTGGGCGCCGCAACCCGCGGCCGCGCCGAAGGGCCCCCGGGTTGACGGCGCGACGCGGGCCGTGCTTTGATGCGCGCGCCCGTCGCACCTTCCCCGCCCCTGCGCGGGCGCCCGCCACCTCGATCCTCCCGTGTCCATCCGCCTAACCATCCTGGGCAAGAGCCCGTCGTGGCAGGACCGCGACGGAGCCTGCAGCGGCTACCTGGTCGAGCTCGCCGGCCGGACGCTCCTGATCGACTGCGGCAGCGGCGTCTTCGCCAAGCTGCGCAGCCGTCACGACTACACCAAGGTCGACGCCGTGATCGTCACCCACCTGCACGCCGACCACACGCTCGACCTCGTCCCCTTCGCCTACGCGCTGACCGTCGGCCCCCCGCTGCGCAGCGACCGGCCGCTGCTGCACGCCCCTCCCGGAGCCCGCGCCGCGTGGCGGCGGCTGTGCAGCGCCTGGGGCAGCGAGACGCTGATCGAGGACGCCTTCGAGCTGCGCGAATACGACCCCGACGACGAACTCGACCTCGGCGGGATCAGCGTGCGCTTCCAGGCCGTTCCGCACTACGTCCCCACCTACGCGCTCGAGCTGCGGGTCACCGGTGAGGCGGAGCGGCTCGTCTTCAGCGCCGACTGCGGACCCAACGAGGAGCTCGTCGAGTTCGCGCGCGGGGCGGAGCTCCTGCTGATCGAGTCCACGCGTCTCGACGAGCCGCTGCGCGACGACGAGGATCCGGACGAGCCGCCCGGCCATCTGCGCGCCGCCGACGCCGCGTCGATCGGCGCACGCGCGGGCGTCGGCAGGCTCGTGCTGACGCACTTCTCCGACCAGCTCGACCCGGCGGCGATCCTCGCGCAGGCCGAGGCGGTCTTCGGCGCTGCCGTGCAGCTCGCCCGCGAGGGCGACCAGTACGAGATCTGACGGCGCCAAAGGCCGCCGCGAGAAGCGGAGCGGCGCGTCACGGATGGATATAGTGAAGCCGTGTCGTCCCGGTCGCAGCGGTCGCACGAACAGCCTTCGGGCGCCGGCGAGGCTGAGCCCGCCGCCGGAGCGGCGCGCGAATCGAAGCATCGCGGCCGCACCGTGGTCAAGGCGCTGCTGCTCGGAGGCGTCGTGGCGCTGGCGGCGAAGCCCGAGGTGCGCAACCGCCTGCTGGACGCGCTGTTCGGACCCGAGGAGCAGTTCGAGTACGACTCCGTCACCGAGCCCGTCGCGCCGCCGATCGCCACGGAGCAGGGGGAGGAGCCGCTCGCGCCCTCCGCCGACTTCTTCACCGCCACGGCGCCGAGCGAGGAGCCGGAAGCCGAGGAGCGCACGCAGGGCGACGCGCCGGCGGCGCCGCCCGCGCCGATGTACGAGCGCTGGTCGCGCAGCGACGAGGAGGGGCCGGCGGCGACCGAGGATGCGCCCGCGCCCACCTACGAGGACTGGTCGCGCACCGACGACTACACCGTGGCCCCGCCGCAGGACCCGCCGGTTCACGACTACCTGGCGTGGTCGCGCACGGACGACGCGACGACGCCCGCCGGCGAGGCCGTGCCCGAGCCGCCGCCGGTGGCCGAGGAGGAGGCGAGCACCGGGGGCGAGAGCGAGGCCGCGAGCGACCCCGACGAGCCGGCGATCGGCGAGGCGCAATCGCCGCGCAACGGCTGGTGGAGCCCGCGGCGGCACCGGTCGGAGCCGACGGGCGAGCCTCCGCGCTGAGGGCCGCAGGCCCTCCCCAGAGGGCGAAAGCCCTCCCTAAAGCTTGATTTTTGGGGTGGACCAGGGGGCGGCGAGGCGCCGTGCCAGCTCGCCGGCGAGGGCGTCGATCGCCAGGCGCTCCTGCGAAAGCGAATCGCGGTCGCGCACCGTCACGGTGGCGCTCTGGACGCTCTCGTGGTCGATCGTGACGCACCACGGCGTGCCGATCTCGTCCTGGCGGCGGTAGCGGCGGCCGATCGAGCCGCCGTCGTCGTACTCGCACTGCAGCTCGTCGCGCAACGCGGCGTGGATCTCGTGCGCCAGCTCAGGCTGGCCGTCCTTGCGCAGCAGCGGCAGGATCGCGACCTTGATCGGCGCCAGGCGCGGGTGCAGGCGCAGCACCGTCCGCGTGTCGCCGTCGAGATCCTCCTCGTCGTAGGCGTCGACGAGGAAGGCGAGGGTGGCGCGATCGGCGCCCGCCGCCGGCTCGATCACGTGCGGCACGTAACGCTCGCCGCTGCCCTGGTCGAACCACTCGAGCGTCTCGCCCGAGTACTCGGCGTGCTGGCGCAGGTCGAAGTCGCCGCGGTTTGCGATCCCCTCCAGCTCGGACCAGCCGATCGGGAAGAGGTACTCGATGTCGCTGGTCTGCGACGAGTAGTGCGACAGCTCGTCGGGGTCGTGGGGGCGCAGGCGCAGGTGATCCGCGCGCAGGCCCAGTCGCAGATACCAGTCCCGGCGCGCCGCCGTCCAGTACTCGAACCACTGCGGCGCCTGCGGCGGCGGGACGAAGAACTCCATCTCCATCTGCTCGAACTCGCGGGTGCGGAAGATGAAGTTGCCCGGCGTGATCTCGTTGCGAAACGACTTGCCGACCTGGGCGATGCCGAACGGCGGCTTCTTGCGCGCGAACTGGGCCACCGTCTTGAAGTTGACGAAGATCCCCTGCGCGGTCTCCGGCCGCAGGTAGATCGTCGAGCCCGTCTCCTTGACCGGTCCGACCGTCGTCTCGAACATCAGGTTGAAGTCGCGGGCCTCGGTCAGGTCGCAGTCGGCGAACTCGCCCGGGTGCATCGACGGCTTGCGGCCGCACGCGAGCTGGTCCAGGTGGTCGGCGCGGAAGCGCTGCTTGCAGGCGCGGCAGTCGACCAGCGGATCGGTGAAGTTCGCGAGGTGGCCCGAGGCCTCCCAGGTGCGCGGGTGCTGGAGGATCGACGAGTCGAGCGCGACGATGTCGTCTCGCTCGCGCAGCATCGCGCGCCACCACTCGCCCTTCACGTTGTTCTTCAGCAGGACGCCGTAGTGGCCGTAATCGTAGGTCGAGCCGACGCCGCCGTAGATCTCCGAGCTCGGGAACACGAAACCGCGCCGCTTGCACAGCGAAACGATCTTCTCCATCGTGACGACGTCATCCACGCGCGCGGATGCTAGTGGGTGACGCAGCGTCCGCGATACCCGCGGGTAGGGGTGACCGGGCGCCGCCACAGCCGCCGCGGGGCATCGAGAAGGCGTCCCGGCCCGCCTATACTGACGATCTCGATGCCGACCTACGAGTACCGCTGTCCGAAGGGGCACATCTTCGAGGTCACGCAGAGCATCAACGACGACCCGCTGACGAAATGCGAGGTGTGCGGCCGCCCTGTCGAGCGCGTCCTCTACTCGCCGGCGGTGCACTTCAAGGGCAGCGGCTTCTACAACACCGATTACGGGACGAAGAAGCGCCAGCGGGAGAAGAGCTCGGGAGGCGGCGAATCCGACTCGTCGGAGTCGGGCGGCTCGAGCTCGTCGAGCGGCGGCTCGGGCTCGTCGAGCGGCGGCGATTCCAAGCCGTCGACCGAGCCGAGGATCCGCAGCGACTCGAAGCCCTCCAGCGACAAGCCCAAGCCGGCGCCCAAGTCGGAGTGATCCGGGCGTCGGGGGCAGGGGGCGAGGCGTGCGTGGGGCGCGCGATGTGCGCGGCACGTGCGCGGCTGCGGTTCTACGAGTTGAGGAAGCGGTTCACGTCGGCCTGTTTGGCCGCCTGCGTGATCGTCAGCACCGCCTGGCCGTCGTAGTACTCGGCGCCGGTCGGCTCGAGGATCGCGTTCGGAGCGTTGCCGAACAGTTCGAGTGAGGTGAGCACGCCGGCGAGGGTCAGCCCGTTCATGTCGGTCTGGATCGTCTGCGGCAGGGCCCAGGCGATCCAGGGCAGGCGGATGAAGCCGGACAGGGAGAGCATCTGGCTCTTCATGTCGAGCAGCAGCTTCTGCTGGCGCAGCTCGCGCGTGAGGTCGGTCTCGCGCGGGTTGCACTGGTTGATGCGGGTGCGCGCCAGCGCCAGCGCCTGGGCGCCGTCGAGATGGTGGGTGCCGGACTGCAAGCGCAGCGTGAAGCCGCCGTTGCGAAAGCCGCCGCTGATGAAGGAGACGACGCAACTGCCCGTATAGGTGACGCCGCCCATCGCGTTCACCAGCTTGGGGAAGTTGGTGAAGTTGATCAGCAGCACGTGGTTGACCTGGATGCCGAGGAAGTCCTCGACCGTGCGGATCGCGAGCGCCGGACCGCCGAGCGCGTAGGCGGCGTTGATCTTCGCGTAGCCGTGTCCGGGGATGTCGACGAGCGTGTCGCGCGGGATCGAGAGCCGCGCCGAGTGACCGCCGCCGGTCCGCACCAGCATCATCACGTCGGAGCGGCTCGGCCCGCCGACATCCGCGCCCGGCTCCTTCGATCCGACGGGGCGCGCGTCGGAGCCGAGCACGAGCGTGTTGGCCGCGGAGAACGGAGGTATGCCGCCGCTGTCGAGCGCCGCGATCGCCGACGCCGGAACGCCCTGCGCGGTCAGCGAGCTGATCACGAACAGCACGACCGAGGAGCCGATCCAGGCCACGAGCGCGAGCAGCGCCCAGCGCAACACGCGCAACCAGCGCGGCCGTGGCGGCCGCAACCTGCGCCGGTAGCGGCGGCGCTCCAGAGCACCCTGACCAAAGGGCTCCTCGTTGAGCGCTCGCAGCTGCGCCAGGCCCGCCTGGGCGCCCGGCGATCGTCGCCAAGGCCGCCGCAAACTTGCACGGAAACGCCGGTAACGCGCAGGCTCTGGGTCGGGAACGTCGGCCATGAGAGCGCCGTCTATAGTGGCGCAGGTGCCGACAGAATGCGTCATCGGCGTCGATCTGGGCGGCACCAACCTGTCCGCGTGCGCGGTCGACCGGGACCTCGCCGTGCTGGCGCGCACAAGCCGCACGGTCAACGGTCTCGACCTCGACGCGCTGCTCGCGACGATCGCGGACGCCGTGTGCGAGCTGCGCGACGCGCTCGACGGCGGCGCGGAGGCGGCGGGTTTCGGGATCCCCTGCCTGATCGACGACGAGCGCGGGCTGGCCGTCTCCTCGATCCACCTGCCGATCGCCGGGCTGGCGTTTGCGGAGGCGATGGCGGAGCGGGTCGCCCTGCCCTGCTTCGTCGACAACGACGCCAACCTCGCGCTGCTGGCCGAGTACCGCCACGGCGCGGCGGCGGGTGAGCGCGTCGCGCTGATGCTGACGCTCGGCACCGGCGTCGGCGGCGCGATCATCAACGCCGGCGAGCTCTACCGCGGCGCCCAGGGGGCAGCCGGCGAGTTCGGTCACATGATCGTCGACCCCGACGGACCGCCGTGCGGGCCGGGCTGTCCGAGCCACGGCTGCCTGGAGGCGTGGACGTCGGGCAGCGCGCTCGCGCGCGAGGCTCGCGCGGCGGCGGCGCGCGATCGCGACGGCGCGCTTGCACGCGCGCTGGCGGCCGGACGCGAGATCGAGGGCCCACTCGTGTCGGAGCTCGCGCGCGGCGGCGACGAGCCGGCCCTGGCGGTGCTCACGACACTCGGCGAGTGGCTCGGCGTCGGCCTGTGCTCGCTGGTCAACATCTTCAACCCGGACGTGATCGTGATCGGCGGAGGGGTGTCGGGGGCAGGCGAACTCGTCCTGGCGCCGGCCCGTCGCGTGGTCGCCGCCCGCGCGCTGGCGATGCCGGCGAAGCACGTCTCGATCCGCGCCGCCCGCTTCGGCGCGGAGGCCGGGATGCTCGGCGCGGCAGTGTTCGCGCGCGAGTGCGTGCAGCGGAGAGTCGCGGCGTGAGCGGCCGGCTCGTCGTCTGCCCGACCCCGATCGGCAACCTCGAGGACGTGACGCTTCGGGTGCTCGCAGCGCTGCGCGCCGCAGATCTCGTCGCCTGCGAGGACACCCGCCACACGCGCAAGCTGCTCGACCGCTACGGCGTGACCGGCGCGCTCGTCAGCTACCACGAGCACAACGAACGCGAACGCGCGGCGGAGCTGGTGGCGCGGATGCGTTCCGGGGCGGTCGTGGCGCTCGTCTCCGACGCCGGCATGCCGCTCGTCTCGGACCCCGGCTTCATCCTCGTCCAGGCCTGCATCGCCGCCGGCCTGTCGGTCGAGGTGTTGCCGGGACCGAGCTCCGCGCTGGCGGCGCTCGTCGCCTCGGGCCTGGCGGCCGAGCGCTGGCGGTTCGTCGGCTTCCTGCCGCGTAAGAGGGCGGAGCTCGAGCGGCTGGTGGTCGGCACGCAGGAGACGCTCGTCGCGTTCGAGTCCCCCAAGCGTCTGGTCGCCACGCTCACGCTGCTCGCGGAAAAGGATCCCGGCCGCCAGGTCGCCGTCTGCCGCGAGCTGACCAAGCTGCACGAGGAGGTGCGCCGCGGCAGCGCCGCCGAGATCGCCGCCCACTACGACCGCGAGCCGCCGCGCGGCGAGGTCGTGCTCGTCGTCGCCGCCGCGCCGCCGGGCGCCGGCGCTCCCGACATGGCGGAGCGGGCGCTCGCCGCGCTGCGCGCGCTGGTGGACGCCGGCGCGCGTCCGCGCCCCGCGGCCAAGGCCCTGGCGGAGCTGACCGGCGTGCCGGCCAACCGGCTGTACCGCGCGCTGACCGAGAGCGCGGCCGAGCGCCCGCGCTGAACCGAGCGCTCGGCGCTCGCGGCGCCGGCGGCCCGGGGCGTGCCTGCCGTGGCGCGGCCGGCTGCGGCGGCCGGCGTCCCGGGGCGTGCCTGCCGTGGCGGCGGCCGGCTGCGGCGGCCGGCGTCCCGGGGCGTGC
>CAZABN010000055.1:0-13391 GCA_964483345.1 uncultured Solirubrobacteraceae bacterium
CTGCTGCTCGACCTCAATGTCACGCACCCGATGCCGGTGCGCCGCATCCACGAGCTGATGGAGTGGGTGCGCAGCGGCGAATACGACCGGATCGTCGGCGGCTCCTACGTTACCCGCGACGAGCCGCTGCACGCCCGCGCCGAGGCGGGTGACGCGGTCGCGCACTACGCCGAGCGCTTCAAGAACGTCTTTCGCGACGCGGGCGAGTCGGTGGGCGACGTCGGCAAGCAGCTGAGCGACTGGCTGCGCGGCAACGGCGAGCACCCCGACGACGAGGATTAGGTGCTCGCGACCGCCTCCGCGGTCGCTGCGCTTCAGGATCTCGCGTGCTCGGCCGGCCGCGTGGTCGTGGCCTGAGGTTCAGGGCGCCAGCACGTACGCGAGCGGCGCCTGCGGGTTGCCGTCGTCGGGCGGCGCCGGGGGCACGAGCGCCGGCGTGTCCGCGTGCAGGTGAATCAGGCGGAAGCCGTGGTAGTCGAGCTCGCCGACGGCGCGGAACTGCGAGCCGAAGAGCTGCGCGAGCGGCGGGTTCGCGACGGGCGTGAGCGCGCGCTCGTGGGCGCCGCGCTCTGGCTGCACCATCACCCACAGGTCGCTCGTGCGCAGCGGCGCGGTGAGCGCGCTGCGATGCATGTACAGGCCGGCGACGGCCAGTTCGAGCCCCGGCTCGACGGCCACCGGCTCGCCGCGCGCGGGGGCGAGGAGACGCGCGCTCGCTCCGCGCCAGTCGGTCGCGGCCTGGTAGTGCCAGTTGCTCTCCACCGCGATCACCGCGACGAGGCAGATCACGCTGTAGGCGAGGAGGGGGAGGCCGCGAAGGCGCATGAGGCCGTAGGCCGCGAAGGGCGCCACGCAGATCCAGACGCCGAGCAGGTTGCGCGCGAGCAGGTGGTCGTCGATGCCGCTCAGCGCCGAGAGGATCGGCAGTCCCGCCCCGACCAGCGCGAGCGAGCCGAGCACGCGGCTCGAGCGCTCGCCGCGGGTCGCCACCGCCGCGAACGCCGCGGCCGCCACGACGATCGCGATGCCGCCCCCCTCCAGCCAGGCGGTGGGAACGTTGGTTCCCATCGCGAACTGGCGCACGACGCCCTCGAGCCGCGCGCTCAGCGACTGCGTGGCGATGTAGGCGGTCCGCTCCGAATCCCCGCTCTGGTCGAGGAAGACCGACCACAGCGGCGAGGTGGCGGCGGCGACGCCCGCGACGCAGAGCGCCAGCCGGGTCCGTGCGCGCGGCAGCATCACGAACAGCACGCCCGCCTCGGCAGCCAGCAGGAAGGCGGCGAAGTAGTGCGTCCACAGAGCCAGCGCGGCCGTCGCGCCCCAGAGCAGCCAGCGCTGCCAGGACTGCCGCTCCAGCAGGGCGCCGAGCGCCCACACCGACAGCGCGGCGGCGAGCACCAGCAGCGCGTACGAGCGCGCGTAGATCGAGTAGGACACGAGCACCGGGCTGATCGCGCACAGCCAGGCCACGACCAGCGCCAGGCGTGCGCCGACGAAACGCCGGAGCGCGAGGAACGAGACCGGCGCCGTCAGCGACCCGGCCGCGAGCGAGATCATCCGCAGCGAGGTG
The DNA here is from genome assembly GCA_964483345.1 of uncultured Solirubrobacteraceae bacterium. Taxonomy (GTDB): domain Bacteria; phylum Actinomycetota; class Thermoleophilia; order Solirubrobacterales; family Solirubrobacteraceae; genus Palsa-513. The sequence continues at coordinate 1,571 of CAZABN010000055.1, forward strand.
GGGGAGTGGCTCGCGCTGAGCTTGACCCACAGCCAGCTCAGCAGGTAGTAGAGCGGCGGCGTCGACTCGGTCGCCCGGACGCCGTGCCAGACCGCGGCGAAGCTCGACTGCTCGACGATGTGCGCCGTGAAGACCTCCTCGTAGCCGAGACTCTGGTCGCCGACGAAGACGGCCCGCAGGACCACCGCGAGCGCGGTGATCGCGGCGAGCGCCAGCCATGTCGCGAGCGCCGGGGTGGCGGCACGCTCGCCCGCCTGGTCGCTGGCGCCTGCCTGGCCGTGCTCTCCAACGCTGCTCACAGCCGTCTCCCTGGGCCGCTCGACGCTCGCCCGCCGCCGCACAAGGACGGCGTCGCGCTGCTGCGGCCGGGAGCCTACCGCGTGGATCCGTCGCCGCCGGGAGTCGGTGGAGGCGCCGGGTCGGTGACCGGCGTGTTCGCGCGCCGCTTCCGGGACGAGTCGTTCACGCGTCGATAACGCTCGGAGCGTGGGTTGGGAACGAAAATCACCGTCGCGCGATTGACACGGTCCGACGCGGTCCGTAGCCTCGCGCCGCAGGAGTTCCCTTCCAGATATCGAGCGAGAGGATGTCGCCATGGGTCGTAGTCGTCGTCGGGGCTTGCGCTCCGTTTTGGTGCTGGTGGCCGCGCTCGCGGCCGTCGGCCTCGTAGTCGCAGGGGTGGCGTTCGCCGCGCCGCCAGATCCGACCACGGTCGGGGCCGACACCGTCAGCAGCATCGCGCTCAACGGCACCCCGGGGACGGAGCTGACCGTGAAGCCCGGGCAGGATGTGAAGATCAGCGCGAACTACTCCGATTCGGACCCGGGTTGCCCTGGTTGCATCAATCAGCTGGAGGTCGCCTTCGCTGGCGAGGGCGCCAACGTGTCCACCGGCTACCACACGGGCTACATGACCGGCGGGGGCTGCATCGAGAACAACGGGGGCAACGGCCGGAGCGGCTCAGGGACGGCTGACCTTGGAGACGCGCCGACGACGCCCGGCACGTACGACATCTACGCCAACTTCGACGAGGCCTACTACTGCGGAGAGGATTGGAATTCCAGCGACCCCGGTTACGTTCTGATCGCGCAGGTCACGGTTCCGCCAACGCATCTGAAGGCGTTACCGCAGCTGGTGGAGCTCGAGCCGGGCGCCGGCATCGGCTCGCAGTTGGTGGAGGCGATCCTGACCAACAGCACCGGCGGCCCGATCTCGGGCGTGTCGGTCTCGTTCAGCGCGGGCGGCCATCCGCTGTGCACCGGAACGACGAACGGCGCCGGGGTTGCGAAGTGCATCCTCACGCCGTCTCAGCAGGAGCTGGTGAACACGTTGGACAGCTACACGGCGACGTTCGCGGGCAACAGCAACTACGCCGCGTCGTGGTCGACGACGCCCGAGGTTGTGCTGTTCGCGAGCGAGTCCCTAGTGCCCCTCGTGTTCTAGAGCGGCCAGCGTCACCGCGGCCCGCGGCCGCGGTGACGCAACCGCAGCGTCCTCGTCGGGGGCGGCGTCAGCCGCCCCCGACGCGTCTTCGCAGAGGCGACGGCCGGAATCGAACCGGCGTAGACGGCTTTGCAGGCCGCTGCGTAGCCACTCCGCCACGTCGCCAGCGCGCTCTAGCGTATCTCGGTGGCGGGCGGATCGCCGCGAGAGGCACGCCGCGGCACCGGCCTCGCGCGTCGCGACGGGCGCGTTGGATCGTCTAGGCTTTCTCGCTCCCAGGGCGATTAGCTCAGCTGGGAGAGCGCCGCCTCGACAAGGCGGAGGTCACTGGTTCGAGCCCAGTATCGCCCATCGATGGGGATCGCGCGCGCGAATGCTGCGTGTCTGCACCTGCGGCGCCAATGAAAGGTCCTTCGATCGACCGCTTCGACCCATATCGCCTCGCGCCGGGTGGCTGGCGGCTCCGATGACGCCCGCGGCCGAGCGCGCGCTGTCCGGCCGCGCGCCCCGCGCCGGCAGCGGACGCGCGGGCGTTCTCGCGCTGGCGCTCGTTGCGCTCCTCGGCCTGGTGGTGACCGGCGTCGTGCTGATCGTGGCCGGGACGGCGAAGGGGAGCCGTCAGGCTCGCCTGCCCGCTCCGGCGCTCGCTCCGGCGATCGCGCTGCCGACCGGGTTCGCGCCGGTGGTTCGCTACAAGGAGCTGGTCAAGAACTACCAGTTCACGGGCTCGACCCTGCCGGCCGGCTGGTCGGCGGCCCGCTACGACAATCACGGCTTCGCAGCGACAATGTTCACGCCCGCGGGTGTCAGGATGACCGGCAGTTCGGTGGCGCTCAGCGCGACGCGGCGGGCGCTCGAGGGCTACCCCTACCAGTCAGGTTGGATCTCGACCGAGGGCAGCTTCTCGATGTTCTTCGGGATGGTCGACTTCCGCGCGAAGATGCCAGCCGGCCAGGGTCTGTGGTCGGGCCTGTGGCTGGACCAGCCGGATCACAGCAACCCGTGGGGCGAGATCGACGTCCAGGAGATGCTGCTCGGCGACACCCACACGGTCCACGGCAGCCTGCACGCCTGGGCGCCGTCGATCTGGAGCGAGCAGCAGAGCGCGACGCTGACCGACGACGCCTCGACGGGCTTTCACGACTACCAGGTGATCTGGCAGCCGGGCCTGATCACGTGGGCGGTCGACGGGGTCGCGTACGCGCAGTACACCAGGGCGCAGGCCGCGGCGGCCGGCCGTTCCTGGCCCTTCGACGACGGCACCGGCTTCTACCTGATCGCCGACCTCGCCGTCGGCGGAGCGTCCGACTGGGGCGGTCCGCCGAATCCCTCGACCGCCTTCCCCGCCACGATGCAGGTCCAGTCCGTCAAGGTCTGGGAGTAGCGCCGGCCCCGCCGCTCCGTTTCGAGCGCTTCGCGCCGGACTCGCGAATCCGCCGCTTCGTGCGTCGATCCGGCAGGTTTTTCACACCGGGAGGCTTGAGGCGGCCGGTATCATTCCGCGATCTGGTTCGAAGGGACGTCGGCGCAGATAAGGATTGATGGTGCACCCGGCTCGCGGCTCCAAGATGGCAACCGAGACGGCGCGCAGCGGCCGCGCGGCCGCCGCGGCTAGCTCGAGCATGCGGCGTCGGCGCCCCGCGCGGCTCCTGTTCGCGCTGGTGCTCGCCGGGATACTCGTCGCCCTTGCGACCGTCGCGGCGCCGCGCGCCCTGACCGCGGGCTCCGTCCCCGGCGCCGCCGTCCGCGCGGCTGCGGCGACTGGGGCGCCGACGGCCGTGCTCCACACGCCGGCGGCCGCGGCGCCGGAGATCCTCGCGAAGCGCCGCAAGCCCAGGTCGCAGTCGGGCCGCGCGAAGGTCGGCCTCTTCACGGCGAGCCCGGCCACGGTCTCCGCGGCGGGCGGCACGGTGCACCTGCTCGCCATGGTCCAGCGCGCGCGAACCTGCCGGTTCATCTCCTCGAAGGCGCTCAATCCGCTCCCGGCCACCAAGCGCTGCTCGTCGGGCAGCGTCTCGATCGACGTGAGGCTGCCCAGGAACACGACGTCGTCTGACCGCTCCTACCACTTCGAGCTGGTCGCGAGCGGCTCACGCGGAACGACCAGGACCGCGCCCGTGACCGTCGTCGAGCACGCGCTGCACGCAGCCGGCGCCGCTCCCGTGATCACCGCGCAGCCCAGCAGCCGCAGCGTCATCGCCGGTTCGACCGTGACGTTCTCGGCGGACGCGACGGGCGCCGCGAGCGTGCGCTGGGAGCTCTCCACCGACGCCGGGGGCAGCTGGACCGAGATCGCCGGAGCCGATGCTCGCAGCTACACCTTCGTCGCCCTGAGCGCCGACAGCGGCTACGAGTACCGCGCCGTATTCTCGAACGGCGCGCGGTTGGCCGCCACGAGCGCGGCGACGCTGACCGTGACCGGAACCGCGGGTCCGCCGGCCACGCAGCAGCCGGCGGGTCAGAACGTCTCGTCCGGCCCGGGTGCCGTCGCGCCGGCCATCACTCAGGAGCCAACGGGTCAGGGGGTGCTCACGGAGAACCAGGTCAGCTTCACCGCGGCGGCGTCGGGCGTTCCCGCGCCGAGCGTGCAGTGGCAGGTGTCGACCGACGCCGGCAACAGCTGGGCGAACGTCGCCGGCGCGACGTCGGCGACCTATTCGTTTGCGGCCGCCATCGACCAGGGCGGCGACCTCTATCGCGCGGTGTTCACGAACAGCGCCGGGTCGGCGGTCACGAACGCGGCGTTGCTCGACGTGGCGTCGAGCGATACCGGGCCGAGTGTGATCAGCGGGCCAACGAACGAGAGCGCCGTCGCCGGCCAGAGCGTGAGCTTCAGCGCCGTGGCGATGGGCGTGCCGTGGCCGAGTGTGCAATGGCAGATCCTCGAGGGCGATACCTGGGTCAGCCTCGCCGGCGACGACGCGACCACGTTTTCGTTGACGCCCACCCTGAGTGACAGCGGCGAGGAGTTCCGCGCCGAGTTTCACAACGCCGCGGGCACGGTCGACACCGGTTCGGTCACGCTCAGCGTGTTCTCCGCCGCCGCGCCCCCGGCGGTCACGCTCGACCCCACGGACCAGGGCGTCTACGCGGGCTCGGTTGCGACGTTCCTCGCGGCCGCTTCCGGCACCCCGACCCCGACGATCCAGTGGCAACAGCTGCCGCCAGGCGGCAACTGGACCGATGTCCCGGCGAACGGAAGCTCGCCGAGCTACTCGATCACGACAAGTCTCGCCGAGAACGGCTACGAGTATCGCGCGGTCTTCACGAACAGCGCCGGCAGCGTGTCGAGCGATCCGGCCACGCTGACCGTGACCTCGCCGCCCTCGCCTCCGTCGGTTACGACCCAACCCGCGAATGGTGCGGTGGCGTTGGGCGGGAGCGTGACGTTCTCCGCCGCAGCGACCGGCTACCCGTCGCCGAGCGTTCAGTGGCGGGTCTCGACCGACGGGGGGAATACCTGGGGTGATATCGCCGGCCAGACCTCTGGGAGCTACACGTTGAACGATGCCACGCAGGCCGAGAACGGTTGGGAGTTCCGCGCCGTTTTCACGAACAGCTCGGGCTCGGCGTCCACCAACGCGGCGACGCTCACCGTGGGGTCGGACAGCGCCAGCCCCAACTGGTCCGGATACGAGGCGACCGGCACGACGTTCAGCTCGGTCAGCGGAAGCTGGACGGTTCCACCCGCGACCTGCACGCCGGGTGTCACGTCGTACTCGGCTGCGTGGGTCGGCATCGACGGCTACAGCACAAGCGACAACACCGTGGAGCAGGACGGCACCGACTCGGACTGCACCGGCAGCGGCGCCCGGTACTACGCCTGGTACGAGATGTATGGAGACGTGGCGGTCAACGGTGGCTTCGCCAAACCGCTCCCCGACACCGTTTCCGCGGGCGACCAGATGAGCGCCTCGGTCAGCGCCGTTGGCTCTGAATGGACGCTGACGATCCGCGACGCGTCTGGCGCACAGCCGTGGTCGGAGACGGAGACGATCCCGTGGTCCGGGCCGCAGGAGGCCTCCGCCGAGTGGATCGTCGAGCGGCCCGACGTGTGCGACAACAGCGATAACTGTGTGCCCAGCTCGCTGACCAATTTCGGCACCGTCAACTTCACCGACGCGACGGCCAACGGCGCGCCGATCTCGAGCTTCGCGAATCAGCCGGTCCAGATGACGGACACGAACGACTCCGCGCTGCTGGCGCTCCCGGGTGCGCTGTTCGGCGGCAGCTCCTTCAGCGACACCTGGTACGGAAGCAGCTGAGGCCGGCCGCGGCCGTCCGCGGCGGATCCTCGCGCGTGACGTCTCCGCCTCGCGCGGCGTGAAAGAACAGGTGGCCCGGGCTCGTTGATGGCGTGGGCGGGTGCCGGCGCGCTGCTGCGACTGCCGCCGCGCGAACACTCTCGACAAACCGGGCAAGGGACTCTGCGTGCGGGCACGACTCATCAGGAGCGGCGGCGAGACCGGTTTCACGCTGCTGGAGATGCTGGTTGTGATCCTGATCGTCGGGATCCTCGCGACGATCGCGCTGCCGTCGTTTCTGAACCAGGTCTCGAAGGCCTCCGACGCCTCGGCGCAGGAGCTCGCGCACCAGGCGCAGCTCGCCGCGGAGACCTACGCGACCGACAACGACGGCAGCTACAGCGGCCTCACCGCGGCGGCGCTGAGCCGCTACGACGCGACGATCCAGACCTCGGCGGGCAACGGCGACGCGTACGTCCTCAGCGTGACCAACGCGACCGCGACGGGCTACGAGGTCACGACCGCGTCGCCCAACGGCGATGCGACGTTCACCGTGAACCGCAGCGGCGGCGTGATCACGAGAAGCTGCACGCCGGCGGACGCCGTCAGGGGCGGCTGCGTCGACGGCAGCTGGTAGCGGCCGCCGCGGCTCAGGCGTCCGCGACCGGGGCGAGCACGAAGATCTCGACGCCGAGGTCCGGGTCGATGTGGTTGGTGCTCATGAACGCCACGACGTCGCGGCCGGTCAGCTCCTCCACGAGCGCGATCGCGTCGTCGGCCAGCACCTCCTGGATCGCCCTGCGTCCGCTGAGCACGAGCTTGTCGCGCCCTCCGTCGACCAGCGACTGCTCGGCCTTCGTCAACGTGTCGCCGAGCACGCAGACGACGAGGTTCTCATCGATCGTGGTCCGCGCCCGCACGGGTCCGCGACCCGTGTAGCGGTGCATCAGCCCGACCATCCCGTTCGATACGGCGGCGGCGAGCACGCCGTGCCCAATCGCTCCATCGCTTATCCCGGCCATAATGGCCTCTCCGCCGATTCTCGCAATTCATGGCGCCGCGCGCAGGGGGAGAAATCGGCAGATAACCGAACGGACGACGACCTCAAGCGTAGCGCGTCCGGGGCGGTGCTCCGAGAACGGTGCGGTTGCTACGCGGATTGGGCGAGATCGATCACGGCTGCCCCTTCGAAGCGGCCGTGGCGGAGGTCCTCCAGCGCCTGCGCGGTCTCGTCCAGTGGGTAGGCGGTGACGCTGGTGTGGATCCGCTCGCGCCCGGCTCGCGCGAAGAACTCCTCGGCATCCCGGCGTGTGAGATTGGCGACCGAGCGGATCACCCGCTCACCCCAGAGACGCTCATACGCGAAGGCGGGGATCTCCGACATGTGGATTCCGGCGCAGACCACCACGCCGCCCTTGCCGACCGCGTCGAGGGCGGCTGGAACAAGCTCTCCGGCGGCGGCGAAGATGATCGCGCAATCGAGCTCCTCGGGCGGGCGCTCGAGCGACCCGCCGGCCCACACGGCGCCGAGTTCCCGCGCGAACCGCTGGGTAGCGCTGTCGCCCGGCCTAGTGAACGCGAACACGCTGCGGCCCTCGGCGCCTGCCAGTTGGGCGACTATGTGAGCGGAGGCGCCAAAGCCGTAGAGGCCGATGCGCTGTCCGACACCGGCGAGCCGCAGCGCGCGGAACCCGATCAGCCCCGCGCAGAGCAGCGGCGCGGCCTCGAGATCGCTGTAGGAGTCGGGCAGTGGAAAGCAGAAGCGCCTGTCGACGACGGCGAACTCGGCGAAGCCGCCGTCGATGTCGCGGCCCGTGAAGCGGGCGAGGTCGCAGAGATTCTCCCTGCCGCTCCGGCAGTAGCGGCATTTGCCACACGTCCAGCCGAGCCATGGGATCCCGACGCGTACACCCGGGGCGAGCGGCGCGCCCGGGTTCGCGTCGTCACCGCTCGCCACGACAGTGGCGACGATCTGGTGACCGGGAACGATCGGCGGGTGCGGTATCGACACCTCGCCGTCGAGCAGGTGCAGATCGGTTCGACACACTCCGCACGCACGCACCGACACGAGCACCTGGTCGGCGGACGGTACGGGCGCGGGAATATCGACCTGCTCGATGCGGCCGGGACTGGCGATCTGGATCGCGCGCATCGGGCTCAGCCGACTGCCGCGACGCCGCTGCGCTCACGGCCAAGACGCGACGGCGGTCGGCGCGAGAGCCCGCCGGCCAAGGCGGTGCTGATGCCCAGCAGCGCCAGGATCCCGATCGGGCAGAGGAGCCACGGCAGTCCTTGGGGATGCGCCAGCGGATAGAGGACCCGCACGCCACCGCCGGCGGCATCGAACAGCACGTGCGTCAGGTTCACCGCGAACACGGCCCACGCGGCGATCCAGCGTCTTGTCACGAGCAGCGTCAGCAGGCCAAGCACGATGACGAAGAGGAACGAGTGCGTGGCCGGTCGCCCGGACATCGTCTCGATCGTATGCAGGTTGAGGCTGCCCGCCGCGATGAAATGGTCGACGTCGAGCACCGACCCGCCGATGAAGGCAAGCACGAAGTACCCAACGCGGTGGTTGCTGCGCCAGATCAGGGGGGCCACGCACACCACGCCGATGACGCCATGAATCAGGACCGCCCAGACCGCGGAGAGGAACGGATGGTTCGGGTCCGAGAGGAAGGGCCAGGCGCTGTACGGGCTCACTTGCGCGAGGTGGCCGGCGCGCGCACAACCTTCTTGCGAGCCTTCGTCTGCGGCAGCGAGCGGGTCAGCTCGAGCACGCTGACGAAGCTGTCCGGCTGGGTCCCGGCGACGGTCACGACGACGGTCAGCTGGACCGCCAGGCGCTGGGAGTGAGCGAGCAGCGCCAGCGCGCTTGACTTGAGGGTCAGGTGGATGCTGCTCAGCGCGCTGCCGTGTAGGGTGAATCCGAGTTGCGTCAAGAGCGCGCCAGCGGGCTTGCCCGCGCTGGTCGGGAGCAGCCGCAGCGACGCGGTGCCGTGACAGCTGTGGCGGCACTGCAGCTCGGCGGTGACCTGGTGGCCGCTCAGCAGCGCCACGGCCGGCAACTTGATCGGCAGGGCGGGGCATCCGCCGTTGCAGGTTCCGGCCGCGCCAGGGGGGGCCTGCATGGTCATGCCGCCTGACCTGCCGGAGTCGCCGCCGGTCCCGCCGGCACCGTTGGTGTAGGTCGAGCCGCCGGCCAGCGCGAACGTCGAGACTCCGGTGTCCGCGATGTAGTAGGCGAAGCTCGGCCCGCCCGCGCCGCCGCCGCCCGCGCCGCCTCCGCCGCCCGAGCCACCGTTGCCGCCTGCGCCACCGGCGCCCAGCCGCGGCACGCCACCGGTGCCGCCCGCACCGCCGACGCCGCCGGCGCCGCCGTTGCCGCCGCTCCCGCCGTTGCCGCCGTTGCCGCCGTTGCCCGCGGTGACACTGCTACCGAGTGCCGCGGTGACCATCGATCCGCCGTTGAGGTAGACGCCGAACGATCCGCCGCCGCCACCACCGCCGGTGCCACCGGTGCCACCGGCGCCGCCGCCGCCTCCACCACCACCGGCGTTACCTGAGCCGTAGACGACTCCGCCGGGCTTCAGCTGCTGGTCGCCGCCGCCACCGCCGCCGCCACCACCACCGGCTCCAGGAGCACCGGATGCACCGGAGGCGCCGTTCCCCGGGGTCCACGCGGAACCGGCAGGGGAGGTGCTCGATCCGGGCGCGCCGTTCGCTCCGCTGGCGCCGTTGGCGCCGCTCGAGCCATTGGAGCCCGAGTCGCCGTCGCTCGTCGAGCTGGAGCTGCCGGCGGATCCGCCGCCACCGCCGTTGACAACCGTCGCATCGAACGTCGCTGAGCCCTGGGCGCCGGTGTACGGTCCGAGCACCTCGGCCTTGCCGGCGACGAGCTGCGTGGGTCCGCACTCCTTCGCGGCGCCCGAGCCCGCGCAGCCCTGGGAGGTCGTCGGCGCCCCGGTGCTGCCGTAACCGCCGAAGCCGCCGTCGCCGGCCGAGGGCCCGGCCGCCGGCAACGCGAGTCCGTCGGCCGCAGCCAGCATGAGCGGGTTCTGCTCGTAGCCTGCGGCCTGCCGGAGGGCGTAGTCGTTGCCGTTCGCGCCGAGGCCAGGCCGGCCTCCCGCCGCGTCGACGGCGGTGCAGTGTGCGGACGAGGCGAGGCATGCAGCCTCAACGGCGGCGGGGGTCTCGCCGGCACCGCCCGCACCGCCCGCACCGCCATCGGCTCCCGCCGCGCCTGACGTGCCGGACGCCCCGGCCGTGCCGTTCGCCGCGTGGACGCTGTCGTTGTTCAGGGTGAGGTTCGAGCCACCCAGCGCGACAAGCCCGTACGAGGACGACGAGGGCGCGCTCGAGCCGAGGCCCGCGAGGTTGATCTGCTGCAGCGTGACGCCGGTCGCGCCATTGGCGAGCACAGCCTCGGGTGCGCCGGAGATCGTGGTCGGCGTCGTCGGGTTGTAGGTGGCGTACCCCGTGGTCGGGTTGAAGCCTCCGTAGATGCCGACGTTGTCGTCGCTTGCGGTCAGGTCGAGCGGGCCGCTGTAGTTGCCCTGGGCGATCCTCAGATACTGCTTGCCCTGGCTCAGGAGGATCGCGAGCCCCCGCTGCGGGGTGGCGACCGGTGCAGCCTGCGTACCGGGGTTGGAGTCGCTGCCGGCCGGTGACACGAACACCGTGTTGGACGCGTCGCCCGGCACCGGCAGCGCGAACGTGACCGTGACCGACGCATTGGCTTCGATGCTGCTGATCGTGCAGGTCAGCCCGGTGCCGCTACAGCCCCCGCCGGACCAGCCCGCGACGGCGAAACCGGCGGCGGGAGTGGCCGTGAGGACGACCGTGTCGGGGTAGTCGGCCAAGCACGGAGGCGGATCGCTGCCGGTGTTGCAGGTGCCGACGGTGTCGCCGATGTGCGGCGGGTTCTCAGCGACGGAGACCGTGCCGTTGGCTCCCGCGATCGCGGTGACCAGGAACTCCGACGGTGAGACGAAGACGGCGGCGTCCGTTTCGGCGGTCGTCGCGTAGAAGGCGCAGCTCGACATGAGCGCAAGCGCCGGCGTGCCATCGCACGACCCGCTGGTCCAGTTCATGAAGTGGAAGCCGAGGTTGCTGCCGGTGGGGGTGTCGCCCAGGGCGGTGATCTGGATCGGGTCGCCGTAGCTGACGGTGCACATCACGGAGTTGCCGGGCTGGTCCTGGCTCTCCAGGTTGTCGCAGGTTGAGGGGGCCTCGAGGTCGTTGAGCACCACCACGCCGTTGCCGTCGGTCATGGCGGTGATCGGAACCTGGTTCGGGACGAACTTCGCGGTGTCCGTCTCCTCGTCCGTGGCGTCGGGCGGCGTGGCGATGAAGGAGCAGGTGTTGGGGCTCACGTCGTTCTGCGCGATCGCGCACTGCCCCGTTGTCCAACCGGTGAAGTTGTGGCCGACGGACGGGGTTTCCGTGAGCGTGACGGTGTCGCCGTAGTTGACGAGGCAGCTCGTGGGGGCGGTCGTGGAGTTGCAGGAGGTCCCGACGAGGCTGGCGCCGTTGGTGGCGGTCACCGCGACGGCGACGGTGCCGGCTCCGCTTGTCGCGCTGTCGATCGTGTCCGTGTTGATCTCGAAAACGGGGATGTCCGTTTCGGGAGCGCCGACAGGCGCGATGACGCACGGGTTGTTCGAGCGCCCGCCGCAGAAACCGCCGACGCCGCTCCAGGAAACGAAGTGGAAGCCGGCGGCCGCCAGCGGAGTGATCGTGACGTCGTCACCGGCATCCGCCACGCATTCATACTCGTCGGTGCACGTAATGGCCGGGTTGGCGTCGGTCACCTTCGCCGCACCCTCGCCGGCGACGGTCGAGGGACCGGTGACGATGTCGTACGTCTGGACGAAGTTCGCCACGTCGGTCTCTGAACCCGCGGCGTTGAACGTGCACGTGTTGCCGATGACGTTGCTCGCGGTTGCGCATTGCCCGCCGCCCGTCCAATTCACAAAATTCTCGCTCATGCCGGGCGTCTCCATGAGCTTGATCTGGTCGCCGTCGCCGATCTGACAGGTTGGGTTGCAGGTCACGCCGGTGCCGGCGTCGGTCACAACGACGGTGCCGCTGCCGGTGATGTTGACGGTGAGCGTGTACATGATCTTGGTGAA
>CAZABN010000056.1:0-13212 GCA_964483345.1 uncultured Solirubrobacteraceae bacterium
CAATAGCGGGGGCGGGATTCGAACCCGCGACCTTCGGGTTATGAGCCCGACGAGCTACCAGACTGCTCCACCCCGCGGCGTGCCTACAAGGTATCAAGTCGGCAACATTCTCAGCCGCGCGCGCGGGAGTGGTTGCGGAGGTTTCTGCAACGTTGTGTGCATGGCGGCGGATCGAGCGGCCACAATCAGGGGATGGCCAGGGTCTTCGTAACGCGCGCCGTGCCGGGGGATGCGCTCGAGCGGTTGCGCCACGCGCATGAGGTGAGGGTTTGGGACGGCGCGCTGCCGCCGGAGCCCGCGGTGCTGCGCGAGGCCATTGCGGAGGTCGAGGGGCTGCTGTGCCTGCTCACCGAGCGCGTCGACCGTGCGCTGCTCGACGCGGCGCCGCGGCTGCGAGCGATCGCGAACTATGCGGTGGGGACCGACAACATCGACCTGGAATCGACGCGCGCGCGCGGGATCCCGGTCGGCGTGACGCCGGACGTGTTGACCGAGGCGACCGCGGACCTCGCCTTCGCGCTGCTGCTCGCCGCCGCCAGGCGGCTGCCGCAGGCCGCGGCGGACGCCCGCGCCGGAGCGTGGCGAACGTGGGAGCCGGCCGGCTGGTTGGGCGCGGAGGTCGACGGCGCCGCGCTCGGGATCGTCGGCTTTGGGCGCATCGGCCGCGCCCTCGCGCGGCGCGCGCAGGGCTTCCGGATGACGGTGCGCTCGACCGCCGACACCGAGCTCGACGAGCTGCTCGCATGCAGCGACTACGTCAGCCTGCACGTGCCGCTGACGCCCCGGACCCGCCACCTCATCGACGGCGCGGCGCTGAAGCGGATGCGAGCGACGGCGATCCTCGTGAACACCTCGCGCGGCGCGGTGATCGACCAGGCGGCGCTGATCGAGGCGCTGCGCGCCGGCGAGATCGCCGCCGCCGCGCTCGACGTGACCGACCCCGAACCGCCCCCGCCCGGCGACCCGGTCTACGACACACCCAACCTGCTGGTCGTCCCGCACATCGGCTCCGCGACGCACGCGGCGCGCGCGCGGATGACCGAGCTGTCGGTCGAGAACCTGCTGGCCGGGCTGGACGGCAGGGCGATGCCGCACCCGGCCGGCTGATGCGCGTCGCGGTCGTCGACATCGGCACCAACTCGACGCGGCTGCTGATCGCCGACGTCGGCGCCGACGGCTCGGTCGACGAGCTCGACCGCCGCAGCCATGTGACCCGGCTCGGTGACGGCGTCGACACCACCGGCGTGCTCGCGGAGGCGGCGATCGAGCGCGTGTTCGCGGTGCTCGACGAGTACGCCGAGGCGATCGAGCACTACGGCGCGGACGCGCGTCCGGCGGTGCTGACGAGCGCGGTGCGCGACGCCGCAAACGGCCCGCAGTTCGTCGCCACGGTCGAGCGGCGCTACGGCCTGCAGGCGCGCGCGATCCCCGGCAGCGAGGAGGCGCAGCTCACCTATCTCGGCGCGACGAGCGACCGCTCAGGCGCCGGCGCCGCGGAGCGAACGCTCGTGATCGACGCCGGCGGCGGCTCGACCGAGCTGATCGTCGGATCGGGCCGGGCCGTCGACTTCTCCGTCTCGCTGCAGGCGGGCGTCGTTCGCCAGAGCGAGCGTCACCTGCGCGGCGATCCCCCGAGCGTGGCGGAGCTCGAGGCGCTCGGCGCCGAGGTCACCTCGCTGATCGAACAGGCCGTGCCGGAGGCGGTGCGCCGAAGCGCGGAACGGGCGATCGCGGTCGGTGGCACCGCGACCTCGTGTGCCGCGATCGACCAGGCGCTCGACCCCTACGACGCCACGCGCGTGCACGGCTACCGCCTCGAGCTGAGCACGCTGAAGCTGCTGCTGGCGCGGCTGGCGTCGATCAACCTGGCGGAGCGCCGCCGGGTGCGCGGGCTGCATCCCGACCGCGCGCCGACCGTGATCGCCGGCGTGGTGATCCTGATCCGCGTGCTCGAGGCGTTCGAGCTCGACGCCTTCGAGGCCTCCGAGCACGACATCCTCCGTGGCGTCGCGCTGGCGCGCGCCGGACTGGCCTGAGCGCCGGCGCGCCTGGCGCGCGCGCCCGCGCGCGTCAGGCGCCCTCGGCCTCGGCGGCGATCTCGACGAACACGGCGGCGGCGCGATCGAGCACGGCGGTCGCGGCCTCCAGCTCCTCGATGCTGAACTCGGCCAGTTCGCGCGTCCACAGGGCCTCGTAGCGGGCGCGCCGGGCGGCGACCAGCTCGCCGCCGCGCGCGGTCAGCGAGACCAGCACGATGCGCCGGTCGCGCTCGCTGCGCACACGCTCGACGAAGCCGCCGGCGGCGAGATGGTCGAGCATCTGCGTCGCGGTCGCCGGAGCGACGTCGGCCAGGCCGGCCAGCTCGCTCGCCGAGCACTCGCCGCGCTGCGCCAGCGCGAAGAGCAGACCGCACTGGGCGTAGCTCAGCTCGCCGGGGCGATGGGACTCGCGCCCACGCAGGCGCCGCACCGCCCCCATCGCTGCCTTGAAGGTCAGCGCGAAGGCCGACACGGCAGCATCATGCTCGGGGCCCGCGGCCGGGCGGGGCGGCGCGAAAGCGCCGGGCTCCGTGGTCGCGCTCACAGCGCGACCTCGACCAGCGGAGGCTCGAGCGCGGCGCCCGTTCCCTCGGCGAGCCGCGCGCGGCGCACCGAGCGCTCCGACAGCGTCAGCCACACGCACGGGATGAGCGCCGCCACGGAGATCCCGAACGACCACCACAACGCGGTGCCGTAGGCGCCCGCCACGGCGCCGGCGCTCGGGGCGTGGCCGGCCGCGATGATCGCGCGCTCCAGCACCACCGCGAGCACGGCCGTGCCGATCGAGCCGCCGACCCGCATCAGCACGTTCAGCTGCGGCGAGGCGTCGGGCAGCTCGCGCCGCTCGAGCGCCGCGAGCGCCGCCACGAACGCGGGCATGAAGGCGAAGCCGATGCCGATGCCCCGCACGAGCTGGACCGCGCTCAGCCAGACCAGCGAGGTGTGGGCGCCGATCAGGGCGAGCGGGACGCCGGCGACGAGCGTCAGGAGCACGCCGCCGAATGCGAGCGGGCCGCCGCCCACGTTGTCGACGAGACGGCCGACGAAGGGCATCACGAGCGCCATGCCGAGACCCTGCGGGCCGAGCAGCAGGCCGGTGTCGATCACGCTCTCGCCGCGCACCTGCTGGAAGTAGAGCGGCAGCAGGATGATCGCGCCAAACAGCGCGCCGCCGAGGAAGAAGATCACCAGCGAGGCGGAGGCGTAGGTGCTGCGCCGGTAGAGGTGCAGATCCAGGAGCGGCGCCTTGCGTCCCAGGGCGTGCCAGACGAACACCGGGATCAGAACCGCGCTGGCGATCAGCGGGATCAGCACCTTGGCCGAGCTGAAGCCGTGGGTGATGCCGATCTCGGCCAGCCCGTACGTCAGCAGCGGCAGCCCGGTCGCCATCAGCAAGAGACCCCGCAGGTCCAGGCGCGGCGGCTTCGCCATCAGCCCGGATGCGGGCAGGAGCCGCAGCGCCAGCGCGATCGCGAGCACGCCGATCGGGACGTTCACGTAGAAGATCAGCCGCCAGCTTCCGGTCGAGAGGATCAGGCCGCCGATCGTCGGGCCGAGGATCGGGCCGAGCATCGTCGGCACGCCCGTCACGCTGATCACGCGGCCCATCGCCTTCGGGCCGGCGGTGTCGGCGAGGATCAGCTGGCCGACCGGCATGATCATGCCGCCGCCGACGCCCTGCAGCACGCGGAAGACGATCAGCTCGTTGGTCGACGACGCCAGGCCGCAGAGCGCCGAGCCGGCCGTGAACAGCAGCAGCGAGACCAGGTAGACCTTCTTCGCGCCGAATCGCCGCGACGCCCAGCCGGTCAGCGGGATCACGGTCGCGAGCGCGAGCAGATAGCCGGTGATCACCCACTGGATGTCCGACAGCGGGCTGTGCAGCTTGTCGTGCAGCGTCTCCAGCGCGACGTTGACGATCGTCGTGTCGAGGATCGACATGATCGATCCCAGCACGACGACGACCGCCACGCGCCAGACGTAGGGATCGATGCGTTCTTTGGTGTCGGTCACGATGGCGGTGCGCGCGGCGCAATTTGACGCGTGCGCGCGGCTGGTCAATCGAACGGCGCCTAAAGATTAGGCGCCGAAGCATCTGCGGTCAAGTGTGTACCTGCGCGGCCGATGCCCGGGGCGGGATTCGAACCCGCACGCCCTCACGGGCAGCAGTTTTTAAGACCGCCGGCTGTACCACTTCGCCAACCCGGGCCGGACGGCCATCGTAGCCGTTGAAACCCATGTTGAGGGGGTATGAAGCAGGCGCCGATGCACAATACGTGCGCAACTCGGCGCGAGCTACCGTGTCCTTAGGCATGAGCTGGAACTGAACGCCGTGGAGGGCTACACACTCAAACAGCAGCCCCTGGCCGCCCTGCGCGGTCCCTCGCCCCTGCTTCGCCTCGCGAGCGATGAGCGCCTGATCGCGCTGACCCGCAGCGGCCAGCAGGCGGCGTTCGAGGTTCTCGTGGCGCGCTACCACGCGCGGCTGCTGGGGTTCTGCCGCCACATGCTGCACTCCCGCGAGGACGCCGAGGATGTGCTGCAGGAGGTCTTCGCCGCGGCGTTCAACGCGATCATGGCGGACACTCGCGAGATCAACGCGCGGCCCTGGCTCTACCGGATCGCCCGCAACCGCTCGCTCAACCACCTGCGGCGCAACACCGCGGTCGGGGTCGACTCGATGGACACCCACTTCGCCGACGCGGGCCTGTCGACCAGCGAGAAGGCACACCAGCGCGAGGAGTTCCGGCTGCTGCTCGAGGACATCGGGCACCTGCCGGAGACACAGCGCTCGGCGCTCGTGCTGCGCGAGATGGAGGCGCTGTCGTATGAGCAGATCGCGCAGGCGATGGAGACGACGGTGCCGGGCGTCAAGTCGCTGCTGGTGCGCGCGCGAATCGGTCTCGCGGAGGCCGCCGAGGCCCGCAAGCTGACCTGCAGCGAGGTTCGCCTGGAGCTCGGCGCGGCCGCCGAGGGGATCTCGTCGCTGAGCGCCCCCGTCCGCCGTCACGTCAAGGACTGCGAGCGCTGCCGCGCCTTCCGCATCCAGTTGCGCGCAAACAACCGCGCACTCGCCGCGATCTTCCCGCTCGGCCCGATCCTGCTGCTGAAGAAGACGCTCCTCTTCAAGCTCGGCCTCGCGAAGTTCTTCGGCGGCGCCGGGGCGACCGGCGGCGCCGCGACGGTCACCACCGGCGGGGGCGCCGCCGCGACGGCCGGTACGGCGGCGGTCGCGACTGGCGGCATCGGTTCGCTGGCCGCCGGCGCCGTCGTCGTCAAGACCGTTGCCGTCGTCGCCACCGTGGCGGTCGTCGCCGCGGTCGGCGCGTCCGCCGTCCACCTCCACTCCACCGCACCGCGCACCACCGCGCCGGCCGGCGCCGCCCACGCCCAGGTCGACAGCGCCGTCGTCTACCCGCCCGCGCTCGCCGTCGTCCACCGCCGCGCGGAGGACCTGATCCGCCGCCACCGGTTCGTCGCGGTGCTGGCCCCCGTGCTCTACCCGTCAGCCGCCACAGCCGCCGGCACGAGCGCCACGACCGGCGCCGGCACGACGGCGCCCGCGGGCGCGACCGTGACGCCCGCGCCCACCACGACGGTCCAGACCACCACCCCGGCGGCGCCGGCGCCGACGCCGACGACCCAGGAGGTCTCGACGACCACCGTCTTCCCGTCCACCTCGACCTCCGGAAGCGGCTCCCCCACACCGACCGCAGCGACCGGCTCAACCGGCGCCGTCGGCGCGGGCGCCACAGGCTCAACCGGCTCGACGGGCGCGAGCGGCACCGGCGCAACCGGCTCAACCGGCTCAACCGGCAACGGCGAGCCGACCTTCAGCCAGGAGCAGGACGGCGCCGGCACCGGCTCAACCGGCGCGACCGGGGGCTAACTGAACCGCAGCCGCTCGAGCGGCTCGAAGAGGACACCGACGCTGCCCACGCTGTCGGGCGTGATCGGCGGCGTCGCAGCCGACAGCAGCGCCGGGTCGGTCAACATCGACAGCAGCAGTCCCTCGCGGTCGCCGCTGATCTGGGGCGTGATCAGCACGTAGCGCCCCCAGTAGGGGCGGCCGTCGATCTTGCGCTGGAAGGCGAAGGTGTAGCCCGGGACGAAATTGATGCGAGTCCGCCCCTGGCTCCACAGCACGAAGGTCGGGTCGCTCGCCTGCAGGTGGCGGATCATGTTGACGGCCAGCACCGGCAAAAGCCCGCTGATCTCGCCGCTGTAGCGCGGCAGCTGCAGCGTCGTGATCTCGAACGAGGCGGCGAGACCGACGCTCGAGTTCTCGCGCAGATCCAGCAGCACCGGGGAGCGGACCGGCTCGCGCGTCATCGCGCGCGAATAGGTGGTGGAGAAGCTCGCGGGCGGCCCCGAGTGCGTGTAGACGGGATCGCGCAGGCGCAGGATCAGGGCGACGAGCACGGCGACGACCACCACGGCGAGCGCCGCGAGGATCCGTGCGAGGATCCTAGGCAGGCTGTCGATCCGCGGTGCGAGCAGCTGCGGCAGCGACTGTCCGTACTGCGGCTTGACCGGCGGCGAGCGCCAGAGCTGGCGGACGTCCACCTCAGCGGCCTTTTGCGACGAGCGCGGTCATACGGTGTGGCGCTCGCCCGGAGCGAGCACGATGACCTCACTGGCGGTCGAGTTCTCGACGTCCGCGGCGAACGCCCGCACGTCGGTGACGATCGGCGGGAAGGTGTCGTAGTGGCACGGGATCACCTGGCGCGCGCCGATCATCCGGGCGGCCTCGACGGCGTCGTGGCGATCCATCGTGTAGTGGCCGCCGATCGGGATCAGCGCGACGTCGATCGCGTGGCGGCGCCCGATCAGCTCGAGATCGCCGAACAGCGACGTGTCGCCGAGGTGGTAGACGATCGAGCCGCCGATCTCGACGATCAGCCCGGCGGGGGTGTTGACCGTCCCCTTCGGCGTCGTCGAGGTGTGCCAGGCGGGCACCAGCTTCGCGCTCCCCCACGCGAACGAGACGGTGCCGCCGAGATTCGGGTCGTGGACGTTCTCCAAACCGTCGCCGCGCAGCTCCTCCGCGATTTCGACGATCGCGAGCACGCTCGCCCCGGTGCGCTTCGCGATCGCGACGGTGTCGCCGAGGTGGTCGCCGTGCCCGTGGGTGAGGAGGATCGCGTCCGCCGCGACCTCCTCCGCGCCGGCGGCGGCCTTCGGGTTGCCGGTCAGGAAGGGGTCGATCAGCACGGTGACCCCATCGTGTTCGAGCTCGAAGGCGGCATGCCCAAGGAAGCGGATCTCCATTTCGTCAACTCTCCTCTGTGATCGTCTCGTTAGCGGCCAGCTCCTCCGCGAGCTCGAAGCCGACGGCGACGCCGACCAGCATCCCGAGCCGCGTCTGCTCGTCGACCAGCGCCCGCACCGCGGCCAGTCGCTCAGCCGCGTCCGGCTCAGCGCTCGCGCGCACCAGCAGCTCCTCGTGCGCCGAGCCGTACCAGCCGCCGTCGGCCAGCGCCTGGTCGAGCACGCGTGCGAGGCTCGGCGCGGCGTGCGTGACGACCTGGGTCGCGTGCGCGAAACGACCCGCGTCCTCGAGCGCCACGACGGCTGCGTCGACCTCCTGCGCGGTGTAGATGCGCCTCGGCCGGGCCATCGCCGCATCATACGGAGGCCCGGCCCTCGCGGAGGGCGGCCGGCGCGCTCAGTGGCGGTTGCGCTGCGCGAGCGCCAACCCGCCGAGGTAGCCGACCACGACGCCGACGCCGCCCGCGACCGGGCTGGCCTCGGGACGCGCGACCGGCATCGCCAGCAGCACGAGCGCGATCACGCCGGCCCCCAGCAGGTCGCCGCCGTAGTCGCGCCGGGCGCGGCGCGCCAAGAGGTCGGGGATAGCCCAGGCACACAGCAGCGCCAGCGCGCCGCCGTTGGCGCCGGCGACGTCGCTGCTCGTGCCGACGGCGACCGCCAGCGCCGTGCCGCCAACCGCGCCGAGCAGGAACAGCGCCGCGACGGCGATCCCGCCCTCGCGGCGCTCGAGCAGCCAGCCGAAGACGGCGATCGCGAACAGGGTCGCGAACTGGTAGACGGCGCTTCCGAGGGTCGAGCCGCTGTGCGGGTTCGGATCGAAGTAGGTGAACGGCGCCGAGAGCACGCGCGCGAAATGCGAGCCGAGCGGGCCGATCGCGACGAGGTTCGACGGGTCCAGCCAGGTGGCGTTTGCCGCGATCCAAAAGACGCCGGTAGCGACGATGATCGCGCCGGTCACGTAGGGCGGGCTGTCGGCCGCGATGCCGGGGATCTCGCCGGCGCGCAGGCGCCCGAGCGACGGCGCCGGCACGCGCCGCGAGCGGCGCGCGGGCTGCATCGCCCGGTCGAGCTTGGGCGCGCGCTTCTGCAGCCGCGTGCCGCAATAGGGGCACTCCGTGACGTAGGGGCTCACCTCGGCTCCGCAGTCGGGGTTCTTGCAGACGACGAACAGATCGGCCCTTGACATCCCACGATGATTCTAGGCACGCCCGGCCCCAGCGCGGACCGCCGGGACGTCGGGCGCTACCCTTGGGCGGCCATGAAGATGCGACAGAGCCTCAACCAGCTCGAGCGCGCGTTCGTCGAAGAGGCGGCGCTCGACCGTGATCGCCGCGAACTGCTGCGCCGCACGGCGGAGCGCCGCGCGGCCAAACGTCGCTCCGAGCGCAGGGTCAAGCAGGGCAAGTCGCGCTTCATCGTGCTTTCGGTGACGCTGCTCGCGACCGCCGTGATCGTCTCGGTCGTGATGTTCCGCGCCCTGTATCTGATTCTTGAATAGCGCCGGGGACCGGCGCCATAAAAAGGAAGAGGCGGGAGCGCCGGTGCGCGTCCGTTCGCCCTAGGAGGCCGCCTCGACGCCTTCCGTGCTCGCTTCGGCGAGCTCGTCCTCACGTTCGCGCTGGATCGCGACGTAGACCTCGCGGCGGTAGACGGGGATGCTGCGCGGCGCCTGGATGCCGATCCTGACCTTGTCCCCCATCACGGACAGAACCGAGATCTCGATCTCGTCCCCGATCATGATGCTCTGGTTCGACTTTCGCGTCAGGACGAGCATGCCATTCCCTCTCTCGGCGCCGCAGGTTGGCCATTATCTACGTGCGAGCGGCTGAATTGCAAGCGCGGGCTCCGGGGCGGGCGAGACTTTGCGGTAGGCTCCGCGCCTCGCATGGCACGCAAGTCGCTTCGGCCGCACCTCAACCAGATCCGCACGTGGACGCGCCAGGGGCGCACGGACGCCTGGGTCGCGCACCAGCTGGAGGTGACGGTGCAGCAGATCGCGAGCTTCAAGCGTGAGAGCGGGCTGCTCGACGAAGAGCCGGGCGTCGCCGGTGCGGCGGCCAGCGGACTGGTGGACGAGGAGATCGACCTTCGCGCCGAGGACGACGCGCTGATCGCGGCGGAGCTCGAGGCCGCCGAGCAGGCGCGGCGCGAGGCTGAGGAGGCGGAGGCCGCGCGGGAGGCCGCCGAGGCGGCGAAGCACGCGGAGGAGGACGGCGAGGAGCAGCCGAAGCGGCGTGCGCGCCGCGGTTCGCGGATCCGCCGGGGCAAGAGCTCGGCGGGGCCGCTCGAGGGGACCTTCGATCACGGCGAGGAGGGCTACGGGCTGTGGCTCGACCCGGCCGTCGCCGACGATCCGATCTACGCCGAGCATTGGGCCGGGCACCGCCCCGTCGCTGTGACGATCGAGGAGGACCAGATCGTCATCCGCCGCAGCGAGTAGGGCGCCGCGGGCCTGCGCCCCGGTCGCTCACCAGCGAACCGGGCGGTCCGATGCGTCGCGCAGGTAGCGGTTGAAGGCGGCGTCGGCGACCCACTGCTCCCAGGCGGCCGGCTCGGCGGGCGCGGTTTCGATCGCGATCGGCATCGTCCAGGCGTTGGAGCGGTCGTAGAGCTCCACCAGCTCGAGCGCCGTGAAGCTGCCGCCCAGACGCCGGCGAAGCTCCGCGACCAGCCGCTCGACGACGCGATCGAACGCCCGCCGGCGCGCCGGCGGCAGCTCACGCAGCCGGCGCTCGCCGTCATGCCACTGCAGGCGCGCGTACTCGAGCATTCAGCGCCGCCGACGCCGCCTGGTTGGCGGCGCGAGCACCCGCGAGAGTCGCGAACGCGACGCGCTAGTTGTCGGGCAGGCCGCTGACCACGAACTCGTGCTCACCGGGACGCACGAGACCGAGGTTACGCGCCTCGATCTGGGGCGTGCCGGGATCCTGGAGCAGACGCTGCTCCACCGCGAGCGCCGCGGCCTGGCGGCGCAGCGAGTGCAGCTGAGCGCTGCGCTGCGCGGAGAGGTGGAAGTCGGCGATGAGCGAGCGAACCGGGCTGATCGCGAGGTAGAGCAGGACGAGCAGCGCGCAGAGCATCGCGACACGGCCGACGCGATCCCAGCGGATCCGCGCCGCCGGCGCGTGCGCGCGCGAAGCGGGGTGTGTGACGAGCGCCACAACAGACCTGTTCGCCTCCGCGCGCCCGGCTCCTGCATCAGGCGCAAGTGGCCGTGCGCCGTCGCCGCTGCGTGGCGGCGCGGCCTCGCGTGGCGCTCACCGCGCGGCCGCCTCGCGTTCGCGCGCCTCGCGAAAGCGGACCGTCGCACACCGCAGGGCGAGCTCGGGGTCGACGTCGAGCGCCCGGGCGCAGCGGACCACCTCGAACAGCAGCTCGCCTAGCGCCGCGAAGCGGCTGTCGCGTTCGGTGCGTTCCGTGAGCCGCCGTAGCGCGCTCTCGACCTCCGCGAACGGCGGCTCGAGCTGGTCGCCGTCGGCGCGACGCTGGACCTTCGCGGCGAGCGCCAGCGCCGGCAGGCTCTCCGGCACGTCGGCGAACAGGCCGCCGGCGCCACGCCCCTCGCTCGTGCGCTTGATCTCATCCCAGTTGCGACGGACGTCGGCGGGGCCGTCGACCTCGACGTCGCCGAAGACGTGCGGGTGGCGGCGAATCAGCTTCTGCGTGCAGTGCTCCGCGACCGTGGCGAGATCTCCCGAGCCGCGCTCCTCGAGCAGCAGCGCGAGGAAGTGCACCTGGAAGAGCACGTCGCCCAGCTCGTCGAGCAGCTTCGCGTCGTCGCCGGAATGCGCCGCGTCAGCCAGCTCATAGGCCTCGGAGACGGTGTGCGCGACGATCGAGCGCTCATCCTGCTCGCGATCCCATGGGCACTCGCGGCGCAGCCGCCGGGTCAGTTCGTCCAGCCTCGCGATCGCGCCAGGCGCCGCGTCGGCCATCGGCTGCTCAGCCGGAGGTGGACGTCGCGCCGGTCGACGCGGACGTCGCGCCGGTCGTCGCACCGGTCGACGAGGTCGACGACGTCTTGGGCGCGTTACCGCAGACGGAGGCGGTGATGTAGCCCGTCGCGCATGTCGTGCGCGACGGCCAGGTCTTTGTGAAAGCGGTCGTCAGCGCGGTCTGGGCGGCGGTCTCGCGCGCCGAGGTGATCGCCGACTTGATCTCGGTCGTCGCCTTGCTGAGCGTGGGCGTGACGGCCGGCGTGATCGCGTTGACGGTGAAGACGTAGTAGCCGAACGCCGTCTTCAGCGGGCCGGTCAGCACGTTCACCTTGGCCGCGAAGATCGCGGCGGTGATCTGCGCGTTCAGCTCACCGGTGCGGACGCCGAGCAGGCTCCCGCCGGTGCCCTTGCTGGTCGGGTCGATCGAATACTTCGGCGCCAGGGTGGCGTAGCTCGTGCCGCCCGCCAGCAGCGACTTGACCTTGGCGGCCGTCGCCGCGGTCTGGGTCTCGATCAGGTGCACGTTGCGCGTCTCCGGCGTGGTCAGCGACGAGAGATGGGAGTGGTAGTAGGCGGAAATCTGCGCGGGCGTCACCTTCTCCGCCTGCTTCTGCACCTGCAGCAGCAGCCCGTTGTAGAGCAGGTTCAGGTAGGTGCGCCACTTCAGGTCGGCGATCGTCTGGCCGGATTTCGCGAGAAAGGAGTTGAGCGCGGCGGTGGTCGCGAGCGAGGGCTTCGAGGCCTTGCGCTGGCTCACGAAGGACTTCTCGACCTGCGCGGAGGTGACCTTGACGCCGCGGTCGGCGGCCTCGCCCTCGATCCACAGAGCGTTGATCAGGTAGCCCATCACCTCGCTCACCAGCGACTTGTAGGCCTGCGCGCAGAGGGCCTTCAGCTGGGCCGGGGTGTCGGCGATGTTGGCGGCGACCTTCTTCTCGGCCGCCATGCAGGCCGTGTAGTTCGGCGGCACGGGAAGCGGGGGCGCGACGGTGCCGCTCGAGCCCTGCGAGGAATCGTTGGCGACGACGATCCAGTGGTTGAGCGCCGCCTTGGTGATCGGCGCGGAGCCGACGGTGGCCACCGCGTTGCCGGGAATGCCGCTGCCGCACGCGCCAAGAACCACGGCGGTGGCGATCGCGGCGCAGAACGCCATGCCGATGCGAGACCTCTTTCCGGACAACAGGTGTCGCACTCTAGCGAATCGCGCGGACGGGCCACGCGGGGTTTATCTCACCCCCGGCGGCGCGCTCGCCGCGAGGATCGCGTCGGCCGCCGCCAGAATCTCGCGGAAACGCTGCTCGGGCTCAGCCGCCACGCGCACCGAGACCTGCGAGCGGCCCGACTCGTAGATCGCTCCCGGCAGCAGCTCGCGCAGCTCGCGCACGCCCGCCGAATCGAGCTCGATCGGCGTGACCGTCAGCCTCCCGGCGCGGACCGTGACGGCGCTGGCGCCGGCGGCGGCGAGCTTGATCCGCGCCCGCGCGATCGCCAGCAGGTGCTCGACCGGTTGCGGCGGCGCCCCGAAGCGATCCTCCAGCTCCTCCCGCAGCAGCTCGATCGTGGCGACCTCGCGCGCGGAGGCGATCCGCCGGTGCAGGTCGATCTTGGCCTGCTCGTAGCCGACGTAGTCGGCCGGGACGTAGGCGTCCACATCGACGTCGAGCCGCACCGGCTCCCACTCGCCGTCGGCGTGCTCGCCGCCGGACTCGGCGGCGGCCAGGGCATCATCGAGCATCTGCATGTACAGCTCGAAGCCGAGTGCGGCGACGTGGCCGGATTGCTCGTCGCCGAGCAGGTTGCCGGCTCCGCGCAGCTCGAGGTCGCGCATCGCGATCTGGAAGCCGGAGCCCAGCTCGGTGAAGTCGGAGAGCGCGGCGAGCCGCTGCGCGCCCTCGGCCGTCAGCGCCGCCGCGGCGTCGTAGAGCAGGTAGGCGTAGGCGCGCTCGCGGCTGCGCCCGACG
>CAZABN010000057.1:0-12795 GCA_964483345.1 uncultured Solirubrobacteraceae bacterium
CCGCGCTCGCGCTCGAGCTCCATCGAGTCGAGCACCTGCGCGCGCATCGCGCGCGCGTCGACGGTGTGCGTCAGCTCGAGGATGCGGTCGGCGAGCGTCGACTTGCCATGGTCGATGTGGGCGATGATGCAGAAGTTGCGGATGTGGGCCTGGTCAGCCATCTCACAGGTAGATTACGGGGCGCATCCGAGCCCGCCGCGTGCGGCGGTGCGCGCCGCCATGTCCAGACCGATCCCCAGAGACGAGGCCCTCGCTCTGCTGCAGGAGTGGGTGAGCGGCGCCCCGCTGCGCCGGCACTGCCTGGCGGTCGAGACGGCGATGCGCGCATACGCGCTGCGCGGCGGCGCCGACGTCGAGCTGTGGGGTGTGACTGGACTGCTGCACGACGCCGACTACGAGCGCCACCCCGACATGACCGACACGACCGCGGGTCACCCGCGGACGATCATGGCCGAGCTCGAGCGTCGCGACGCGCCGCCGGAGATGGTCCGCGCGATCGCGACCCACGCCGACTATCTCGGCGTCGCCCGCGAGAGCTCGCTCGAGCTGACGCTGCACGCCGTCGACGAGCTGAGCGGCTTCCTGGTCGCCTGCGCGATGGTGCGTCCCGAGGGCATCGTCGCCCTGACGCCGAAGTCGGTTCGCAAGAAGCTCAAGCAGCCATCGTTCGCCGCGGCGGTCAACCGCGAGGAGCTGCAGAGCTCGGCCGACGAGCTCGGTGTCCCGTTCGACGAGCATGTCGCGTTCGTGATCGCCGCGCTCGAGGAGCAGGCGCAGCCGCTCGGCCTCACAGGCCAAGCGTCTGCGTGATCTCCGGCGAGGCGAGCGAGTCGACGACCAGCGACGCCTGCCCCAGGTCGATTTCGGGCATTCCCGGCACCGCGATCGTGTAGCAGCCGGCGGCCATCCCAGCCGCGACGCCGGTCTGCGAGTCCTCGAGCACCAGCGTGCGCGCGGGCTCCGTGCCGAGCGCGGCACACGCCGCGAGGTATATCTCCGGTGCCGGCTTGGGGTGCGTGACGGCGTCGGCGGTGAGGACCACGGTGAAGGTGTCCTGGTCGATCCCCGCGGTCGCGAGCGCCCGGTCGACCAGACTGCGTGGGGAGTTCGAGGCGACCGCCATCGGTATTCCTGCGGCCTGCAGGCGGGCGATCAGCTCGAGCGCACCCGGCCGCGGCGGCGCGTAGCGCGTCAGCTCCGCGAACACGAGCTGCCACGTCTCGACCATCAGCGCGTGGCCTTCGCCGGGCGCGTCGAGCATGCGCTCGAAGGTCGTCTCGGTGTCGCTCTGCGGCAGACCGATCAGCTCGCGCCGGTGCTCCGCTGTCAGCGTCCGCCCGCGGCGCCGGAAGAGGATCCGCTCGGCACGCGTCCAGGACTCCTCGGTGTCGAGCAGCAGCCCGTCGTTGTCGAAGATCACCGCGTCGAAGCGGCGTCCGGTGCTTATCAGCGGGCGAGCGGTGGCTGTGGCGGCACGTATTGCAGCCTAGCCCCGTGGTGCGTGCGCGTTGCGCGCTAGATGCCCAGGCGAGCTCGCCTGATCAGCTCGCCCTTGGTGGGACTGGTGAGCGGCTGGTAGCCGGCGAGCGGCAGCACGCGCTCGTGGATCGCGTCGAGCAGCCACGACGGCTGGGGGAAGAACAACGACTCCAGCTCGGCCGCAGGGGTGATCCAGTTGCGCGCGCCGACGATCACCGGCGGCGCTTCGAGATCGTCGAAGCACAGCTGGGTGAGGTCGGCGGCGACCGTCTGCATGACGCTCCCGCGCTCGACGGCCTCGGACACGCAGACCAGATTGCCGGTCCTGCGCAGCGAATCCACCAGCGGCGCGTAGTCGATCGGAACCGCCGCGCGCAGGTCGATCACCTCCGCCGACACGCCGAAGTCCGCGGACAGCTGCTCGGCCGCCTCGATCGCCGTGTAGAGCGCCGGCCCGAGCGTCACGATCGTCAGGTCGCTGCCCGGCCGCTTGACCGACGGCTGACCCAGCTCGATCTCGTAGTAGCCCTCGGGAACGCCGCCCGGCGCGAACAGCTCGCCCATGTCGTAGAGCTTCTGGCTCTCCAGGAAGACCACGGGATCGGTGCCGACGAGCGCCGCGTTCATCATCCCCTTGGCGTCGTAGGGCGTGACGGGGTAGACGACCTTCAGCCCCGGGATGTGATGCATCAGCGCGGTCCAGTCCTGCGAGTGCTGGGCCCCGTACTTGGCCCCCACGGAGATGCGCAGCACGACCGGCATCGTGAGCACTCCCGCCGACATGGCCTGCCACTTCGACAGCTGGTTGAAGATCTCGTCCCCCGCGCGGCCGATGAAGTCGGAGTACATGAGCTCGGCGACCGCGCGGCCTCCCTCCATCGCGTAGCCGACCGCCGCGCCGACGATCGCCGCCTCGGAGATCGGGGCGTTGAACAGGCGGTGGTAGGGCAGCGCCTCGGTGAGTCCGCGGTAGACGCCGAAGGCGCCGCCCCAGTCGCGGTTCTCCTCGCCGAAGGCGACCATCGTGGGGTCGATCGCGAAGCGGTGCAGCAGCGCCTCGAAGATCGCGTCGCGGATGTTGTAGAGCTTGAGCTTCGGCACCGGCTCGCCGTCCAGCACGGCGGTGCGCACCTTGCCCGCGATCTGCACGACCCGCGGGTTCTCCGCGAGGTCCGCCAGCAGCTCGGGTGCGCGCTCGTCGAACTGCTCGACGCGCCCGTTCGAGAACATCACGCTGCCGACCATCTCCGAGCCGTCATGGATGCGCGGGCTGGCCTCCTCGTCGACGGCCAGGCAGAACATGTGGAAGACCAGCTGCTCGACGGCGGCCCGCTCCTCCTCGAGGGTCGAGTCGCTCACCGCTCCGCCCGCCACGACGTGGCTGCGGAAGCTCTCGATGCAGTCCGCCGCCTCCCACTGCTCCACCTCTTCGCGGCTGCGATAGCTCGACGCGTCCGAAGGCGAGTGCCCGCTGTAGCGGTAGGTGAGGGTGTCCAGCAGCACCGGGCCGTGTCCCTCCTGGAGCGTGAGCCGCGAGCGCTCGAAGGCGTCGATCACGGCGAGCGGGTTGTAGCCGTTGATGACCTCGGCGTGCATCTGGTCGGGGTTGACGCCGGCGCCGAAGCGAGCGATCGACTGCATTCCCGTCGTCTCGCCCTCGGGCTGGCCGCCCATGCCGTAGAAGTTGTTCATGCAGTTGAACACGATCGGCAGGCCGCCGCCGATCGACTCGTCCCACAGCGTCCGGTACTGGTCCATTGCGGCGAAGGTGACCCCCTCCCACACGGGGCCGCAGCTGAACGAGGCGTCGCCGATGTTCGCCACGACGATCCCCGGCCTGCCGTTGACCCGCTTGAAGAGGGCCGCGCCCGGCGCGATCGAGCCCGAGCCCCCGACGATCGCGTTGTTGGGGTAGATGCCGAAGGCGGTGAAGAAGGCGTGCATGGAGCCGCCGAGGCCGCGGTTGAAGCCCGTCTCGCGCGCGAAGATCTCGCTGTAGGCGCCGTAGACGAAGAAGCGCTGCGCGAGCTCGCTGACGCTGCCGCTGTAGACCTTCTCCACCGGGGCGAGCACGGCGCCGTCGCGGTACGAGCGCATCACGTGCTCGAGCTCGTCGTCGCCGAGACGGCGGATCGCCGAGAGCCCCTTGGCGAGAATCTCGCCGTGGCTGCGGTGCGAGCCAAAGATGTGGTCCTGCGGCGTCAGTGAGAACGCCATCCCGACGGCGGCTGCCTCCTGTCCGATCGACAGGTGCGCGGGACCCGCGTGGTTGTAGGCGACGCCCTTGTACGCACCCTTCGTCTTGATCTCGTTGAGCGCCGTCTCGAACTCGCGGATCGCGCACATGTCGCGCCAGATGTGCACCAGGTCCTCGGCGGAGAAGCGGGTGCGCTCCTCGGCCGGCGTCTGGCTGTAGGCGTTGACCGGGATGTCGTGGAAGTGGAGTGCACCGGGCCGGAAGACCTCGTCGGGGGCGATCAGCATTGACTTGGGCATTCAGCTCTCTCCTTGGCCGGTGGTCACTGGGCTTTGAGGATCGCCGCGTGCAGCGCCTCGGCCACGGTTGGGTGCGGGAAGATGATCTCGCCGGCCTGCGCCAGCGTCATTTCGGCCTCGATCATCGTCGCGGCCGCGACGATGAACTCACTCGAGAGGTCGCCGATCGCGTGCACGCCGAGGATCTCGCCATGCGGTTCGCCGACGAGCACCTTGACGAGCCCGGTCTCGTTCTCGTGCTCGACCAGGAAGCGCCCGGCGACGGCCATCGGCACGATCGCCTTTCGGTAGGGGATCGCGCCGGCCTGCAGCTCCTCCTCGGTCTTGCCCACCATCGCGACCTCGGGATGGGAGTAGATGACCGCCGGTATCGCGTCGAAGCGCATGCGATCGCGCCGGCCGCACATCGTGTTGACGGCGACGATCCCCGCGCGAGCCGCGACGTGCGCGAGCATGTGCTGCCCCGTCACGTCACCGCAGGCCCAGACGTTGGGCACGTTGGTGCGGCCCTGGTCGTCGACGGGGATGCCGCGAGCGGTTGCGTCGATGCCCACCTCCTCCAGCCCGAGACCGCTGAGGACCGGCGTGCGGCCGGTGGCGTTGACGATGTAGGTGGCCGCGGCAAGATGCTCGGCGCCCTCGGCGTCACGGTAGCGAACGCTGTCGCCTTCGATGCCCTGGACCACGCAGGAGAGGTGGATCCCGATGCCGGCGTGGCGGAGGATCTTCAGCAGCTCCTCGGCGACGTCGCCGTCGCAGCCGGTGGCGATCCTCGGCAGCGCCTCGTAGACGGTGACCTCGGTGCCGATCTCGTGGAAGAAGGAGGCGAACTCCAGGCCGATGTAGCCGCCGCCGATGATCGCGATCCGCTCGGGCACGGCGGTGATCGCGAAGACGGCGGTCGAGTCGAGCACGCGCTCGCCGTCGATGCCGGGGATCGGCGGGACCGCGGGACGCGCGCCGGTGGCGATCAGGATGTTGGTGGCCTCGTGGCGTTCGCCGCCGACCTCGACCGTGTTGCGGTCGACGAGCCGGCCGGTCCCCGCCAGCACCTCCACGCCCGTGCTGCGCAACAGCGCGGCGACGCCGCGTGTCAGCGTGCCGACGACGTGATCCTTGCGTGCCACCAGCGCCGGCAGGTCGAAGCCTGGCGACTCGACGAGGATGCCGAAGGCCGCCGCCTCACGACACTCGCGGAAGAGCCGGGACGAGCGCAGGAAGGTCTTCGCCGGGATGCAGCCGACGTTCAGGCAGGTGCCGCCGAGATCGGCCTGCTCGACGATCGCCACGCTCTTGCCGAGGTGGCCCGCATGGGCGGCCGCCTCGTACCCGCCAGGCCCGGCCCCGATGACGATCAGATCGAACACAGTGATTGCACGCTCGCGATCTTCTGCTTGACGACGTTGAGGAACCTCGCTCCGGGCGCGCCGTCGACGACCTGGTGGTCGAGCGTGACGGAGAGCCCGATCGCGTCGATGAACTCGACCGCGCCGTCGGCCCCGCGGACGGGCTTCACGGTGATCGCGTCGACGCCGAGGATCGCGACCTGCGGCGGGTTCAGCACGGGCGTGAAGGACTCGACGCCCAGCCCGCCGAGGTTGCTGACGGTGAAGGTGGCGTCGGCCATGTCGTCGGCGGCCAGTGTGCCCTCGATCGCCTGCGTGGCCAGTGCCTTCATCCGGCTGGAGAGCCCGGCGACGCCGAGCTCCTCGCTGCGGCTCACGACCGGGACCACCAGGCCGCGTGGCGTGTCGCACGCGAATCCCAGGTTGACGTGCTCGCGCTGGTAGAGCCGGCCGTCGATCAGCTCGGCGTTGACCGCCGGCACCTCGAGCACGGCCGCGACCGCGCAGAACGCGACGAGGTCGTTGATCGTGATGTCGGGGGCGCCGGGCGTGGCCTTGATTTCGGCGCGCAGCGCCAGCAGCCCGGTGGCGTCGGCGGAGGTGTGCAGCGTGTACTGCGCGGTGCTCGCCAGCGACCCCCTCATCCGTCGCGCGATCGTCTCGCGCACCCGGGTGAGGCGGACCGGCGGCGGGACGAGATCGCGGGCGCGGATCATGCTGCCGAGGCCCGAGCCCGACCCCCGGATCTCATAGCCGCTCTCGATCAGGCTGCGCGCAGCGCCGGAGAGAGCCGGCACCGAGCGCAACTGGGCGCGCACATCGCGCTCGAGGATCCGCCCGCCCGGTCCGCTGCCGCTCATCGGCGGGGCCTGGAAGCCGTGCTCGCGCGCGAACCGCCGAGCGCGCGGGCTGAGGCGCCCGGCGGGCACGGGGCTTGCCGTCGGCCCCTCGAGCTGCGCCGCCGGCTGCGGCCCGTGCGGCGCCGCGGCGCCCGTCCATTCCTGCGCCCCATCGGAGGCCGGCGCCGGCTCGCCCAGGGCCGCCACGGCGGCGGGAGCAGGCGAGCCGTTGGCAGCGGCGGGCGCCGCGGTGGGCGGCGCGCTCGCGGCGGGCCGCACCGGCGTCCGGGGCCGGAAGTCCTCGGTCGCCTCGCCGGCCTCGCCGATCACGCACACGTTCGCAAAGACCGGCACCATCGCCCCGTCTTCGAAGAACAGCTCGAGCAGGCTGCCGGCTGCGGGGGCGATCAGCTCGAAGGTGGCCTTGTCGGTCTCGATCTCGGCCAGCACGTCGCCCGCCTTCACCGGCTCGCCCTTGTGCTTGTGCCAGGCGACGAGCACGCAGTCCTCGACCGTGTTGCCCAGCTTCGGCATCTCGACCGCTGTCGCCACGCGCTCAGCTCCCTCTGACCCGTTCGCTGCGCCCGCCGTCAGCCATCACGGCCGCCCGCCAGCGCGGTCGGCCGTGAGGCCGCCACCTTCAGGAGCTCCCGCTCCGCCTCGCCGCACCACTGCCCGTCGTCGAGCTTGGCCGCCACGCTCGGCAGGTGCTCGGCGAGCTCCGCCAGCGACAGCAGGCCAACCTCGTGCAGGGCGGGATAGACCACGATCTTGCCGGCCATCGTCCTGTCCTCGATCGCGGCGATTCCCGCCGCGGCTCCCGCCATGCCGGAGATCGCATCGACCGAGAGGTTGGTGTCCAGCCGCCCGGCGTCCATCCGCGCCAGCAGCGCCTCCATGTCGCTGACGACCGAGCCGCTCGTGCCGAACATGTAGCAGCGCCGTGCGATGTAGGCGTCGAGGTCGATCTCCTGGCGCGTTGGGGCCGCGATCCCCGCGAAGATGTTGATCAGGCCGTCGTCCGTGCTGGTAGCGACCGCCTCGGCGACCAGCGACGGCACGGGGACGAGGATCAGGTGGTAGCTGAACGTGCCGACCAGCGGCTCCTCGCTCGTGTTCAGCAGCCGCAGGCCCACGCTGTTGGCAGCCGCGATGGGCGCAGCCTTGGCCGCCAGCGCCTGAAGGCGCGTGTCGTCGAGGTCGGTGCCGACCACGGTGAGGCCCGGTACGCCCGCGGACAGGCTTCGCAGCACGTGCATCTGGCCCATCGGGCCGGCCGCGCCGACGGCCAGCAGGCTCTCGCCGGGGCGCAGCTCGCCGGAGGCCGGGATCGCCGCGTAGGAGTCGGCCGCCGAGTCGCCGACGGTGCCGATCCAGCGCGTCCCCTCGTAGTGGACCCGTCCGATCCCCACCGACACCGGCGCCCCGATCGTCGCGCCCGCCAGGACGATGTTGATGATGCCGCCGGCGGCGAGCTTGTCGTTGAGCGCCTCGACGGTCGGCTTAGACGCGCCGAAGTAGACGATGTCGTCGAAGGCCGCGTCCGCCAGTTGCGCCAGGTCGTCGGCGCGGGTCACCTGCGTGCCCGGGCCCGCCCAGGGGCAGTCGACCTCGCCCGCTGCGACGATCGTCACCGACGCCGGTGGCCCGGCGGGGTCCGCCGCCTGCGCGAGGCCCCGCGCTTCGCTGCCCGCGTCGACCACGAGCAGCAGGCGCCCGGCGGGGCTGAGCGCGCGCCGGTTGGCCGTGGCGTAGGAGTTCTCGACGCATGCCCACGGTTCCACGAGCGCGATCGCCGAGGCGCTGGGCGTCTCCGACACGGGGATCAGCGTGCGGGTGCCGGTGTCGGCGTCCACGATCACGCGCTCGTCCATCAGCACGTACTCCTGCAGGCCGCCCTCGAAGGTGTACCCGAAGGCGGCGTTTGAGCCGTTCGTGGGCAGCGTGCGGTAGTCGGTCTGCACGAGGCAGCGCTCGCCGACCGTGTGGTGGGTGACGTCGCTGCCGACCGCCACGATCCGGCACGACACCTCATGCCCCGGCACGGTCGGCAGTTCGCCGGGCACGTAGCTGGGGATCTCCTGCAGCACCTCGGGCGCGATGCCCGAGACGATGCCCCCCTTGCGGGGGTGGGCCGAGAACTGGTTGAGCAGCTTGAGGTCGGAAAAGCACAGCCCGACGGCCTCGACCTTGGCGACGATCTGGTGGGGGCCGGGGCGCGGCACCGCTTTTGTGCGGTTCAGCACGAGATCTCCGGGTCCGACCAGCTGAACGGCGTACTGCGTGGTCGGAAGCGCGCTGTCGTCTTGCTCTGGCGTCATCGTTTGCGTGCCGCGTGGCCGCGGGTGGGGCATCGGCTCCAATGATTACTGGGTGCGCGCATATGATCGCAGATGGGCGTCAAAGCCGCCTAACGCCCGAAACCGAACACTCAATGCAGCATCACCTGACCACCGGTGACCGGTAGGGCCTGGCCGGTCTCATACTCCTGCTCGACGAGGTAGTAGATCGCCTTCATCACGTCCGCCGTGGTGCAGCCGCGGCCCATCGGCACCTTGCTCGTGTAGTGCGTTCTGACGTCCTCGAGCGTCTTGGCTCCCGGCACCTTGCCGCTGTTGAAGTACTGGACGAAGAGCCCCGTCTGCGGGTCCGACCACAGCGGTCCGTCGAAGAAGTTCCCGGGGCACACGGCGTTGACCTTGATGCCGTCGGCAACCAGCTCGAGCGCGAACGATTGGGTGAGCCCGACGCTGCCGAACTTGCTCCCCGCGTAGGCGAAGTTCTTCTCCGATCCGGCCAGCCCCGACTTGGAGTTGATCTGGATGATGTCGCTCCAGTGGCTGGGGCGAACGCGCCGCGCAATCGCCATCACCGGCGCCGCCTTCTGCACGCACAGGAAGTAGCCCTTGTAGTTCACCGCCGTGGTCAGGTCGAAGTCGCGCTCCGCTTGGGCGACGACGCCGGCCGCCCGCAGCACGCCGGCGTTCGAGATCAGCAGGTCGAGGCCGCCGTAGGTGCGCGCGACCTGGTGGACCATCTCCTCGACCGACGCGGCGTCGGTGACGTCGACGCCCAGTCCGATCGCCCGCCCCTCACCACACTCCTCACTCAGCGCGCCGGCCGCTTCGCGCACGCCCTCGGCGTTGACGTCGGCCATCGCCACGTGGGCTCCCTCGGCGACGAGGTCCTGCGAGATCTGCAGGCCGAATCCCTGCGCCGCGCCGGTGACCAGCGCGACCTTGCCGGCGACGCGCCCACCCCGGCGGGCGGGTGAGGAGGCCTCCTGGCGGTAGGACTCGACCTCCCAGTCCTCGATGAAGCGCCGCAGTTCGTCGCTCAGCGACTCGACTCCACCGAGCGCCGCGGCGCCCGCCATGACGTCGATCACGTTGTTGTACATCTGGCGGACCGTGTCGGCCGCCGACCACGTGTCGCCGGCGGCGAACATGCCCACGCCCTCGACGAGCACCACGTTGGGCGCGGTTTGGCGCTCGCGCCGATACTCCGCGACCGCCTGCGTGAGGCGCTCCAGCGGATCGCCGTCGGCCACATCGGTCAGCCACAGCGGGAATGACCTGCAGTAGACGATCTGGTCCGGGAACACCGGCCCGGCGCCGGTCAGCGCCTGTCCGTCGCGCCCGCCGACGAGACGCATCGTCGCAGCGGAGTCATCGAGCGTCACGACCTTCTGGGTGTCGTCTGCGCTCAGCAGCACGCGCAGCGCCGGCGCGACCGTGTTGACCAGCTCCCGCGATCGGGGCTCGCCCACGATGCTCAGCGCGCCGAAGGGCTGCGCGGAGCGCTTCGGCTCCAACGCCTGCCCCAGCCGCTGGAGCACCCAGTCGGTGTCCGTCCGGATGTCCTCCGGGGTCTCGCCGCTGACCACCAGGCCGTGGTTGCCCATGATCACCGCGCGCGGGCACTCCCTGGCCGTTCGATCCCGGTACTCCCCCAGCGCCCGCTCCAGCACGGTGGCCAGTACGAAGCCGGGATCGACGGGGTCGATCCACAACGCCTCATCACCCAGCTCGCGCTCGACGACGGTCCGCCCGTCACGCGAGCAGGCGACCGCGTTGACCAGCTCCGGATGCGTGTGCACGACGAAACGGCCGGGCATCAGGTGGTGGAGGACCGCCTCGACCGAGGGGCGCTGGCCCTTCTCGGGCTCGACGCGCGCCGCGAGCACGGCCTCCTTGAACTCCTCCTCGCGCCGCACCGGATCGCTGCTGAGGGTGCTCTCGAGCAGTTCCTGCAGCGCGGCGCGGTCCAACTCGACGATGTCCTGCGGCCCGATCGTCGCGAGCGCGCTGCCGCTGCTCTTGACGAGCAGACGGTCGCCCTGTTTGACCGATGTGTTGCCGCCGCCGGCAATCACGAGGCCCGGGTCGGACCCGTAGTAGTGCGACAGCTCGACGAGGTGATCGAGCGGGGTCCCCTTCGCGTCGAAGGACGGCCACGGGTGCGTGGGTGCGCTCACCGCCGCCCGCTCCCCGCGGCCCGCGCCCTTGCCGGCGGGGCGAGCGCCGCGCCCCGCTCGCCGTGTGGCCGGCGAAACGCCTCGATGACCCTCGCGCCGAGGTCTGCGAAGGCGCCAATGCGCTGCTCCGGCGTCGCGAAGTCCGGGTGCAGCCGGCCGCGTGCGTCGACGTAGCCCGGGCGCCCGCGCGCCGACAGGTACTGGTGGGCCGCGACCACGCAGGCTCCCTCCCAGAAGAGCTCCGTCGCGTCCTCGGAGACCGGTACGCCGCCTTCGCACTGGGGTGTCAGCGCCAACAGTTCGAGCGTGTTGTGCTCGGTCCCGGCGAGCACGATGACGCCGGCGCGACGCAGCGCCGTCGCGTAGTGGTCCACGACGGCCGCGGCGTTGCGGCTCGGGATGAACTCCGCACACCAGATCCCCCGCCCGGCCAAGGCGCTCGCAAGCTCCTCGGCGGAGGACTCGAATGCGCACACCGGCGTGGCTCCATCGGCGAGAATCGGGTAGCAGGGCACGCCCCTCAGCGCCAGCACCAACTCGTAGGCGGTTTCGGCGTCCAGGCACGATTCCTCGACATAGGCGGGCTTGCCCGCCTTCATCAATTCGGAGCGGAGCTCGTTCTGCACCGTCAGCGCGTCGTCCGCGCATTCGACGCCGAGCACTCGCCGCAGGAGCGCCGATCGTGCCTGCGGCGCGGCCTCGGCGAACAGCGCCTCCTGGAACGCCTGGGCGACGTGGCGCTCCTGCAGGACGACCGAGCCGGGCGCCACGGCATGGCGGCGCGCCAGCGCCGAGCGGATCGATGCGGCGCTGACCTCGGTGGCGACGCCGTGGCGACTCATCAGCGCGGTCATCCGCTCGATCATCTCATCGATGCGAGCGCCGTCGGTTTCACGGATTTGCGCCATCAGCTCCTGCGCCCTGACGGACATCGGCGCGAACTGCGTGATGCCCTTCCCGCACAGGTACATGCGCCCGGGGTTGGCCGGGTCGTTCAGCCTCAAACCGGCGGCCTGCAGCTCCTGCACGAGGCTGATCACCTCCACGCCGAAGAGGGGAAACACGCCGCGCGCCCGCGCTTCGCGTGCGAAGCGGGCGTAGACGCCGAAGTCGTAGTAGTTGCTCGCGCCGAGCGCTCGCAGCCCGGCGTCGGCAGCGAGATCGGCCGCCTGCTCGACGGTTTCGAAGGCGGAGAAGTTCGGCGGCAGGTGCACGTGCGAGTTGACCAGCGGGTGCGTGCGCCGCGTGCGGCTGCTGTGCCGCCCCCCGGACTCGACGAGTGGGTGGGCTCGCGCCCCCCCGGACGGTGGTTCGAGCGCGCCCTCGAGGTCGAGTTCGGGCAATTCACGCAGCGGTCCGAGCGGATCGGCGCCGTCGCCGCCGGCCGCCGGATCGATCGCGCGCTGGCGTTGCTTCGCAATGCGGACGGGACTCTGCGGCATGACGGATCCCCAACTCCTCTTGCGCGAACTCAGCGCGAGGCTGCCGGGTAAGGCGTCATCAGCAGACTCCGAGTCGCCGCCGGAGTCCGGCGGAGGAGCAGTCTCACGATGCCCATGTAGGGGCAATATAGACCCAAACCAGGACGCGCGTTCGCGATCGAGTCTGATCGGTCCTGCCAACCTTGGGCTGCGAACGACCACATCTGCTCGTAAGCTGCTGATCGTTTGCCCGCCGAGAGGGTTTCTCGGCGGCCAACCCGAACGGACCGCTCCGGCCCGCTCCGGACGCCCCGCAGCGGCTCCCGTCGCCGCCGAGCGCGGCGACGGGAAGCTGCGGCGGGCCGAGGCGCGAATTAGACCGAAACGACTGCCTTCTTCGCGGCGGTCTTGGCGGCGGCGGGCTTCGCCGGCGCGGTGGTCCTTGCGGCGCTCTTCGGCTGGCGCGCGTACTTGGCGATGAAGCGCTCCGTGTCCTCGCGGGCGACGTCGTCGGGCCGCTGCTTGTGGGGCGACTTCATCAGGTAGGAGCTCGGTCCGTCGAGCTGGCCGCTGATGCCGTTGTTGAGCGCGAGCTTGCAGCAGCGCACGGCATCGATCACGATGCCGGCCGAGTTCGGGGAGTCCCAGACCTCGAGCTTGACCTCCATGTTGAGCGGCACGTCGCCGAACGCCTGGCCCTCGAGCCGGATGTGCGCCCACTTGCGGTCGGTCAGCCA
>CAZABN010000058.1:0-12784 GCA_964483345.1 uncultured Solirubrobacteraceae bacterium
TCAGGAAGCGCGAGTTGGTGCGCGGGTAGGTCAGCGCCTTGTGCTCCTCGTAGAGGCGCTGGGCGGCGCCGAGCGTGCGGCGTGCGGAGAAGCCGAAACGGGTGTTGGCGTCGCGCTGCAGCGAGGTGAGGTCGTAGAGCATCGGCGGCTTCTCGGTCACCTCGCGCTTCTCGACCTTGGTGATCTCGCCGGCACGGTCGCGCACGGCGGCGACGATCGCGAGCGCCTCCGCCTCGGTGGCCAGGCGGGGCTTGGCGCCGGCGTGGAAGCGGCCGCCGTAGCGGCGCGAGGCGTCGTCGGCGGGCTCGAAGCGCGCGTCCACGAGCCAGTAGGGCTCCGGCTGGAAGGCGCGGATCTCCTCCTCGCGGCGGGCGATGATCGCGAGCGTCGGGGTCTGCACCCGGCCGAGCGAGACGGCGCCGTCGAAGGAGGAGCGCAGCCGGATCGTCGCCGCGCGGGTCGCGTTCATGCCGACGATCCAGTCGGCCTCCGAGCGCGAGCGGGCCGCCTGCTCGAGCTGCGAGAGCTCGGCGGCGGGACGCAGCGTCGCGAACGCGTCACGCATCGCCGCGGCGGTCATCGAGGACAGCCACAGGCGGCGCACCGGCAGCTTCGAGTCCGCCTTCTCGTAGAGGTAGGCGAAGATCAGCTCGCCCTCGCGCCCGGCGTCACAGGCGTTGATGACCTCGCCGACGTCGGCGCGGTGAAGCTGCGTCGTGACCACCGACATCTGCTTGCGCGAGCGCTCGTCGCGCACGACGAGCTTGAAGTGCTCGGGGACGATCGGCAGATCCGCCATCCGCCAGCGCTTGAACTTGGGGTCGTACTCGTCGGGCTCGGCGAGCTGCACGAGATGGCCGACCGCCCAGCTGATGATGTGCTCTGGGCCTTCGAGGTAGCCCTCGTGCTTGGCGAACGGGCCGGGCAGCACGCGCGCCAGGTCGCGCCCGACCGACGGCTTCTCGGCGATCACGAGGGTCAGCATCGCGCCGCAGCGTAGCGCCCCGCGCGGCCACGGGGTCTACGGCGCCGGGGACCGCGGGCGCGGAGTGGCGGTGGGCTAACCCGTGCAGCCCTCGGTCGACACCGGTCCGCCGGCGTCGGCGAGGTCGGCGCGGACCGTCGCGTTGGCGACCCCGTAGCCGCCGTGAGGGCCCGGGCTGGTGGTCGCCGCGAAGACCGTCGTCAACACGCTTCCGGCATCGTCGACGACAGGCCCGCCGGAGTTCCCCGGCCGGATCAGCCCGCGGATCGACGTCAGCAGCCGCGCCAGCGGACCGCGGCCGTAGGCGTCCTGCGTCTCGACGGTGGCGGTGGCGCCGATCCGCGCGCTCTCCGCCGCGAACGGGCCGTCGAGCGGGTAGCCGAGGATCACCCCGGCGGTGCCGGACGCGGGCGTGGCGGCGAGCGTCAGCGCGGGCAGGCCGAGATCGGGGACGTCCAGGATCGCGAGGTCGTTGCGCGGGTCGAACAGCACGACCGTCGCGGGAAGGTCGGGTGGCTCGCCGGCGAGCTCGACCGTCGTGTCGGTCTCCCCGGCGACGACGTGGGCGTTGGTCAGCACCCGATCGGGCGCGATCACCCAGCCGGAGCCCTCGATGCCGATCCCGCAGGCGGTGCCGAGCACACGCACGACGCTGTGCTGCGCGCGGGCCACGGCCGGGCCGTCGGCGACGGTGCTCGGCGGAGCGGCGACCGGCGCGCCGACGCCCGCGATCGCCGGCAGCGGATCGATTCGCGCGAGCGCGTGCAGGACGACGCCCGACGGCGGCAGGATCTCGTCGAGGCGGCGCAGGATCGCCGAGCTGCGGATGTCGGCGGCGAGCGACCCCGTCCCGGGCAGCGCCACCACGACGACGCCGAGGATCCACGCGAGCGCGAGCGCGATCGTGGCGCTGAGCAGCGCGCCGAGCAGCCCGTCCGCGATGCCGAGGAACGGCAGGCGCAGCCCGCGCCGCAGGCGCACGCCGACAGCTTCGAAGCCCATCGCGAGGATCGCCCCGGCGACCAGCGCCCCGACCAGCCCGAACAGCGGGGCGTAGGGCGATGCCGCGCCCCCGGCGAGCAGCGCGTCGGCCACGCGCGTGCCCGCGATCGCCCCGGCGACGAAACCGGCGAGCGACAGCACGCCAACGATGAAGCCGCGGAAATACCCGGACACGGCGAAGATCAGGGTCGCCGCAGCGATCAGCCAGTCGAGCGTGGTCATGGCTTGCCCGCCGAGCGTAGCGGGCGCGTCGCCGCCACCGCGCGGGCGCGGGCAACGGGCCAGGTAGGCTGAGCGCGTGACCGACAGGCGTGGCATCGGCGCTGGCCGCACCGCGATCCAATAGGCGCAGGCGACGCGCGCGCCTCGCACG
This sequence comes from uncultured Solirubrobacteraceae bacterium, assembly GCA_964483345.1. Lineage (GTDB taxonomy): Bacteria > Actinomycetota > Thermoleophilia > Solirubrobacterales > Solirubrobacteraceae > Palsa-513. Next base: position 2,361 of record CAZABN010000058.1, read on the forward strand.
GCTCGCCGCGGCCGTGGCGTTCCTCGCGGCGGTCGTGTTCGTGGCGGTCGAGGCTCTCGGCGGCGGGGCGCCGGCGGGGGCGGTGCTCGCCGAGAGCTACGCGCGGGACTGGACGCTGCGCGACTGGGCGCCGCTCTACGCCGACCTCGATGCGCGCTCGCGAGCCGCGCTGCCGTTCGAGCGGTTCGTCGCGCTGGAGCGCGACGACGTCGGACTGGCGACCGCGACGGGCGCGAGCGTCGGCAGCGCCTCCTCCGCCGCGGGCGGGCGCTTCGTGGTCGGCGTGAGCGTGCGCACGCGGATCTTCGGCACGCTCGACGAGCGCTTCGTGCTGACGATGACAGGCCCCACCGGCTCGCCGCGGGTGCGCTGGGACGACGCGGCGCGCTTCCCGGGGCTCACCGGCGGCGAGCGGCTGCGGCGCATCGACACCGCCCCGCCACGCGGCGTCCTGCTGGCGCGCGACGGCACGCCGCTGCGCTCGGTGCCGGCGGCGTCCAACCTGATCGGCTCGGTCGGGCCGGCTGCCGGCGCGCTGCTCGAGCAGACGATCGCCGCGGGCTTCCCGGCGAGCACCCCGGTCGGACTGGACGGTCTCGAGCTGGTCTTCCAGCGCCAGCTGGGCGGGACGCCGGGAGGCCTGCTCTACGCCGGCGGACGCCTGCTGGCGAGCGCGGTGGCGCGAGCCGGCGCGAACGTCCGCACATCGATCTCGCCGTCGCTGCAGGCGCTGGCGGTGGCGGAGCTCGGCACGAGCACAGGCGGGATCGTCGTGATGGCACCGTCCACGGGCGAGCTGCTCGCCGCGGCGGGGGCGCCGCTCTCGGAGCTGCAGCCGCCAGGCTCGACGTTCAAGATCATCACGCTGACCGGCGTGCTCGAGGCGCACCTGGCGACGCCGAGCACCGTCTTCCCCTACGCGACGTCCGTGAAGCTCGACGGGTTCACCCTGCACGACTCGAACGGCGAGGACTGCGGCGGCACGCTGGCGAACTCGTTCGCCGTCTCCTGCAACTCGGTCTTCGCGCCGCTCGGCGCCCGGCTGGGGGCCGCGGATCTCGTTCACGCCGCCACCGTCTACGGCTTCAACTCCCCCTCGACGATCCCGATCGCCGCGGAGAGCACGATCCCGGCGGGCGACCTGACCGACGCCTTCGAGCTCGGCGAGAGCGCGATCGGCCAGGCGCAGGTGCTCGCCTCGCCGCTGCAGATGGCGCGCGTCGCCGCCACGATCGCGCTCGTCGGCCGCCGGCCGGTGCCGACCTTCTCGCTCGTGCGGCCGAGGCGCTTCCCGCGCGTGATCCCGGTCAGCGTCGCCCGCAAGATCCGCGAGCTGATGCATGAGGTCGTCAGCAACGGCACCGGCGTGCTGGCGCAGATCCCGGGCGTGGTCGTGGCCGGCAAGACCGGGACCGCCGAGGTCGACGTGCCGGCGGCGTGCGGGCCCACCGGGGCGAGCGGTGCGACCGGCACGACCGGCACCGGCGGTACGAGCGGCACGAACGACCCGGTTGCCGGCGCGGCGTCGGCCGCTCCGGTCGCGCGAGCGGCCGCCACCGGCACGGGCGGCTCGAGCGCTCCGGGCACGGGCGGGAGCGTGGCGCCCACCGGCGGCGCGAGCGGCGCGAGCGGCAGCACGGGCGCCGGCGGTGCGGGGACCGGCGGCGCGGGCGCGCCGACCGGCACCGGCCCTTCGAGCGCCGCCGGCTCCACGAGCGGCACAGGGGGCGCCGGCGGCACGACCAGTGCGACCAGCCCGACGGGACCGAGCAGCTCGACCTCCGCCACCGGCACGACGGGCGCCACGGGCTGCCCCACCGCCGGACTCGACAACAACCCCTACGACACCGACGCCTGGTTCGTCGCCTTCGCGCCCGAGATCCACCCGCGCTACGTCGTCTCGGTGCTGCTGCCCCACGACGGCGCCGGCGGCACGACCGCGGCGCCGCTCGCGAAGGCGATCCTCGAGCAGGCCCTGGCCACGGGCGCCTGAGCGGCGGAGGCGGCGCGCGCGGTGTGGGCGGCGCGCGTGGCGGCACGGCGGCGCGTGTCGCGCGGCGCGGCGGCGCGTGTCGCGCGTCCGTGGCGCGCGCGTCCCGGCCCACGCGGCCGCGCCGTTCAGACGCCCGGCGTCGCGCGGCGGGCGGCGATCTCGACGAAGGCGTCGAGTGCGTGCGGGTCGGCCAGCGCGTCACGGCTTGCGACCTCCGAGGCGCGGGCGCCGAGCAGGATCCGTTTCACCGGCAGCTCGAGCTTCTTCGCGGTCAGCGTGCGCGGGATCGCCGGCACCGCCTCGATCACGTCGGGCACGTGCCGCGGGGACAGCGCGCCGCGCAGCGCCGCGACGATCCTGGCGCGCAGCGCGTCGTCCCACTGAACGCCGTCCGCCAGGACGACGAAGAGGATCAGCTCGCCGGGGCCGCCCTGCGGATCCTCGAGGTGCACGACGAGGCTGTCGACGATCTCGTCGAGCGCCTCGATCACCGGGTAGAACTCGCCGGTGCCCAGGCGCACGCCGCCGCGGTTGAGCGTCGCGTCGGAGCGCCCGGCGATCACGCAGCTGCCGCGCTGCGTGAACGTGATCCAGTCCCCGTGGCGCCAGATGCCGGGGTACTCGTGGAAGTAGGTTGCGCGGTAGCGCTCGCCGCCGGGGTCGTTCCAGAACCCCACCGGCATCGACGGCATCGGCGCGCGGATCACCAGCTCGCCCAGCTCGCCGATCACGGGCTGCCCGGCCGCGTCGTAGGCGGCGACGTCGACGCCCAGCGCGCAGCCGGAGATCTCCCCGCGGTACACCGGCTGCCAGGGGCTGCCCTGCACGATGCCGCTGCAGACGTCGGTGCCGCCGCTGCCGACGTTCAGCAGCACCTCGGAGCCGAGCTGCTCGTAGACCCAGTCGTAGCCCTCCGCCGGGAGCGGCGATCCGGCGGCGCAGAGCTGGCGGATCGAGCCGAGGTCGTACTCCCGCAGACTGACGCCCGCCTTGCGGCAAGCCATCAGCAGGGCGGGCCCGGCACCCATCTGCGTCGGGCGCAGCCGCTCGGCCAGCCGCCACTGAAACTCGAGGTCGGGGTGCAGCGGATTGCCGTCGAGCATCACGATCGACGCGCGCAGCAGGAGCGCCGAGACGAGCGCGTTCCACATCATCCAGGCGGTCGTGGTGAACCACATCAGGCGGTCGCCGGCGCCGATGTCCCAGCTGAGCGCGTGGTTCTTGAGATGCTCGACGAGGATCCCGCCGTGACCGTGCACGATCGCCTTCGGCAGCCCGGTCGTGCCGGAGGAGAAGAGGACGCACAGCGGGTGATCGAACGGGACCTGCTCAAAGGCCGGCGCAGCCGGAGCCGCGAGCAGCTCCTCCCAGCCGACGGCACCCGCCAGCGTGTCGTCCTCGCCGCCGGCGTAGGGCACGTGCACCACCGTCTCGACGCTCGCCAGCGCGGCGCGCAGCTCCGCCACCTCGGCGCGCCGGTCGATCGGCCGCTCGCCGTAGCGGTAACCGACCACGGCGAGCAGGACCTTCGGCGCGAGCATCGCGAAGCGGTCGATCACGCTGCGCGGCCCGAACTCGGGCGGGCAGGCCGCCCAGGTCGCGCCGAGGCTCGCGGTCGCGAGGAAGGCGACCAGCGTCTCCGGGATGTTCGGCAGGTAGCCGACGACGCGGTCGCCGGGCCCGACACCCAGGCCGGCGAGGCCCGCGCGCGCCGCCGCGACCTGCTCGCGCAGCTCCGCGAAGGTCAGCTCGATCATCGCGCGCGTCTGGGAGTGCGCGACGATCGCCACGCGCGCGCCGTCGCCCTCCCCGCCCAGCATGTGCTCGGCGTAGTTGAGCCGCGCGCCGGTGAACCACTGCGCGCCAGGCATCTCGCGTGAGCGCAGCACCCGGTCGTGGGGGGCGCCGGCACGCACACCGAAGAAGTCCCACAGCGAGCCCCAGAAGCCCTCGAGATCGCCGACGGACCAGCGATGGAGTTCGGCGTAGCCGTCGAAGGTCAGCCCGCGGTGCTCGCCCAGCCAGCGCAGGTAGCGGCCGATCTGCGTCGCCTCACCCGGCTGGGCCGGCGGGTTCCAGAGGATGTCGCCAAGCTGGCTGATGGTCGGCGCTCCTGCGGCCACGACCCCCGCGGCGTGCGCCCGCGGGCCGGTCTGGAGGCCCGCTACACGTCCAGCTCGATCCGCGACTGCTTCGCGGTATCGAACGGGTTCACGATGTGCAGGATGAACGGCCGGTTGACGAGGCTCGTGTAGGGGATCTGGAAGATCAGGAACTCGCCCTGCGACCAGCCGGTGAAGGCGTCGCTGTCGATCGCCGGGAGCTGCCCGTTGGCGGGGATCGGGTCCGGCACGTAGGTGTAGGGGTTCGGCGCCGGGTTCGACAGCGGCGTGTAGTGGTCGCCGAGCGTGTCGGTGATGAAGAAGTCGCCGGTCGGGGTGTGCGGGCTGTTGGTCCAGTTGTAGACCTGCATCGAAACGCCGAACCACTCGTCGGCGACGGGCAGCTTCAGCTGCGACGCGGTGAAGCCCTGCAGGTAGAAGCGGTCCTCGTCGCTCCACGGGTTCAGCTCGCGCGAGACCTGTACCTGGTAGTAGAGCTGGCCGACCTGCACGTAACCGGGGCCGAGGTTGTCGGAGTAGGTGGCGTGCTCGCCGGCGCCGCAGGCCGAGATCGCCGCGGCGCAGACCGCCCCGCCGATCAGCATCCCGAGTCGCTTGCCCATCATCGACGCGGCAGTCTAATGGTCTTCTCAGCCGCCGGCGATCGTCACGCGAGCGCCGCGGTGGCGGCCGTCCTCGAGGATCGAACGCAGCCGGCGCAGCGCGCGGCGGTTCTGGCGGCGCGTCCAGCTGCGCGCGCCGAGCGACTCCATCAGCCGGTCGCTGATCGTGACCGGCTCGCTCTCGACACTGAGGCGCACGCGCGTCCCGTCGTCGGGCGCGGGCTCGAGCGTGTACACGGTCATCGTCCGGATCCGGTTGTACTTGCCGCCGCGCCCGGCCTCGACGATCCGCCAGGGCGCATCGACCTCGATGAAGCTCACGCCCATCCAGCTGAACCGCTGCAGCGGCGCCTTCACGCGGAAGCGCGCCCCGGCCCCGCGGCCGACGGGATCCTCGCGCGTCAGGTGCCAGTCCGTGAGGAAGTGGTCGGTGAACTCCGCGTGGTTGGCGATGTCGGCGAGATAGGCGAAAACCTCCTCGCGCGGGCGGCCGACCGTGATCGAGACGTTGACGGGATCCACTGCGGCGCGCAGTTTACGCGCTCGCCGCCCCGCGAATGCGCCAGGGCGCGCCGGCGCCTCAGGCGGCGCGGCGCAGGCGAACCGTCTGCCCGTACTCGCTGTGGCGCACGCGCTCGGTCGACACCGGCGCGTCGGCACGCAGCGGCCGGCACAGCTCACAGACGACGGCGCCGCGCTCGTAGAGGTGCACCTCCTCGCCGATCAGCGGTGTTCGGCCACAGTCGCGGCAGCGCGCGCGATCGGCGGCGAGCACACCGACGCCGGCTCGCAGCAGCAGTCGTTCGAGACCCTGGGCCGCGGCCGGACGCCCGTCCGGCACCGCATGCACCGTGTTGTCGAGCATGTGTTGGAGGTTCGCCGCCGCCGCCGCGGTTCCTGCAGGCCGTGCGGGCGCGGCGTAACGCCTGCGCGCAGCGCTCCCGGGCGCGGCGGACGCGCCGATCGCCGACGTCCGTCCAGAACATGTTGCCGGCGCCCTATCCGTGACTGCCCCGTGTCCCTATCATGGTGGCACCGCTATCCCCCAAGGGAGGCAGTGAATGAGCGAGCGGCGCTCGGAGACCATCGCGGAGAACCTGCCGTTTCGTTGCGCGCACTGCGGCGAGGTCACGACCTTGACGGTCGGCGAGCCCGCGAAGGTCTGCGCGGTCTGCGGCTCCCCCGCACTCGAACCGCTCGGGCTCCCGTCCGAGACCGCCGGCGCGGCGGCCGTGGCGAGCGAGCCGGAGGAGCGCCAGCTGCCGGCGTGGCTCGCCGAGCCGGCTGCGCTGCTCGGCGACCCCGGCGAGTACATCTGCTTCGAGGACGGCGAGGAGGTCGTCGTCGTGCCGCTGACGCGCGAGTGGACGCGAATCGGCCGCGGGCTCGCGGCCGACGTGCGCTTCGACGACCCGACGGTGTCGCGCCGTCACGCGCTGATCGTTCGCGGCGCCGACGGGCTGCGCGTGCTCGACGACCGCAGCCTCAACGGCGTGTTCGTCAACGGCCAGCGCGTCGAATGGAGCCCGCTGACCCACGGCGACGAGATCCGTGTCGGCCGCCACCGCCTCTACTACGCGACGCTCGACCCGGTCGGCGCGGCGGCACCCGCCAGCTGAACGGGCGGTGCCGTGACGCCGGGCGCCGGGCCGCGCGATCAGAGCAGCTCGGCGCCGCCGGCGACGAACGGCGCCGAGAGCACCTGGGCCCACGCCGAGACCCGCTCGCGCAACGCCGCCGCGACGCCCGCGGCGGCCGGGCGGCGCACCCAGACCAGCACCGTCGGACCCGCGCCGGAGATCGTCGCCCCCAGCGCGCCCAGCTCGCTCGCGGCGCGCAGCAGCTCGGCCGAGCGCGGGTAGAGGTGCGCCCGGTAGGGCTGGTGCAGCAGGTCGCCGAGGCCGCGGGCCACGAGCTCGTCGTCACCGCCGGCGAGGCCGAGCATCAACAGGGCGCCGTGAGCGGTGTTGTAGACGGCGTCGGCGAGCGGCACCGTGGCCGGCAGCACCGCGCGCGCGCGCTGCGTGCGCACCGCGCCGTGCGGGACGACCAGGAGCGCCTCGAGACCCGCGGGCGGGTCGAGCCGGTGCGGTTCGCCGTCGGCGCAGACGACCACGCCGCCGAGCAGCGCGGCGGCGACATTGTCCGGGTGCCCCTCGAGCTCGGTCGCCAGCGCGAGCGCCGGGGCGCCGCCGCCGGAGAGCGCGTCGGCCGCCAACAGGCCGGCGACGACCGCCGCGGCGCTCGAACCGAGGCCGCCGCTCAGCGGGATCTCCGAGCGCAGCTCGAAGCGGTGCCCGCTCGCCGGCGCCAGCCGCTCGAAGGCGACGACCGCGAGGTTGGAGCGGTCGTGGCGCACATCGAGCTCGCTCACCAGTTCGAAGCGCTCCGCCTCGCTCACCTCCAGCTCGAGGTAGAGGCCGAGCGCGGCGGCGAAGCAGTCGAAGCCGGGCCCGAGGTTCGCCGACGAGGCCGGCACGCGAACCGTCACCGAGGCGCCCACCAGCCGCCTCCTGGCTAACCGAGCACCGCGCGCTCGATCGCGCGCAGCTGCGGCTCGCAGGGGACGACCGCGCCGACCTGCTCGAGCGCGACGTCGGGGTCCTTCAGCCCGTGGCCGGTCAGCACGCAGGCGATCCGCTCGGCGCCATCGGCGCCATATTTGAGCAGTCCTGCCACGGAGGCGGCCGAGGCCGGCTCGCAGAAGACGCCCTCGGTGGCCGCCAGCAGCCGGTAGGCGGAGAGGATCTCGTCGTCGCTGACGGCGCGAATCGCCCCGCGCGACGCCCGCATCGCGTCGATCGCCTCCTCCCAGCGCGCGGGGTTGCCGATGCGGATCGCGCTGGCGACCGTCTCGGGGTCCTTCACCGGGGCGCCGTTGACGAGCGGCGCCGCGCCCGCCGCCTGGAAGCCGAACAGCCGCGGCGCGGCGCCGGCCTCGACGAATCCCTTCCAGTAGGCCGTGATGTTGCCGGCGTTGCCGACCGGGATGCAGAGCGCGTCGAGGCGGTCGTCGAGGTCCTCGAGCAGCTCGAAGGCCGCCGTCTTCTGTCCCTCGAGGCGGAATTCGTTGACCGAGTTGACGAGCGCGATCGGGTGGCGCTGCGCCAGCTCGCGGACCAGCTCGAGCGCGGTGTCGAAGTTGCCGCGCAGGGCGATCACGCGCGCGCCGTGGACGAGCGCCTGGGCGAGCTTGCCGGTCGCGATCTTGCCGTCCGGGACGATCACGGCGCCGCGCAGCCCGGCCTTCGCGGCATAGGCGGCGGCGCTCGCCGCGGTGTTGCCGGTGGACGCGCAGATCACCGCCTGCGCCCCCTCGCGCAGCGCCGCTGAGACCGCGCAGGTCATGCCGCGGTCCTTGAAGGAGCCGGTCGGGTTGGTTCCCTCGAGCTTCAGGTGGACCTCCGCGCCGACGCGTTCGGACAGGCGCTCGGCCAGCACCAGCGGCGTGCCGCCCTCGCCGAGCGTCACGACCGGGTCGGTCGCGCTGAACGGCAGCCGGTCGCGGTAGCGCTCGATCACGCCGACCGAGCGCGGCTGGGTCATACGAACTCCTCGTTGATCACGCTGATCGCCCGCGGCGCCGCGCGCACGTGCTCCAGCGCCTCGATCGCGCGCAGCGCGACCGCCAGCCGCGAGCGCTCGAGCGGATGGGTCACCATCGTCAGCTGCGCGCGCCCGCCCACGCCCTGCTGGACGACCGACTTGATCGACGCGCCGGCGTCGCCGAGCAGCTGCGCGACCTGCGCCAGCACGCCGGGGCGGTCATCGACCTCCATGTGCAGGTAGAAGGCCGACACCTCGTCCTCGACGACCGCCAGCGGCTCGAGCGCCGGCGCGAGCGTCTGCGCCCCGCCGATCGCCGCGACGACGTCGCCGAGCACCGCGCTCGCGGTCTGCGACCCCCCCGCCCCCGGTCCCGACATCGTGATCTCGGTGATCGACTCCGACTCGACGGTGACGGCGTTGAACGCGCCGCCGACCGACGCGAGCGGATGGCCGCCGTAGAGGAACGCGGGGTGCACGCGCACCGAGATGCCCTCGGCGAGCCGTTCGGCGGTGCCGATCAGCTTCAGCGACAGCCCGAACTCCCGCGCATAGGCGATGTCGTCGCTGGTGATCGCGGTGATCCCCTCGCAGCGGACGTCGTCGATGTGCACCGGCACGCCGAAGGCGAGGCGCGCGAGGATCGCCATCTTCGCGGCCGCATCGGCGCCGCCCACGTCGTCGCTGGGGTCGGCCTCCGCGAAGCCGAGCCGCTGCGCCTGCTCGAGCGCGTCGGCGTAGTCGCAGCCGGTGCGTGTCATCTCCGTCAGGATGAAGTTGGTCGTCCCGTTGACGATCCCGTGGATCCGCTCGACGTGCGCGCCGGCGAGTGACTCGCGCAGCACCCGCACGACCGGGATCACCCCCGCGACCGCCGCCTCGAAGCCCAGCAGCACGCCGCGCTCGCGGGCCAGCGCCCACAGCTCCTCGCCGTGGCGCGAGAGCAGCTGCTTGTTCGCGGTGACGACGTGGCGGCCGCCGTCCAGCGCGCGGCGAACATAGTCGTGGGCGGGGTCGACGCCGCCGATCAGCTCGACGATCAGCTCCGAGCCTTCGAGGATCTCGTCGAAGTCGCCGCGCGAGCGCGTCAGCACGCCGACGATCTCGGGCGTGCGGCCGGTCAGCTGCGCGACCGCGCCCGCGCGCTCACCGAGCAGCTGCTCGAAGGCGCCGCCGACGGTGCCATGGCCGAGCAGGCCGACGCGAAAGGCGCTCATCGCGCTCGCCGGTGCTTCCCGGACGCTGACGGGGACGCGTCCACCGCTACACGTCGCGGGCGCTGAGGTCGTCGAAGGTCTCGCGCCGCACGACCACCTGCGCCTCGCCACCGCTGACGAAGATCACCGGCGCGCGCAGCACGCCGTTGTAGTTGTTGGCCATCGCGTAGCCGTAGGCGCCGGTCACCGGCGTGACGAGCACGTCGCCGGGCCGCGGATCGTCGAGCAGTGCGTCGCGGATCAGCACGTCGCCCGACTCGCAGTGCTTGCCGGCGAGGTGGACGCGCGTGGTCCCCCCGAGCCTGCTGGCGATCTCGGCCTCGTAGAGCGAGCCGTAGAGCATCGGCCGCAGGTTGTCGGACATGCCGCCGTCGACGCTGACCCAGGTCGAGACGTTGTGCTTGACGCCGATCACGCTGTACAGCGTGACGCAGCCGTTGGCGACCAGCGCGCGCCCGGGCTCGGCGAGCAGCCGCCGGCCCGGACCGAGGTGCTCGCGGGCGGCGTCGACGAGCGCGCCGACGTACTCCTCGGTGCTGAGCGGCTGCTGATCGGCGGTGTAGGCCACGCCGAGTCCGCCGCCCAGGTTGTAGACGGGGAACTCGCCGAGCCCGGCGATCGCCCTGATCGCCGCGCGAAACGGCTCGAGCGAGTGCAGCTGTGAGCCGAGGTGCATGTGCAGGCCCTGCAGGTCGAGGCCCGCGACGGCGCGCACGCGTTCGATCACGGCCGGCGCCTGCGCCAGCGAGACGCCGAACTTGGAGTCGGCCTGCCCGGTCGAGATCTTCTCGTGCGTGTCGCCGGCGACGGCGGGGGTGATGCGGATCAGCACGGGCTGGCGCTCCGGCGCTCCCGCGGTCAGGCGCTCCAGCCGGTCGATGTCTCCGGCGTTGTCGATCACGATCTGCCCGACGCGGGCGTCGAGCGCCGCGCGCAGCTCGCC